>NZ_DAISXZ010000080.1:0-10081 GCF_036825565.1 Tepidimonas sp. | reverse complement strand
GCCCAAGCCCGCGCCCCAATCGGGTTGGCGCCGGATGCTGTGGGGGGCGCTGACGGTCGTCTTGGGCACGGGGCTGGCCGCAGCGATGCTGGTCGCCCTTGGCCTGGCGATGGCCTACCCCAACCTGCCCGACGTCAGCGAGCTGACGGACTACCGCCCCAAGCTGCCGCTGCGCGTGTACGCGCGCGACGGCTCGCTGTTGGCCGAGTTTGGCGAGGAGCGGCGCAACCTCGTGCCGTTCGAGGACATCCCGCCGGTGATGATCAACGCGGTGCTGGCCATCGAGGACGCGCGCTTCTTCGAGCACAACGGCATTGACTACCGGGGCCTGCTGCGCGCGGCGCTGGCCAACCTGGGCGAAGCCAAGAGCCAGGGCGCCTCCACCATCACCATGCAGGTGGCGCGCAACGTCTATCTGTCCAGCGAAAAGAGCTACCTGCGCAAGATTTACGAGGTGCTGCTGACCTTCAAGCTCGAGCACATGCTCACCAAGGAGCAGATCCTCGAGATCTACATGAACCAGATCTTTCTGGGCCACCGCTCGTACGGCTTTGCAGCGGCGGCGCGTACGTATTTCGGCAAGTCGCTCAAGGACCTGACCATCGCTGAAGCGGCCATGCTGGCCGGCCTGCCCAAAGCGCCGTCGGCGTACAACCCGATCAGCAACCCCAAACGAGCCCGGGCGCGCCAGCTCTACATCATCGACCGGATGCTGGAAAACGGCTTCATCACCGCCGCCGAGGCCCAGGCCGCGCGCGAGGAGCCGCTGCGCCTGCGCCGCTACGATGCCGAGCAGGCCATCCACGCCGAGTACATCGCCGAGATGGTGCGCCAGACCATCGTCGAGCGCTACGGCGAAGACGCCTACACCGCCGGTCTGAAGGTCCACACCACCATCGACCCGGCCCTGCAGCGCGCGGCTTGGCGCGCCGTGCGGCAGGGCATTCTGGACTTCGAACGGCGCCAGTTCTACCGTGGGCCGGAGCGCTTCATCGACCTGCCGGCCGATCCCGCCGCCCGCGAGGCGGCCATCGACGATGCGCTGACCGCCGTGCCGGATAACGAGCCGCTGCTGACCGCCGTGGTGCTGTCGGCCGACCCGCGCAAAGTGGTCGTGGTGCGCGGCGACGACACGCCGATCGAAATCACTGGCGAGGGGCTGGAGTCGGTGCGCTCGGGACTGAGCGACAACGCCCCGCCCCACCTGAAGCTGCGCCCCGGGGCCGTCGTGCGCATCGTCAAGGGGGCGCAGGGGTGGTATCTGACCCAGACCCCCAAGGTGGAGGCGGCCTTCGTCGCCGTCGATCCGCGCGACGGCGGTATCCGCGCGCTGGTCGGCGGCTTCGACTTCGAGCGCAACAAGTTCAACCGCGTCACGCAGTCGCAGCGCCAGCCGGGCTCCAGCTTCAAGCCCTTCGTCTACTCGGCCGCTCTGGAAAAGGGCATCATGCCGCAGACGGTTGCGAATGACGCGCCACTGTTCTTCCCGGCCAGTGTGACGGGCGGCAAACCCTGGGAGCCCAAAAACTACGACGGACAGTACGACGGGCCGATGGCCATCCGCACGGCGCTGGCCAAGTCCAAGAACATGGTGTCGATCCATGTGCTGCGGGCCGTCGGCACCCAGTCGGCACAGCAGTGGATCACCCGCTTTGGGCTGGACCCCGCCAAGCATCCGCCCTACCTGACCATGGCACTGGGCGCGGGGTCCGTGACGCCGCTGGAAATGGCGGCCGGCTACGGCGTGTTCGCCAACGGAGGACACTACCTGCCGCCGGTGCTGATCACCCGCATCACCGACCCCAATGGGCGGCTGCTGCTGGAGGTGCCGCCGCAGGCCCCGGACGAGGCCAACCGCACCCTGCCCGAGCGCAATGCCTTTCTGATGGGGCAGCTCCTCAACGAAATCACCCGATCCGGCACCGCCGCGCGGGCGCAAGCGACGCTCAAGCGTCCGGATCTGTACGGCAAGACCGGCACCACCAACGATGCGCAGGACGCGTGGTTCGTGGGTTTTCACCCGACGCTGGCCGCGGCGGCTTGGCTGGGCTACGACACGCCGCGCAACCTGGGGCGGCGGGCCACGGGCGGGGCGCTGGCGCTGCCGATCTGGATCGACTTCATGGGTCAGGCCCTGCGCAACACGCCCGTGCACGAGCTCACCCCGCCCTCGGGCGTCGCGTTCGTGAACGGCGACTGGGTGTATGACGAATACGCGGACGGCAGCTACGTCAAACGCCTGGGCTTTGGCGATGCAGTCAGTCTGCCTTCGGGCGATGCGCCCCCCGACGGTGGGGCCGACCCGCGGGAAAAGCGCAGCATCCTAGATCTGTTCCGGCAGTAAGCCCCCGCCCCCGAGTCACGGAGAGGTGCGGGGCGGCGGGTTATGGCGTAAACGTCAGCGGCACGCCCGCCTGCGCCGACGCCTCGCGCGAGAGGTGGGCAAAAAACTCCCCCGCGCCCTTGGTGTCCATCCAGTGCTGGCCGTCGAAACGGTAGTGGTAGCCGCCGGAGCGCGACGCCATCCAAATCTCGTGCAGGGGCTTTTGCAGATTGATCACGATCTGGCTGCCGTTGCGGAAGGTCAGCGTGATCATGCCGCCCACGCGCTGGTTGTCGATGTCCGCATCGGTGGTTTCGTTCAGGCGGTCGCAGTTGAGCTCCACCGCCTTCAGGGCCGCCTCGGCCCGGTCCAGGTATTCGAGATCGGTCATCACTACAATCGCCCGCATGCAAAGAAGTCGGCGCATTGTAGGACCGCGTCTGGCCGTCTGGGCGGCCGTGCTGGCCATGACCCTGTCGGGATGTGGCCAGAAAGGCCCCTTGACGCTGCCCTACGCCCCCCATTTTGCCTACCGCGACGGCGAGCTGTGGGTCGAAGGGCTGCGCGTCGCCGATCTGGCTCGCGAGTACGGCACGCCACTCTTCGTGTACTCGGTGGCGGCCATGCGCGCGGCGGTGGCGGCCTACCAGCGCGGGCTACAGGGGCGGGACGCGCTCATCTGCTACGCGATGAAGGCCAACTCCACGCTCGCGATCCTGGAGGTGTTCGCGCGGGCCGGCTGCGGCTTCGACATCGTCTCCGGCGGCGAGCTGGAGCGCGCCTTGCGCGCTGGTGCGCCGCCCGAGCGCATTGTCTTTTCGGGCGTGGGCAAGACCCGCGCCGAAATGCGCCGCGCGCTGCAGGTCGGCATCGGCTGCTTCAACGTCGAAAGCCGCGCCGAGCTGGACGAGCTGGACGCCGTGGCACGCGAGCTGGGCGTGCGCGCGCCCGTCAGCCTGCGCGTCAACCCGGACGTGGACGCGCAGACCCACCCCTACATCTCCACCGGGCTCAAGGGCAACAAATTCGGCATTGCGCACGACGAGGCGCTGGACGCCTACCGCCACGCCGCCAGTCTGAGCGGCCTGTCGGTGGTGGGCATCGACTGCCACATCGGCTCGCAGATCACCAACATCGGCCCCTATCTGGATGCGCTGGACCGCGTGCTCGACCTGGTCGAGGCGATCGAGGCCGCGGGCATCCCCCTGCACCACCTGGACCTGGGCGGCGGCCTGGGTATCGAATACCACGGCGAGCAGCCCCCCGCCGCGGATGCGCTGTGGCAGGCGATGCTGGCGCGCCTGGACGCGCGCGGCTATGGCCGGCGCCGCCTGCTGCTGGAGCCGGGCCGCTCGCTGGTGGGCAACGCCGGCATCTGCGTGACCCAGGTGCTCTACACCAAGCCCGGCGCGGCCAAAAACTTTTTGATCGTGGACGCGGCAATGAACGACCTGCCGCGCCCGGCCATGTATGAGGCCTACCACGCCATCGCCCCCGTGCGGCCACGCCCCGACGCCCCGGCGCTGACCTGGGACGTGGTCGGCCCGGTGTGCGAGAGCGGCGACTGGCTCGGGCGTGACCGGGAGCTGGCCGCGCAGCCGGGCGACTGGCTTGCGGTCGGCTCGGCCGGCGCCTACTGCATGAGCATGGCCAGCCACTACAACACGCGCAGCAAGGCCGCCGAGGTGCTTGTCAGCGGCGCGCGCGCGCAGCTCATCCGCGCGCGCGAGACGGTGGCCGACCTGTGGCGGCAGGAGCGCGCGCTCGCGCTCGACTGACCACCGCGCGCACCCGCCAGCCGAGCAGCAGCGCCAGCAGCGCGCCATACACCACCACCTCGCCCCAGAGGCGCTTGCCGCTGCGCATCCAGAACCAGTGCAGCAGCGCGAGCAGCGCCACCGCGTACACCAGCCGGTGCAACGCGCGCCAGCGCCGCGCGCCGAGGCGCCGGATCGCGGCGTCGAACGAAGTCGCCGCCAGCGGCACCAGCAGCAGCACGGCCACCGCGCCGACGAGGATGAACGGCCGCTGCGCAACGTCGCGCGCGATCGCGGCGAGGTCGCCGCCCTGATCCAGCCACGCGTACGCCAGCAGGTGCAGCAGCGCGTAGCCGAACGCCCACAGCCCCAGGCCGCGGCGCCAGCCGGCCAGCGCCGGCCAGCCGGTCAGCTGCCGCAGCGGCGTGACGAGCAGCGTCAGCCACAGCAGCCGCAGCGCCCACAGGCCCAGGCCCCGGATCAGCGCCTCGGCCGGGTTGGCGCCAAGGCGGTCGGCCAGCGCCAGCCCCCACAGCCACGCCGCCGGGGCCGCCAGCAGCAGCAAGGCCCAGGGCTTGGCCGCGCGCAGCCAGCGGTCCACGTCAGTAAAAGCGCCGCAGGTCCATGCCGGCGTACAGCCCCGCCACCTGCTCGGCGTAGCCGTTGAACGGCTGCGTCTTCAGGCGCGGCGCGAACAGCCCGCCCTGACCCAGCCGCCGCTCGGTGGCCTGGCTCCAGCGCGGGTGCGGCACGTCCGGGTTGACGTTGGCGTAGAAGCCATACTCGTGCGGCGCCGCCACGTTCCAGGCGGTGGCCGGCTGGCGCTCGACGAAGCGGATGCGCACGATGGACTTGGCGCTCTTGAAGCCGTACTTCCACGGCACCACCAGTCGCAACGGCGCGCCGTTCTGCGGCGGCAGCAGCTCGCCGTACAGGCCGAAGGCCAGCAGCGTCAGCGGATGGCGCGCCTCGTCCATCCGCAGCCCCTCGACGTAAGGCCAGAGCAGCACGCTGGAGCGCAGGCCGGGCATCGTCTCGCGGTCGGCCACGGAGTGGAACTCGACGAACTTGGCGCTGCCCAGCGGCCGCGCGTGCTCGATCAGCGCCGACAGCGCATAGCCGACCCACGGGATCACCATCGACCAGCCTTCCACGCAGCGCAGACGGTAGAGATGCTCCTCCATCGGCGCCAGCTTCAGCAGGTCGTCCAGATCCAGCGTGAGCGGCCGCGCCACCTGCCCTTCCACCTGCACCGTCCATGGCCGCAGCCGCATGCGGTGCGCCAGGCGGGCGGGGGCTTCCTTGTCGGTGCCAAACTCGTAGAAGTTGTTGTAGCCGGTGATGAGTTCGTAGGGCGTGGGCGCCTCGGGCGTGTGGGCACCGGCGACGGTGCTGGGCCGGGCGGCCAAAGGCGGACGTTGCCCGGGCCGACTGCCCGGGGCGGACGCGGTCGCACCAGCGGCCGGCGCAAGCGCCGCCCCGACTGTCCCTGCCGCCATCCAGCCCGCGCGCTGCAGCCATGCGCGCCGGTTTTCGACGACCGCCCGTGGCGTGATCTCGCTGGGCCGCGGCTGCATCGGGGCCACCCCTGCCGGATCAGAGCGCGCCGTAGCTGTGCAAACCGCTCAGGAACATGTTGACGCCCAGGAAGGCAAACGTCGTGATGCCCAGCCCCACCAGCGCCCACCACGCCGCCACCGTGCCGCGCAGCCCCTTCATCAGGCGCATGTGCAGCCACGCCGCGTAGTTCAGCCACACGATCAGCGCCCAGGTCTCCTTCGGGTCCCAGCTCCAGTAGCCGCCCCAGGCCTCGGCGGCCCACAGCGCGCCCAGCACGGTGGCGATGGTGAAGAAGGCAAAGCCCACCGCGATGGCCTTGTACATCACGTCGTCGAGCACCTGCAGGCTCGGCAGCCGCTCGGCGATGCGCCGCCGCGCGGCCAGAATCCCGCCGACGATCAGCGCCGAGACGCCGAAGTAGATGAACCAGTAGCCGGCCCCTTGCTCGGCGGCCCCGCGGCGGAACACCAGCGGCTCGAAGCACAACACGATGCCCAGCAGCCACAGCGGGGCCAGTTTCCACCAGCGCGTCTCGCCGGCGCTCTGCTTGATCAAGTAGGCAAACGCCAGCATCGCCGCAATTGCGAACGTGCCATAGCCGATGAAGTTGGCCGGCACGTGCAGCTTCATCCACCAGCTCTGCAGCGCCGGCACCAGCGGCTGGATTTGGTGCGCCTCGCGCACCACCGTGTACCACAGCAAAAAGCCCACCGCGGCACTCACGATCAGCATCGCAAACGCCCCCATGCGCCGCGTCTGGTAGCGATCCTCGTAGTACAGGTGGTACGCCGCCGTCAGCCAGGCAAACAGCACGAACACCTCGTACAGGTTGCTGACCGGGATGTGGCCGATGCCCGGGCCGATCTGGTGGCTCTCGTACCAGCGTACCATCGTGCCGACCAGCGCCAGCGTCACCGCCACCCAGGCGATGCGCGAGCCAAGCCGCTCGGCTGTCTCGCCCCCGCGCGGCGCCAGCAGCCCGATCCAGTAGAACACCGTGCTCATAAAAAACAGCACGCACATCCAAAGGATGGCCGACTGGCTGGAGAGGAAATACTTCAGCAGGAACACCTGATCGGCGCGCGCCAAATCGGCACGGCCATCTGCCTGGTACAGCCCGATGGCCAGCAGCGCCAGCGCCGCCACCACCACGGTCAATGGCTGCACCGGGCGCCAAAACCACGCCAGCGCCACCAGGCTGGGCACCGCGCCGACCAGAATGGCCTTTTCGTAGCCATCCATCGCGTGGCCCCACTGCCACAGCGCCACCGCGGCACCGGCCACGGCCAGCAGCGCATACAGCCAGTCCCACACCGTGCGGCGGGCCAGCCAGCCGCGCGCGCCGCTGTCCGACGCGCTGTGCTTGTCGAGCTTGAGGTCGATGGTTTGGGAAGCGGACGTCATGTCGAACCCTTGGACGCGGGGGGATACAGCAGGCCACGCAGGCCGTCGAACTCGCGGTCATTATCGAGCAGCTTGCGGTTGCTCGACAGCGCCATGGTCGCGCGGGCGCCGTCACCAGCCGGGGCCAGCCACACCCACAGGCGCCGTTCGCGCACATAGAGCATGGCAAAAACCCCAATGATCAGCAACAGACACCCCAAGTACACAATGGTCTTACCCGGCGCGCGCGCGACCTGGAACACGCTGGCTTGCACATGCTCAAAGTCCTCGAGCTGGAAGGTCAGCGGCGCGGGGTAGAAAAAGGCGTCGGACAGGCTCAGCACCGCCTGCGTCATGAAGGCCGCGGTGGCGTCGCCAAGCTGCGCCGGCGGCAGGCCGGCGTGCTGGCGGCTGAGCTGGTACAGCTCGAACAACGTGCCGTTCAGGATGCGCAGCAGGACCTCGCCGGCGCGCTCGCGCTCGGCCTCGGGGACATTGACCTCCATGAACGCCGACAGCGCCTGCAACCCCCCCAGACGGGGCACGCCGTTGTGGGGCAGGCGCTCGATCTCCGGGTCCTCACCGGCGAACAGGTCGATCGAGCGCTGGGCCGACCCGGTGAGCGCCTGCACCACGGCGGGCGGCTGGTCGGGCGCGGCCGCCGCCACATAACGCCGCACCGCCATCTGCCGCATCGCCGGATCGGCCAGCGCCGCGCGCAGCCGCGCAAAGCCGTCCAGGCGATCGTTTTCGTCCACCGGCACGCGCAGATAGCGGAACGGCTCCTGGGGCGTATCGCGCACGCCCAGCAGAATCACCCGCTGGCCGTCCAGGTCGATCGGCAGCTTGTAGTTGTGGAACTCGCGCGCCTGGCCCGCTTCGTCGCGCAGCTTGTAGGTGATGCTGGGGCCGACGTTGCGCAGCACGCGCTCCGTCGCCGTCTTGTGGCCAGAGCCCAGACGCGACTCGATCGCCTGGCGCAGATCGACCTTGCGCACATCCACGCCAGCGGCGGCCGTGTCGCCAAAGTTCTCGACGTTGATGACGCGCAGGCCCGTGAACTCCAACCGCAGCCGCTCGTCGCCATTGGTCAGCGCGGTCGCTTCGCCGATGCGGCCCTGCACCTCGAACGGCTTGACGCTCGCCCCCATGGGCACCGCGCGCAGTTTGACCAGCGAACCCCCATCGTCGAAGCTGGACTGGTAGATCTGGATGCCCCGATGCTCCACCGGGTGGTTGACCTCCACCCGCGCCGGACGCGCCTCGCCCGTGTAGTGGTCGTGGATGACGATCTCGCTGGCAAACAGCCGCGGCATGCCGGTGTCGTAGTACTCGACGATGAACTTTTTCAGCTCCACGTCGAACGGCAGCTCCTGCAGGATCACGCCCTCGGGCTGGGGCAGCACCGCGACGCCGGCGCGCGTACCCTCGGTGACCAGCAGGTTGCCGCGGAAGGTCGGGTTGGCGTCGCTCAGGCGGTGCTTCGCGGGCACGTCGGCGATCAGCCCGCCGCCCTGGAACGCCTCCTTGCCGCCAAACCAGAGCTGCGCCCGCACCATCAAATCCCCGTCGAAAAGGCCGCCGATGCAAATGATGACGATGGCCGCGTGCGCCGCCAGGTAACCGATCTTGTTGGCCGCCCCCGCCTTGGCGGCCAACATCCAGCCGGTGCCGCTGGGGGTTTCGCGCGACTGCAGGCGCACCTTCCAGCCGCGCGCCAGCAGCCCCTGGCCGATGCGCTCGGCGGCCGCGCGCGGGACCTCGGCCAAGGTCGTCTCGGCCTTGTGGTGAAAGGCCTGCAGGCTTTGCTCGCGCACATGCTCCTTGTACTGGCGCAGGTCGGTCAGGATCTTGGGCGTGTTGCGCACGATGCACAGCGTCGTGCTCACCACCAAAAACGCCAGGATCAGCAAAAACCACCAGGCGCTGTAGACGGAGTACAGGTTCAGCACCCCGAACACCTCGGACCAAAACGGCCCGAACTGGTTGACGTAGTTGTTGATCGGCTCGTGCTGCTTGAGCACGGTGCCCACGACCGACGCGATGCTGATGACCGTCAGCAGCGCGATGGCAAAACGCATCGACGACAGCAGCTCGACCGCCGACGCGACGCGGCGGGACTGGAGTCGCAGCTCGATACCGGCAGTGGAAGCACTCATGCGGACACGGGGTACAAAAAAGGCAGGCCGAGTGGGGGCCTGCCTCGACTGAGAGTTGGAGTCACGCGGAAGGTTCCACGCGGGGGCCGGCTGCCAGTTCGAATATTATCGAACGCTGATATTCTCCGGCAGCGGACGGGGCCTTTAGACGGGACGCGGCCACGGTCGGCCCGCGGATCAACGCAAACCGGCAATGTAATCGGCCAGGGCCTTGATTTCGTTGTCCGTCAAGTAGCGCGCGATCTCGTGCATCTGCTTGTTGTTGGCGCGCTCGTTGGAGCGGAACGCCTTGAGCTGCGTGGCCGTGTACTCGGCATGCTGGCCGCTCAGGCGCGGATACTCGGCCGGGATACCGCTGCCGCTGGGGCCGTGGCAGCCGGCACAGGCCGGAATGCGGCGATCGGTGATGCCCCCGCGGTAGATGCGCTCGCCCAGGCGCACCAGCTCGGCGCTGGTGGAAAACCCGGTCGCGCCCTTCTGGCTGGCCAGCCAGTAGGCGATGTCGCGCATGTCGTCATCGGACAACTGGCTGGCAAAGCCCACCATCACCGCATTGGCCCGCTTGCCCGACTTGTACTCGCGCAGCTGCTTGATCAGGTACTCCGGGTGCTGCTGCGCCAGCTTGGGGTTGGCCGCGGTCGTCGAGTTGCCATCCGCCGCGTGGCAGGCCACGCACACCTGCCCAAACAGCGTCGCGCCGCGCTTGAGGTCGGGCTGAGCGGTCTGTGCTTGGGCGGACCAGGACAGGGTGGCGGCGAGGGCGGCACCAATGAGCGTGACGATGGGTTTCATGGTGTGGTCGCTGTGTGGGCGCGTGGAAGTATGGGCCAGGGCCGGCCCGGGCGCATCGGAAGGACCGCTAGATTCTACAATGGCCCCGAAACCGCCCCGTATGACGA
>NZ_DAISXZ010000079.1:0-10401 GCF_036825565.1 Tepidimonas sp. | reverse complement strand
ACGCCGATCTTCATGCGGATCTGGTTGATGAAGATGACCATGCAGTTGGTCTTCTTGATCGTGGCAGTCAGCTTGCGCAGCGCCTGACTCATCAGGCGCGCCTGCAGGCCGGGCAGGCTGTCGCCCATGTCGCCTTCGATTTCGGCCTTGGGGGTAAGGGCCGCCACCGAGTCGACCACGATCAAATCGACCGCGCCAGAGCGCACCAGGCTGTCGACGATCTCCAGCGCCTGCTCGCCGGTGTCGGGCTGGCTGATCAGCAGGTTGGACAGATCCACGCCCAGCTTTTGCGCGTACTGCACGTCCAGCGCGTGCTCGGCGTCGACGAAGGCGCAGATGCCGCCTTGCTTTTGCATCTGGGCGATGACCTGCAGCGTCAGCGTCGTCTTGCCCGACGACTCGGGGCCGTAGATCTCGATCACGCGGCCGCGCGGCAAGCCGCCGACGCCCAGCGCCAGATCCAGCCCGAGCGAGCCGGTGGAGACGACCTGGATGTCCTCGACCTTTTCGCCCTCGGCCAGGCGCATGATGGTGCCTTTGCCGAACTGCTTTTCGATCTGCGCCAGCGCGGCCTGCAGAGCCTTGGCTTTTTCGGGGTCGGGGGTGCGGGTCATGGCGTTCATGGGTTTTCTCCTGAATGGGCAAAGACTTGGACCACACCGCCCTCCCTGTCCCGCGGCGCTGCTGGGGCTGTACGGTCGGTGCTTGGATGGCAGTGTAAACGGGTGTTGATCGGTTTTTTGTTGTTTTTTGGTCAGTTTGACTTACCATTTACCCATGTCGCCGATGCCCTCTTTCGGCCCCGAGGAACGCTGGCGCGTCACCCACCTGGGGCGCCTGATGGGCCATGCGTTGCGCCGCTTCGATGAGCGGGTGCTGTGGCTCATGGCGCATTCGCCGCACGCGCCCCTGGCGCTGTCGAACCTGGCCGCGCACGCCCAGGTGGGGGCGGCCATCGTCCACATCACGCGCCATCTGCCGCTCGGGGGCGCCCGCCTCACCGAACTGGCCCACAGCGCCGGCATGAGCAAGCAGGCCATGGGCGATCTGGTCGATCAGTGCGTGGCCTGGGGGCTGGTGCGGCGCGAGCGCGATCCGCACGACGCGCGTGCGCGCCGCATCGTCTTCACCCCCACGGGCCTGGACTGGCTGCAGGCCTTTCGCCGCGCCGTGGAGCAGGCCGAGCAGGAGTTCCGCGCCGCCGTCGGCGATGCGGTTGCCGCCGTCGTCGCACTGGGGCTGGAGGCCTATGCCGAAGGGGATGGCGCCGCACGGGCCGGCCCCTACAATGTCGCGCACCGGGAGCGGACGCTCTAATGGCAGCCCCGGACGGAGACACGCCATGCGCATCCTCATCGCCGAAGACGACCAGGTTCTGGCCGACGGACTGCTGCGCACGCTGCGCGCCGCGGGCGCCGCCGTCGATCGCGTCGCCAGCGGTGACGAAGCCGATGCGGCACTGCTGATGCACGACGGCTTCGATCTGCTGATCTTGGACTTGGGGCTGCCCAAGCTGAGCGGGCTGGAGGTGCTCAAACGCCTGCGCGCCCGCGGGGCCAAACTGCCGGTGCTGATTCTGACCGCGGCGGACAGTGTGGACGACCGGGTGCGCGGCCTCGACCTGGGGGCCGACGACTACATGGCCAAGCCGTTTGCGTTGGCCGAGCTGGAGGCGCGCGTGCGTGCGCTCGTGCGGCGTGGCAACGGGGCGGTCTCCAGCGTCATCCAGCACGGTCCGCTGGTCTACGACCAGGCCGGCCGCGTGGCCTCCATCGACGGCAAGATGATCGAGCTGTCCGCGCGCGAGCTGGGGCTGCTGGAGGTGCTGCTGCAGCGCGCGGGGCGGCTAGTCAGCAAAGAACAGCTCGTCGAGCGCCTGTGCGAGTGGGGCGACGAGGTCAGCAACAACGCCATCGAGGTGTACATCCACCGCCTGCGCAAAAAAATCGAGCGCGGCCCGATCCGCATCGCCACCGTGCGCGGGCTGGGGTACTGCCTTGAAAAAATCCCCGGCTGACGGGCGGCGCGGCTGGCGCGGGCTGTTCCAGCGCGAGCAGCACAGCCTGTTTGGCGAGATCCTGGACTGGATGCTCACGCCCCTGCTGCTGCTGTGGCCGCTGTCGCTGGGCCTGACCTGGTTCGTGGCGCAGGGCATCGCCGACCGTCCTTATGACCGCGCGCTGGAGTTCAACCTGCAGGCGCTCACGCAGTTCGTCACCGTGGACGAGGGGCGGGCGCTCTTTGCGCTGACCCCGCAGGCACGCGACCTGCTGCGGGCGGACGACACCGATCTGGTGTTCTACCAGGTGCTGGACCGCGACGGCCGGCTGGTCAGCGGCGATCCGGAATTCCCCGCGCCGCCCGATGCCCGCACGCCCCGCCCGGGCGACATTCGGCTGCGCGACGGCGTCATCCGCGACGAGGATGTGCGCATCGCCTACACCTGGCTGGCGCGCGGCCCGGCGCGCGATCACATCGTGCTGATGCAGGTGGCCGAGACGCGTGGCAAGCGCTCCAAACTCGCCACCGAGATTATCAAGGGCGTGATGGTGCCGCAGTTCATCATTCTGCCGCTGGCCGTGCTGCTGGTCTGGCTGGCGCTGGTGCATGGCATCCGGCCGCTGTCCGAGCTGGAGCAGCGCATCCGCGCCCGCCGCCCGGACGACCTCAGCCCCATCGACGACGAGCATGTACCCCAGGAGGTTGCCCCGCTCGTGTCGTCGATCAACGATCTGCTGCAGCGCCTCAAGGCGACGCTGTCCAACCAGAAGCGCTTTCTGGCCGACGCGGCGCACCAGCTCAAAACCCCGCTGGCCGGGCTGCGCATGCAGGCCGAGATGGCGCAAAAGCAGCTTCCCCCGAGCGTGGGGGAGGAGGTCGAGCGGTCGCTGCGCCAGATCGCCACCTCCAGCGTGCGCGCGACGCACACGGTCAACCAGTTGTTGGCCCTGGCGCGGGCCGAGGCCGCCGGCCGAGCCTTGCCGCTCGAGCCGGTCGATCTGGTGGCGGTGGCGCGCGAGGTGGTCGAGGAGCTGGTGCCGCTGGCGCTGGACAAGGCGATCGACCTGGGCTTCGAGACCCGGCCGATGGACCGCCCGCCCGCCTCGCCCCCCATCCGCCTGCTGGGCAACCCCACCCTGCTGGCGGAGCTGGTGCGCAACCTGGCCGACAACGCCCTGCGCTACACACCGCGCGCAGGCGTGGTGACGGTGCGCGTGCTGACCGATCCGTTCAGCGGGGTGCAGGTGCTGCAGGTGGAGGACAGCGGCCCAGGCATCCCGGCGGACGAGCGCGAGCGCGTGCTGGCCCCGTTCTACCGCGCACTGGGGACCAATGTGGACGGCTCCGGGCTGGGCCTAGCGATCGTGCACGAAATCGTCCAGCAGCACGGCGCGGTGCTGGAGATGGAGGACGCCGACCCGCAGCGCCCGCAGGCGCGCGGCCTGCGGGTGTCGGTGCGATTTCAGGCCGCCGTGGGGCGGTAGACGTTGAGCTGCAAGCGCTCACGCTCGATGACACGCGCCACCGCCGGCAGGGCCGCAAAGGCCTGGGACAGCGCCCAGGTCTGCGGCAACGTGGTCGGGTCGATGCCGGCAAAGCCCCCCCAGCGCAGCAGCGTCAGAGCGTAGGCGTCGACCACGCCGGGCTGCGCGCCGCCCAGCCACGGGCCGGGCTTGGCGGCCACCAGCGCCTCCAGCTCACCCAGGAGCTGGCGGTATTGCCCCAGTGCGCGGGCCTTGACGGCCGCCTGCGCCTCGGCCTCGTCGGCAAACTTGGCGGGCATAAACACATGGGTGAACGTGGGGTGCACCGTGTTGTTCATCCACAGCAACGTCTCCAGCGCCCTGGTGCGCGCCATGCCCTGCGCCGGCAGCAGGCCCGCTTGCGGAAAGCGCGCATCCAGATGCAGGCAGATGGCGACGATCTGCGTCACCGGCGTATCCCCGTCGACCAGCACCGGCACCTGCCCGCGCGGGTTGAGGGTACGAAACTCCGGCGTTTGGTGCTCGCCTTTGTGCAGTTTGACGAGCACCGGCTCGAAATCGGCTCCGGCCAGCTCGAGCGCGGCATGGGGCACGAACGAGCAGGCACCGGGGGCGTAGTACAGCTTCAGGCTCATGGGGGTCTCCTCGCGGGTGGACATCAGCGTTTGGGTGTGGCGCGTCGGGTAGCGGTGGCGCGGGATGCGGTGCGCGCTCCACCTCGGCGGGCGGGAGCGCGCCCGCCCTCGCGCGGCTCGAAGGTGAAGTTGACCCGACCGGCCTCGGCATCCCACACCAGCGCGGCCTTGAACGGGCGCCGGGTGCGGTTGGAGACGAAGCCCTCCAGCCAGTCGGTTTTGCCGGTGGCCAGCAGCTTGGCCATTTGCTCGGGCGCGATCGGCTGCTGCAGGATGGTGGTCGCGCTCTTGAAGTCGCAGGACGGCGTGGGCTGCTCGGTGGTGGGGACGGCGCGGCTGCAGACATAGTGGCTGCCGTACTCGACCACGGGCACCCCGCACTTGGGGCAGGGCCCCAGGGGTTCGCGGCCGCTCAGATCGGCCAGGGTGGCATCCTCGGTTGTGTCGTCGTCGCCAAAATCGAACTCCAGCTTCCACTGCCCACTGGGGTCCGGCGCAACGGTCAGCTCGGCGCTGAATGGCCAGCCCGCCTTGGAGCGAAAGCCCTCCAGCGGGCCGATGCGGTGCGTGCGCAGCAGGGTTTCCACCTCGTCCAGCTCGAACACGCGGCCACCGGGCGACTTGGGCAGGGAAAAACCACAGCCCGCCTCCGCGCCGTCGGGGCCGGTGCAGGCGTAGCGGCGGTAGTTTTCCTTGACCACGCCGCCGCATTGCGGGCACGGGGCGGTGAGGGTGGCGTAGTCGCCGGGCACCGTGTCGCGGTCGTACTCTTTGGCCTTGCGCACGATGCGCTCGGTCATGGAAGCGATCTCGCGCATGAAAGCCTCGCGGCTGAGCTGCCCGCGCTCCATCAGCGACAGCTTGTGCTCCCACTCGCCGGTCAGCTCGGGGCGCGACAGCTCTTCCACGCCCAGGCCGCGCAGCAGGGTCATGAGCTGGAAGGCTTTGGCGGTTGGGATCAGCTCGCGGCCGTCGCGCAGCAGGTATTTTTCGGCGATCAGCCCTTCTATGATGGCCGCGCGCGTGGCGGGGGTGCCCAGCCCCTTGTCGGCCATGGCGCTGCGCAATTCCTCGTCGTCCACCATCTTGCCCGCGCCTTCCATCGCAGCGAGCAGCGTGGCTTCGGTGTAGCGCGCGGGCGGGCGGGTCTGCTTGGCGTCCGCGCGGGCGGCCTCGGTGCGCACCGACTCACCCGGCTGCACGGGCACCAGGCTCTGGCCTTTGTCGCCGGCGCGCGCGCCCTCCACATCCTCGGCGGCTTCTTTGCCGTAGACGGCCATCCAGCCGGGCTTGACGAGCACCTTGCCCTCCGTCTTGAAGTGGTGGGTGGCCCCCTCGACTGGCACCCGGGTGATGCGGGTGGTGACCAGAAACTCGGCCGCGGGATAAAACACCGCGATGAAGCGGCGCACCACCAAGTCATAGAGCTTTTGCTCGGCCTCGCTCAGCCCGTGCGGCGTCTGCGGGGTAGGGATGATGGCAAAGTGGTCGCTGACCTTGGCGTTGTCGAACACGCGCTTGGTGGGCCGCACATAGCCCTGCTCGAGCGCCACCCGCGCATGCGGGGCCAGGTGCGCCAGGGGGCTGCCGGCCAGGGCCTCCAGCGTGTGGCGGACCGTGCCCAAGTAGTCCTCGGGCAGCGCGCGCGAGTCGGTCCGGGGGTAGGTCAGGGCCTTGTGCTTTTCGTACAGGCTTTGCGCCAGGGCCAGCGTGGTCTTGGCCGAAAAACCAAAGCGCCCGTTGGCCTCGCGCTGCAGGCTGGTCAGGTCGTACAGCAGGCCGCTGGCCTGCGTGGTGGGCTTGGATTCCTCGCTGACCTGCGCGGGCTGGCCGCGCACGGCCTGCGCGATGGCCTGCGCCTCGGCCTCGGTCCACAGCCGCTCGGGCTTGCGCTCGGGGTCGGCGGCATCGCCCTGGGGTTTGCGAAACGCGGGGTCGAACCAGCGCCCGGGGTAGGTGCCGGCCTGCGCCGCAAAGGTGGCGTGCACCTCCCAGTAGTCGCGAGCGCGGAAGGCGCGAATCTGCTCCTCGCGCTCCACCACGATGGCCAGCGTTGGCGTCTGCACCCGGCCCACCGTGGTCAGGAAAAAGCCCCCATCGCGCGAGTTGAATGCCGTCATGGCGCGCGTGCCATTGATGCCCACCAGCCAGTCGGCTTCGGAGCGGCTGCGCGCAGCGTCGGCGAGCGGGCGCATTTGCTCGTCGCTGCGCAACTGCTCGAAGCCCTCGCGGATCGCCTGCGGCGTCATCGACTGCAGCCAAAGCCGCCGCACGGGCTTGCCCAGGGGCTTGGGGTGGCCGGCTTTGTCGGTACCACCCGCATACTGCTCGATCAGGCGAAAGATCAACTCCCCCTCGCGCCCCGCATCGCAGGCGTTGACCAGGGCGCCCACGTCCTTGCGGCGGGCCAGCTTGACCACGGCGTTGAGCCGCGACTTGGTCTTGTCGATGGGCTTGAGCTCGAAGTGCGGCGGAATCACCGGCAGGTGGGCAAAACTCCACTTGCCACGCTTGACGTCGTAGGCCTCCGGGGCGGCGATCTCGACCAGGTGGCCGACGGCGGAAGTGACGATGTAGTGGTCGTTCTCGTGGTAGTCGTCGTGCTTCTCGAACTTGCCGGAGACGGGCGTGAGCGCGCGCACGATGTCGAGCGCGACGGACGGCTTCTCGGCGATGACCAGGGTCTTGAGGCCCCCCGGGGCTTGGGCAGAACCAGCGGTATTCATCTCTAAAATGCTCCGGGTGCGGTGTGGCGCATCGCGGACGGGTCGAATCGCCCTCCCTCGCGCGCGCGCACGCATGCGCACCCATGCAGTTACCTTAGCAAACTTTCACGCCGTCTTCGTCTGTCCGCCGCTGCGGCACCGCCCGATGTCCGCTCCCGCCCCGCTCGCCCCCGCCCCCGCGACGACCGCTGCGTTGGCCCGCTTGCACGCCGGCGCCGAGGCCCTGTGGCAGGCCGCCAGCCCGGCGTGGCCGGGCCTGTCGGTGGAGGTGGTGCCGACCATCGACTCCACCAACGCCGAGCTAATGCGTCGTGCGCGCGCCAGCCATATCGGCCCCGTCGTGCTGGCCGCCCTGGAGCAAACCGCCGGCCGTGGGCGCCTGGGGCGCAGCTGGGTGACGGTGCCCGGCGCGTCGCTGGCCTTTTCGGTCGGTGTGCGGCTGACCCCGTCTGACTGGTCGGGCCTGTCGCTCGCGATGGGGCTGGCCGTGGCCGAGGCGCTGGATCCCGTGGTGCGACTGAAATGGCCCAACGACCTGTGCTGGGACGGCCGCAAGCTCGGCGGCATTCTGATCGAGACGGCCAACGCCACGGCGACCGAGCCCGGGCGCCACTGCGTCATCGGCGTCGGGGTCAACCTGGCCACCCCGACGCTGCCCCCCGACGCCCCGCCCCATGCTCTGCCCCCGGTGGGGCTGGATGTGATCGCACAAGCACAGGGACGAACACCGTGGGATTTGGGGCATGCGCTGACCGCGCTGGGGGCGGCCGTGCTGCAGGCCGCGCGGGCGTTCGAGCGCGAGGGGTTTGGACCGCTGACCGGGCGCTACGCCGCGCGGGATGCGCTGCGCGGCCAAGCGGTGCGCCTGAGCGACGGTACCGAAGGCACGGCCGAGGGCGTGGACCCCGATGGCGCCCTGCGACTGCGCACCGCCACCGGACTGCAGCGGGTGCAGCAGGGTGAAGTGAGCGTGCGGCCATGCTGAGGGCACTCGTCGTTCTGCTGCTGGTGGCCAACGGCGCCCTATGGGCTTGGCAGAGTGGCTGGCTCGGCTCGGCGGGTGGCTCCGGCACAACCGACACCGCACGCGAGCCGCAGCGTCTGGCGCAGCAGGTGGTGCCGGAGCGGCTGCGCCTGCTCAACACCCCTGGCAGCGCACCAGCCAATCTAGCCGCCCTGGCGGATCCCCCGGCCGCCGACGCCGCGCTGGTGGCGGACATCACCGGCAACACCGCCCCCGGAACACGTCCCGAGCGGCCCGAACCACCCGCGCCGGTGGAACCGCGTCGCTGCTGGCAACTGGCGGCGCTGATGCCGGCACAAGCCGATGCCGCGCGGCGCAGCGCCGATACCGAGACCGGGCTGCGCGGGCGCAGCACCGAAACCGCGACCATCCTGCCGGAACGCTGGATCGTCTATCTGGGCAAATTCCCGAACGCCGACGCGCTGCAGCGGCGCCGGGCCGAATTGCGTCAGGCCGGCATCGACCAACGCGAGGTGAACGTGCCCGCCCTGGCCCCAGGTCTGGCGTTGGGCACCTATTCGAGCGAGGAAGCCGCGCGCAAAGCGCTGCAGGACGCGCAGCGCCAGGGCGTGCGCGACGCCCGCGTGGTGCAGGAGCGGTCTGAGACCCGCACGATCACCCTGCGCTGGCCCGACCTGACCGAGTCCGAGCACGGCCGCCTGCAGGCTGCGCTCGGCGCAGCGGGGCGGGGCCTGCAGGCCTGCCCCTGACGGCGCGCTAGCGGCCAGCGGGAATGCCGCCGACTCAAGCGCGCGCGACGATGCGCGCCATCTCCAGGCACTTGGCGGCGTAGCCCCATTCGTTGTCGTACCAGGCCACCACCTTCACGAACGTGTCGTCCAGCGCCATGCCCGCTTTGGCATCGAAGACGCTGATGCAGCTCTCGCCCCGAAAGTCGGTGGACACCACCATGTCTTCGGTGTAGCCCAGCACGCCCGCCATGCCGCCTTCGGCCACCGGCCGCTGGCTCATGGCGCGCATCTCGGCACAAATCTCGGCGTAGCTGGCCGGACGCTCCAGCTCGCAGGTGAGGTCCACCACCGAGACGTCGCTGGTGGGCACGCGCAGCGACATGCCGGTGAGCTTTTTGTTGAGCGCCGGGATGACTTTGCCCACGGCCTTGGCCGCACCGGTGCTGCTGGGGATGATGTTTTCCAGGATGCCGCGCCCACCGCGCCAGTCCTTGCGCGAGGAGCCGTCCACGGTCTTTTGGCTGGCGGTGGCGGCGTGCACGGTGGTCATGAGTCCGCGCTTGAGGCCCCAGCGATCGTGCAGCACTTTGGCCACGGGCGCCAGGCAGTTGGTGGTGCACGAGGCGTTGCTGATGACGGCCTCGCCCGCGTAGCTGCCATGGTTGACGCCGTAGACGAACATGGGGGTGTCGTCTTTGCTGGGGGCGGAGATGACGACTTTCTTGGCGCCGGCATCGAGGTGCACCTGGCAGCGCTCGGTGGTCAGAAACTGGCCGGTGCACTCCAGCACCACGTCCACGCCCATGTCACCCCAGCGCAGTCGGGGGTTGTCGCGCTCGTGGCTCAGCGCAATACGCCGGCCGTTGACGATGAGCGCGTCGCCGCCGTGCGCGACGCTGCCGCGAAAGCGCCCGTGCACACTGTCGTACTGCAGCATGTAGGCCAGGTAGTCGGCGCCCTTGGGGTCGTTGATGCCGACGACTTCGATGTCGTCAAAGCCCCCTTGCAGCGCCGCGCGCAGCGACAGGCGCCCAATGCGGCCAAAACCGTTGATGCCAACGCGGATGGTCATGGTGTGGTCTCTGAGTGGATGAGATCGGATGAAAGTGCGGGTCACGAACGCCCGAGCACGGCACACACGGTCGCGGCCACGTTGTCGGCGGTGAAGCCGAACAGGTCGAACAACTGGCCCGCCGGCGCCGACTCGCCAAACCGGTCCAGGCCAACCACGGCGGCGCAGCCGTATTTCCACCAGAAGTCGCTGCACCCCGCCTCGACGGCGATGCGCTGCAGCTTGGGCGGCAGCACGGCCAGACGATAGTCCAGCGGCTGCCGGTCGAACACGGTCGTGCTGGGCAGCGATACCACGCGCACCGGGATGCCCTCGGCCGCGAGCAGCCGCTGCGCCTGCAGCGCAAGCGCCACCTCGGAACCCGTGGCCAGGATGACGGCCTTGGCCTTCTTGGTGGGCTTGAAGCCGACCGCCACGGGCTCGGCCAGGATGTATCCGCCGCGGGCGATCGCATCCAGCCCCGACGCATTGGGGGCCAGCGCGGACGTCGGCTTGGCCGCATACGGCAAGTTCTGGCGGCTGAGCAGCAGCGCCGTGGGCCGCTCGCGCTGCTGCAGCGCCACGCCCCAGGCAACGGCCGTCTCGGCCGTGTCCGCCGGACGCCAGACATCCAGATTGGGGATCAGGCGCAGGCTAGCCGCATGCTCCACCGGCTGGTGGGTGGGGCCGTCCTCGCCCAGGCCGATGGAGTCGTGCGTGAAGACGTGGATGACGCGCTGCTTCATCAGCGCGGCCATGCGGATGGCGTTGCGGCTGTAGTCGCTGAA
>NZ_DAISXZ010000078.1:0-10511 GCF_036825565.1 Tepidimonas sp. | reverse complement strand
GCCCCCGCCGTAAAGGTGCCCACCGCCCCCAAGCCCATGGCGGCATAGCCGGTCCACAGCAGGGTGCGCGGGGCCACGCCTCGCGCGAGCACTCGGCCGGCTGCAATGTTGCCCGTGAGGTTGATGCCCGCGGCCAGCGCACTGGCCCAGCCCACCCGGGCGGGCGACCAACCGGCCTCGGTGTAGAGGGTGGGCAAAAACCCGACCACCGCCAGCCATTGCCCGGAGTACATCAAAAACGCCGCGGCGACCAACCACGGCCCAGACGCCGACAGCGTCGAGCGCAGGCCCTGCCATGCCGCGCCCCACGCCCCTCCCGCAACGGCGGCCGGCCCGTCCGGGGCGTCCGGGGCTAATCGCGCGCGCACGGCCACCGCGCACAACACCGCCAAGCCCGCCAGCAAGCCCCACGCCGTACGCCAACCGACGGCGGCATGCAAGGCGGGGGCCAGCAGCAGCCCCGTCGCCGCCCCGATCGGCATATACGCCCCCCACCAACCCAAGGCGCGGTTGAGAACGGCCGGCTCGGTCACCGCCCGGCGCAGCAGGCCCGGCGCCGGCAAGACGGCCATCAAGAACCCGAAGCCCTCGATGCCGCGCGTCCACAGCAACAGGTGCGCCGCCGGCACCAGCGCCCCCAGCGCGCTGCCCGCGGCCAGCAACAGCAGCCCAGCCATCATGACGCGCCGCGGCCCCAGCCGGTCGGCCAGTTGCCCGAACAGCGCCCCCATGCTCATGCCGGCCAACTGGATCATGGAGAGCAAAAAGCCCCCCTGCACCAGGGTCAGCCCCAGTTCCTGCGCCAGCACGGGCAGCGCCGGGGGCAGTTTGCCCACATGCAGCGCGCTGGCAATGCCCACCGCGACGATCAGCCGCGCCTGCGCCGCCACGGGCTGGCGGTCGGGGGGGGCGGTTTGCGCGCTGGGCATAGGCGGTCAGACGAACAGCCGCTGGCCGGTCAGCCGCTCGTGCTCGCGGATCGCGTAGCGGTCGGTCATGCCGGCGATGTGGTCGGCCACCTGCCGCCGCAGCGACAGCCCGGCGCGGCGCCGTGGCGCGGGCAACCGCGCGGGGTCGGCGCAGTAGGCGCGGTACAGGTCCGCCACCACCTGGCGCGCGCGCGCCGTGGTCTCCATCACCTGCGGGTGGCGGTACAGGTTGACGAGCAGGAAGCGCTTGAGCCGCGCCGACGCCTCGCGCATCGCCGGCGAAAAGCCCAGCAGCGGCGGCTGCGCGCGCACGTCGTCCACCGATTGCACGCAGGCGGCGCTCAGCGCCGCGCGCGTGGCGGCGATCACGTCGTACACCTGCGCGCTGAGCATGCGGCGGATCGCCTCGTACAGCAATCGCCGACCCGTCAGGCGCGGATGCTGCGCCAGCGCCTCGCGGCGGAAGGTGTCGAACAGCTCGACCTGCTCCAGCTGCTCCAGCGTCAACAGCCCGCTGCGCACGCCGTCGTCGATGTCGTGCGCGTTGTAGGCGATCTCGTCGGCGACGTTGGCCAGCTGCGCCTCCAGCGATGGCGACTCCCCGCGCAGGAAGCGCGCCCCCACCCCTGCGGGTTCGCGCGCCTCCAGCCACTCGGCGTTGGCGCGTGCGCAGTGCTTCAGGATGCCTTCGCGCGTCTCGAAGCTGAGGTTGAGGCCGTCGAACTCGGGGTAGCGCTCCTCCAGCTCGTCGACCACGCGCAGGCTCTGCAGGTTGTGCTCGAAGCCACCGTGCGGCTCGTCCGGCCCGCGTGGCTCGGCCGCCCACGGGCCGTCGTCGGCGAGCAGGCAGGCGTTGAGCGCGTCCTGCCCGGCGTGGCCAAACGGCGTGTGCCCCAGGTCGTGCGCCAGCGCGATCGCCTCCACCAAATCCTCGTGCACGCCCAACGCGCGCGCGATGCTGCGGCCAAGCTGCGCCACCTCCAGCGAGTGCGTCAGCCGCGTGCGGAACAGGTCGCCCTCGTGGTTGAGGAACACCTGCGTCTTGTAGACCAGACGGCGAAAGGCGGTGGAGTGGATGACCCGGTCGCGGTCGCGCTGGAACGGGTTGCGCGTCGGCGCGGGCGGTTCGGGGCGGCGGCGGCCTCGGCTGCGCGCCGGGTCGCACGCCCACGGCGCCAGCATCCCGCCCGGCCATGCGGGCGGCGTCGATGCGGCGACGGCCTCTTCGGTCAGCGACGGCAGCGCAGGGCTCACGGCCGCCTCCCCTCCTCCACGGCCCGCCTCAGGCGGCGCAGCGCGCCGCGATCACCTCGGCCACCAGCGCATCCGGCGCCGGGCGCACGTAGGCCTGCCCGGCCTCGTCGACGACGACGAAGCGGATCTGCCCGCCCTCGGCCTTCTTGTCCACCCGCATCAGCTCCAGGTAGCGCGCGGCGTTGTCGGGCCCCAACACCGGCGCGCGCACCGGCAAGCCGGCAGCCGCCACCAGCCGCTCCAGCCGCGCGACCCAAGCCGGCGACACCAGCCCCAGCCGGCGCGACAGCTCCGCCGCCATCACCATGCCACAACCCACCGCCTCGCCATGCAGCCAGGCACCAAAGCCGAGGCCCGCCTCGATCGCGTGGCCGAAGGTGTGGCCGAAGTTGAGGATGGCGCGCAGGCCGGACTCGCGTTCGTCCTGCCCGACGACGGCGGCCTTGATCTCGCAGCTGCGCCGCACCGCGTGCGCCAGCGCCGACGGGTCGCGCGCACGCAACCGCTCGATGTTGGCCTCGATCCAGTCCAGAAACGCGGGGTCATGGATCGGCCCGTACTTGATGACCTCGGCCAGGCCCGCGCTGTACTCGCGCGGCGGCAGGGTAGCGAGCGCCGCCAGATCGCACACCACCCGCACCGGCTGGTAAAACGCCCCGATCATGTTCTTGCCGAGCGGATGGTTGATCGCCGTCTTGCCCCCCACCGAAGAATCCACCTGCGCCAGCAGGGTGGTGGGCACCTGCACGAACGGCACGCCGCGCATGTAGCAGGCAGCGGCAAAGCCGGTCATGTCCCCCACCACGCCACCGCCCAGCGCGAACAACACCGTCTTGCGGTCCGCCCCGGCGACCAGCAGCGCGTCGAAAATGCGGTTGAGCGTCGGCCAGTCCTTGTGCGCCTCGCCATCGGGCAGCACCACCTTCAGCACGCGTGCATAGTGCGGCAGCAGCGCCGCGCGCAGCCGCGCCAGGTACAGCGGCGCCACTACCGTGTTGGTCACGATGGCGGCGCTGGCCGCGCGCGGCAAGCCGGCCCAGGTGGCCGCATCGTCCAGCAGCCCGCTACCGATGACGATCGGGTAGCTGCGCTGCCCAAGATCGATCGTCACCGTGTGCAGCACGGTGGCGGCAGGCGTGGGCGCAGGGACTTCGGCGACGGCGGCAGCGGCGGGCGTGGACATGCCCGGAGTTTAGCCGGCCGTCGGCCCCCGGGCCGCCTGCGCGCCCAGCTCCAGCTGCATCAGGATCATGTTGACGAGCGTGGCCACCGACGGGCGTCCGGTCTCGATGACGTCGTGCGCCGTTTCGCGGTACAGGGGATCGCGCAGCGCGTGCAGCTCGCGCAGCCGCTGCAGCGGGTCGGCCACCTGCAGCAGCGGGCGCGTGCGGTCGTGGCGCAGCCGCCGCATCAGATCCTCCGGCGTGGAGCGCAAATAGAACACCCGCCCGCGCGCGCTCAGCCGCTGCCGGTTGGACGGCCGCAACACCGCCCCGCCGCCGGTGGACAGCACGCACGGCTCGCCGCGCGTCAGCTCTTCCAGCACCGCCTCCTCCACGTCGCGGAACGGCTCCTCACCCTCCCGCTCGAAAAACTCGCGGATGCCGCAACCAAGCCGCTCCTCGATCACGGCGTCGGAGTCGACGAATGGCAGCTGCAACCGCCGTGCCAGCTGCCGGCCGACTGTGGTCTTGCCGGCGCCGGGCAGGCCGATGAGGACGACATGGCCAGCCATCAGGGACAAGCGGCCGGATTGGTATTCACCACCGTCACCACCGCCGTCCCGATCGACCCATGGCTGTCGATGACCGTCAGCGTGACCTGGGTGTCCGCCGCCACACAGGTCGTGCCCGATACCGTACCCACGAAGGAGCCGGGCGTCTTGATCGAACCATCGGTATTGAATTCGGGCGCCGTGACCGCCGACACCGACACGAGTCCAGGGAAACTGCTGAGAACCGTCGGCACACCATTGGCCGCCGTCAAGAAACTGAACTTCACCGACGAACCCGACTGCTCTCCCAAACTCACCGCCGAAGGCGAAACCCGGAATTGTGGCGTGGCCGTATTGATCGTGACGGTCGTTTTCACTGTTTTGCCGGCAGCGTCGGCAAACACCACATCGGCGCCCCCCGTCGCCAGCAACCCGAGAATCTCAAACTCGCCGTCCGATCCCGGCAGCCGACGGACTTGAATGGCTGCGGGAATACCCCCCGCGATCGAATACGGTTTTTGTCCCCCGGACAGTACGACGGTCGCCGGGATACCAATCGGCAGCGTCAGACTGTCGGACGAAATGCGCAACTCGGGCGAACCCACCGCCACCGCCACCGCCAGCTCCGTGCCGGCGGCGTCGCGGATGCGAACCGTCATCTCACCGATGGCCACCCCTTGAATGCTCCATTGCTCAGCATCCAGCTGAGTGACCGTCGCAACCAATGGCGCGCTGCCCGTAATGGTGTAGGGCTTGACGCCACCGCTGACGCGGAAGGTGCGTGCCTGCGCGGGTCCCACCCCGATGGTAAGCGCAGCAGGGGCCGTCGTGAACAGGGGCACACTCGTGCCCACCGTCACGGACACCGTTTTACTCGTGCCGGCAAAGTCCGTGACGATCACATTCGTGGACGCCCCCGGCGCGATACCGCCGACGACCAGCGAATTGCCCTCCATGGCCGCCACGGCGACGGCAGCCTCGGTGGTCACCGCGCGATAGGGCGGTACCCCACCGGTGACGAGCAGCAGTTTGGACTCCCCCGGCAGCACGGTGACCGCAGACACCCCGCCGACCGAAAGCGCGCCGGTGTTTGGGTTCGCGCCGGGCGAGCCGCCACCCCCGCCGCACGCCACGAGCGTGTCGGCCAGTGCCGCCGCGATCCATCCAATCCATCGTTTGATCACATCGATCTCCCAAAATCCGTTCCAGGATGAGGACCTTCACTGAGCCACCGTGCCTTCATCAAGCACCACAGGGGTCACAAAAATCAGCAACTCCCGCTTGCTGCTGGTGTTGTTGCGAGTCTTGAACAGGTTGCCCAAGACCGGTACGTCACCCAATACGGGGACCTTGTCCACGTTGTTGGTTTCTTCCTGCTCGAAAATACCGCCAATCATCACCGTGCCACCGTTGTCCACCATCACCTCGGTCTCGACTTCCTTCACGGCCAGCTGGGGCCCGGCCGAGGTGATGCCCGTCAGTTGGTTCTTGGTCGCTTTCAGGGCCAACAACACCTTGCCCGACGGCGTGATCTGAGGCGTGACTTCCAACAACAGGTTGGCATCGATCGTCACGATCACATCTTCGGTCTGGCCCTGGGCGTTGGTGCGGCGCTGCAGGAATCGCAGCTGGTCACCCTGTTTGATGGCCGCCTTGTTGAGATCACTGGTCACGATCTTCGGGCTGGAAATGATGCGGCCATTGTTGTCCGATTCCAGCGCGGAAAGCTCGAGGTTCAGAAAGCGGTTGGCCGAGGGACTGAACAGCGACAACGCGATCCGGGGAATGTCGGTATTGTTGATGCTGGTGCGCGCCGGCAGGTTGACGAAATTCGTGTTTTGGCTGGTCAGAGGGGCCGACGACTCCATGGTCGTCGCGGTAATGGCATCGTACGAACCTGCGATCGCCACCCGGTTGCCGCCACCGATGCTGTAGCCTGCGTCCCCCCCGCGAATGGAGCGCAAATCGGCGCCCCCCAGCCGCACGCCAAGCGCACGGCCAAAGCCCTCCCGGGCTTCCACCAAACGGGCTTGGATCATGACCTGGCGCTTCGGACTGTCCACGCGGCGGATGTAATCCCGCACCGACTCCAGCCGCCCGGGCACATCGGTCACGAAGACTTGGTTGGTCCGCATATCAGCGATTGCCGACCCACGGGTCGACAGAAGGCGGTTGGTGAGCTGATTATTCCCTCCACCACTGGCCGTTGCATCCTTGAGCGTTTTGACGACTTCTTCCGCCTTCGCGAAATTCAAGCGGAATACCTCCGTCCGCAAGGGCTCCAGGTCCTCCAGCTTCTTGGTGACTTCGCGCTGCGCCAAGGCTTCTGCATCCAGCTCCTTCTTCGGCGCGACCCGAATGACATTGCCCGTCTTGGCCATGCCCAGCTGCTTGGCCTCCAGGATGATGTCCAGCGCCTGATCCCACGGCACGTCTTTCAGGCGCAGGGTCAGGTTGCCCTGCACGGTGTCCGTGGTGATGATGTTGAAGTTGGTGAAGTCGGCAATCACCTGTAGCAGCGAGCGCACGTCAATGTTTTGAAAGTTGAGGGACAACTTCTCGCCGCTGTACTTGGGGCCCTGTACGAGCCGGTTGGGATCGGGCTTGAGCGCGCGCACTTCGAGCACGAACTGGTTGTCGCTCTGGTAGGCACTGTGCTCCCACTCGCCGGTGTTTTCCACCAGCAGCCGCACGCGGTCGCCGGTCTGGGTGGCGGTGACGGTGCGCACCGGGGTGCCAAAGTCGGTCACGTCCAAACGCCGGCGCAGGCCCTCGGGCAGCGACGTGCGCAAAAACTCCACCACCAGATTGCGCCCTTGCGGCCGGATGTCCACCCCGGTTTGCGGGTTGCCCAGTTCCACGATCAGGCGACCGGCGCTGTCCTCGCCGCGGCGAAAGTCAATGTCGTTCAGGGCCGTCGTGCCGCTGACCGCAGGGCCGCTGTCGAAGGTCATGGCGCCCACCCCAGCCGAGGCGGCGGGCGCGGCGGCGGGCGGGTTTTGCAGGGTGACGAACAACACGTTGCCCTGGACCTGGGTGTCGTAGGGAACGGCACGGTTGAGGTTGAGGACCAAGCGCGTGCGGCCACCGGCCTCGATGACGTTGACCGAGCGCAAATTGCCCTGGTTGATCTCGATTAGCCCCTGGCCGGTGGCGTTGGTGGTCGCGGGGAAATCCAGCGCAATGCGCGCGGGCGTCTGGATGGTAAACGCGGCGGGCAGGGCCTTCAGGGGTTCGGTGGTTTCGATGCGAATGACTTCGTTGCCGCTGCTGAAGCCCGCCGAGACGGAGCGGATGGCCCCTTGGGCCTGCGCCCAACCGCTCGCCAGGACAACCGCAGCCGCCAGGGCGAACGACACCCAGCGCCGGCCCTGGGGCCGGCGCTGCGGTGCATCACCGGGTGATCGATGTGCGAAGGTCATTTGCTGGTTCCTTCCTGTAGCTGCAAGGTGGCGGTGCGCTCGATCCACTCGCCGGCAGCGTCCTGCACGATCTCGCGCAGGGTGATCTGATGGTCGGAGATGGCGGTCACCCGCCCGTAGTTCTGGCCCAGATAATTGCCCGCCGCCACCTGATATAGCAAACCATTGACGCGGACCAGCGCCACGCGGCGCCCGCCCTTGTCCAGCAGGCCCACCATCGCAATCGCATCGAGGGGGTAGTCCTCCAACGGCTCGCGGCGCCGGCGCATCTCGGACTCGATCAAGCGCGACACCGCTCCGCTGGCCGTGTCGCTGCGCAGCACGCGGACCAGCTTTTCCTCGTTGAAGGGGGCCAGCATGTCGCCCCCTTCGTACGCCTGCGGCTGGTAGGCGGTGGGCGGCTGGATGGGGGTCACCTTGGGCTGCGCCGTGGCGCGCTGACGTGCCATCCATTGCGCCAGATCCTCGTCGTTGCCAGAACAGCCCAGCAACCCCGCCAACACGGCCACGATGGCAAGGCCGCCCCAGACACACCGCGGTGAGCGCGCGCGGGGGGTCATTTCTTGCCTCCCTGGGCCGCTTTGGCCGCCGACATCTGGGCCAGCACTTCGTCGGGGTCCAGATAGCGGAAGGTCTTGGCGGTGGCCTCCATGGTCAGCAGGTCGTTGCGGTTGGCCACCGGGTTGATCGATAAATTGTTCAGCGTCACGATGCGCGACAGATGGGCAATGTCGGAGACGAACATGCCAATGTCGTGGTAGGGGCCGCTCACGCGGACGGTGATGGGCAGCTCGGCATAGTAGTCGCGCACCGCCTCTTGCCCGGGGCGAAAGAGCTCGAACTGCAACCCGCGGCCGATGCCGGCCTGGTTGATGTCGGACAGCAGGGCATCCATCTCGGCGCGGTTGGGCAGTTGCTTTTCCAGTTGCGCGACGTACTGCCGCACCTGCTCTAGTTGCGCTTTCAGCGCGTCGAGGGCAACGGCCTTGGCGACCTTTTGCGTGTATTCGGTGCGCAGCTCGCCCTCGCGGCGCTGGGCGGCTTCGAGCGCATCGCGGCGCTCGGACAACCAGACGTACCACAGCGCCACGACGATGAAGACCGCCACCGCCACCAGCAGCAAGGCCCGCGGCAGCGCCGGCCAGCGGGACGGATCGTTGGGGTCCAGCCCGCTAAACTGGCGCTGCAGGGTCTGCTGCAGATCGGCCCAGTCGATGGAGGAGAGTTTGCGTTTGGAGGCCATGGTGTCGTCCGGTTGCGGGGTCAGACCGCCCCGCCCTTGCCAGCGGGGGCCGGCGCCCCGCCGCCCTCCTTGTCCGCCCCCTCGCCCTTGCCCTGCACGACGCGCAGCGCAAAATTGAAGACCCGGCGCTGCCCGCCCGGGTTGAAGTTCTGGGTGCCGGCCGTGATCTCGATGAGCTGCGGCTGCCGCAGCCAGGGGCTCTGGGTGGACAGGTTGCGCAGCAGCTCGGAGACGCGCTCCTGCGACTGGGCCACCCCGGTGATCGCGATGCCGCTGCCCTCCTGCTTGATCGAGCGCAGGTACACCCCGTCGGGCAGCCGACGCACCAGCTCGTTGAGCAGATGGACCGGCAGGTTGCGGTCGGCCTGCAGGCTCTCGACGGCGTCCTGGCGCGCCTTGAGGGCATCCAGCTCGGTTTGCAGGGTGGCGATTTCCTTGATCTGCTGGTCGAGCTTGGCGATTTCGACCTGCAGTTGTTGGTTGCGCCCCTGCTGGACGGCGATGCGCGCCTCGAAAACCGTGTACACCACGCCCGCCAGCGCCACACCGGCAAGCGCCGCCAGCGCCAGATGCACGAAGAATGCCTCGCGCCGCCTCTTGCGCGCCCACTCGCGGTGGGGCAGCAGGTTGATGGCGATCATGGCATGAACCTCCGCAAGGCCAGCCCCGTGGCCACCAGGTAGGACGTCGCCTCCATGGCCAGGCGCGCGGCGGGCAGGTTGGGTGGCAGGGTCATGCCCTCGAAAGGATTGAGCACACTGGTGGCAAAGCCCGTCTGGGTCATGACCGCCTCGGCCACGCCGGGCAGGCTGGCGGCACCGCCGGACAGCAGGATGTGGTCCACCCTGTTGTGCGGCGTGCTGGTGAAAAAGAACTGCAGCGCGCGGCCCAGCTCCTGCCCCAGGGTGTCCAGAAACGGTTGCAGCACCGTCTGCGGGTAGTCGGCCGGCAGGCCGTTGCCGGTTTTCTTCTTCTGCTCCGCCTCTTCGAAGGAAATGCCGTACTGGCGCGCAATGACCTGGGTGAGCACCGCGCCACCGACGGGCTGATCGCGCTCGTAGATCATCTCGTCGTTGCGGATGACCTGCAGGCTCGTGGACTGCGAGCCGATCTCGAACAACGCGACGAGCGGGTTGTTGCCCTGATTGGGTAGCCGCTCGATGGCCCGGCGCGCGGCCAGCCGCGACGCGTAGGACTCGACGTCCATGATCACCGGGTTGAGGCCCGCCGCCTCCGCCAGCCCCTGCCGGTCGGACACCCTCTCCTTGCGGGAGGCGGCCACCAGCACCTCGTCGTACCCGGGGGCGGTGGCCGACGGCCCGATGACACCAAAGTCCAGCGCGACTTCGGACAGGGGGAAGGGGATGAGTTGCGCCGCCTCCGCCTCGACCTGGACTTCCAGTTCGTCCTCCGTCAGGCCGGCGGGCAGGCTGACCTTGCGCGTGATCACGGCAGAGCCGGGCAGGGCCAGCGCGACGTTCTTGGTCTTGGTGCCGGCCTTGCGCACCAGCCGGCGCAGCGCCTCGGCCACCTCGTCGAACTTCTCGATATTGCCTTCCGCGATCCAGCCCTTGTCCAGCGGCTCGATCGCGCAGTGCAGCAAGGCATAGCCGCCACTGCGCCCGCGGCCCAGCTCTACCAGCTTCAGGGTGGTGGAGCTGATGTCGATGCCGAGCAGCGGGGCTGGCTCGCGACTGAACAGTGATCCGAATGCAGTCAAATCCCACCCCCATGGGCCGGACCGGACCGGCCTGCACGATGCCCATTGCGTTCAATCCTAGCAGTAACGCCCCGCATCGCCCAGAGAAATCTCGCGCAGCACCGCACCGCCCGCGCCCGTTGCCTGGAACCGACACCGGCCGCTTCCTATAATGCGGGCGCCATGCTCCGGCACCCCCGGCCCGCTCCATGTCCCGACCCCCATCCCCACCGCCCGCCCCGCCCAAGCC
>NZ_DAISXZ010000077.1:0-10826 GCF_036825565.1 Tepidimonas sp. | reverse complement strand
TGCCAGCAGGTATCCACGGCGGCTGGGTATTATGTGATCATCCGGGATGCGACACATAACCAAACGGATGACAGAGGGCAGACATGGATCTGGGCATTGCAGGCAAGTGGGCGCTGGTGTGTGGCGCCAGCAAGGGGCTGGGCTGGGGCTGCGCGCGGGCGCTGGCGCTGGAGGGGGTGAATGTGGTGATGGCCGCGCGCGGCGCCGACGCGGTGGAGGCGGCGGCGACCGGGTTGCGCGCCGAACTGCCGCCTGGTGCGGCCAACCGCGTGCTGACGGTGGCGGCCGATGTGACCACGCCCGCCGGCCGCGAGGCGTTGTTTGCCGTCGCGGGTGGGCCCGGGCGCGACGTGGACATTCTGGTGACCAACGCCGGCGGGCCGCCGACTGGCGACTTTCGCCAGTGGGACCGCGACACCTGGCTGCGCGCGCTGGACGCCAACATGCTCACGCCCATCGAACTCATCAAGGCGACCGTGGACGGCATGGCCGCGCGGGGGTTTGGGCGGATCGTCAACATCACCTCCAGCGCGGTCAAGGCGCCAATCGATATCCTGGGCTTGAGCAACGGCGCGCGCACCGGCCTCACCGGCTTCGTGGCCGGGCTGGCGCGCAGCGGTCTGGCGGGCAAGGGGGTGACCATCAACAACCTGTTGCCGGGCAAGTTCGCCACCGACCGGCTGCGCGCCACGCTGCAGGCCGCGGCGGACAAGGCCGGGCAGCCGCTGGAGGTCATCGAGCACCAGCAACGCAAAGCCATCCCCGCCGGGCGTTTTGGCACGCCGCAGGAGTTTGGCGCGATCTGCGCCTTCCTGTGCAGCGCGCAGGCCGGCTACATCACAGGCCAGAACATCCTGGCCGACGGCGGGGCGTATCCGGGGACGTTTTGAAAAAACCAGTGCTGTGGGCGGTTGGTCTTGCGACGAGTTGGCGCAACCGGGCGCACCACGGTATCTGGCAGCGAGCCACGCCATGACCTTGAACGTTGACCATCTGCTGCGCACCGCCGACACGCTGGAGCAAGCGCTGTTGGCCATCGAGCGGCATCCCAGCCGAGACGATGTGCTCTTTGACCTCTACCGCAATGCGGCGATCAAGAGCTTCGAGCTTTCGCTGGAAACCGCCGGCAAGCTGCTGCGCAAGGCGCTCAAGGCCTACACCGGCAGTCCGCGAGAGGTGGACCGTCTGGTGTTCAACGATGTGCTGCGCCACGCCGGCAAGCACGGCGTTTTGGACGCTGCGGGGGTCGAGCGCTGGCTGGCCTACCGTGCCAACCGCAACAACACCGCACACGACTATGGCGCGGGCTTTGCCAACGAGACGCTCGCTTTGTTGCCACAGTACCTGCGGGACGTGCGGCAACTGGCGCAGACCCTGCAGGCGGTGTTCGATGCCAGCGCTTGACCCCACGCGGCTGCAACTGCCCGCGCGCCACCTGCACACCCTGCAGGCACTGTTGCGGCAGCACGTGCCCCGGGCTGAGGTCTGGGCCTACGGCAGCCGCGTCACCGGCGGCGCGCACGACGGCAGCGACCTCGACTTGGTGCTGCGCGATCCCGACCACCCCACGCGCGATGTCGAGGGCTGGGGCGAACTGCAGGAAGCACTGCAAGCCAGCCCCCTGCCGATGCTGGTGGATGTGCATCTGTGGTCGCGGCTGCCCGAGGCGTTTCACCGCCGCATCGAGGCCGGGTATGTGGTGATGCAGCACGGGCAAGGTGCCGCAGCTGCGCGGGAGTGACGCCCGGGCTGCCGGCCCATTCACCCCCGCCGCGACGACACCGCGATGCCGGCGACGATCAGCCCGAAGGCCAGGGCGTGGTACGCCTGCGGGGTTTCGCCCAGCAGCAGGGACGACATCACGGCCGCGAACAGCGGCGTGAGGTTGGTGAAGAAGCCAGCCACCGTCGGGCCGGCGCGTTGCACGCCCGCCCCCCAGCACCGGTAGGCGATGACCGACGGCCCCACGGCGACGAAGAGCAGCACGGCCGCCAGAGCCCAGCTCCAGTGGATGTGAGTGGGCATGTCCGCGGGCGCGGCGGTGGTGAGCCAGATCCATTCGCCGCCCGCCAGCGCGGCGGCGCTGATCAGGCCGAACGTGGTTTGCGCCAGCAAAAACGCCGCCCAGTCGTGCCGGATCTCGGGCGATTCGTCGCGCCGGGTGAGCAGCCAGCTGTAGCAGGCCCAGGTGAAGGCGGCGGCCAGCATCCAGGCGTCGCCCGGCACGAAGTGCAGTTTCAGCAGGTTGGCCCACTGGCCCTGCGACAACACCACCAGCACCCCGCTCAGGGACAGCGCGGCCCCGGCCAGTTGCTGGCGCTGCACCGGCGCCGCAAAAAACAGCCGGCCCACCAGCATCATCCACACCGGCATGCTCGACGCGACCAGCGTGACGTTGAGCGGCGTGGATGTGTGCAGCGCCAGGTACTGCAGCATGTTGTAGCCCGCCACCGCGAACAGCCCCAGCACGGCAAAGCGTCGCCACTGCCGCCACATCGGGCTGCCCGGGCGCAGCACCCAGTGCGCCAGCGGCACGAGCAGGGCGAAGGCGATCAGCCAGCGCAACAGGTTGAAGGTGATGGGCGGAATCCAGGCCGCCGCCATGCGGCCGACCACGGCGTTGCCCGCCCACAGCAGGGGCGGAATGGTGAGCAGCGCGATGGTGGAGGGGGTCAGGGGCGCAGTCGTGTCGCGGGGCATGGGGCGACTGTACCCGAGGCGTCGTGGGGCTGCCGATCACGTCGCCGATGGGCCCTGCCCCAGTCGTGGCATCATTGGGGGTTTGTTTGGCCACTGACCCGCAGGAGACCCCCCATATGAACAGCCGTGCCGTGCAGATCGACGCCCCCGGCGGCCCCGAGGTGTTGCGCCTCGTCGAGGTGGAGGTGGGCGATCCGGGGCCGGGCGAGGTGCGCATCCGCCACCACGCCATCGGCTTGAACTTCATCGACGTCTACCACCGCACGGGCCTGTACCCGATGCCGCTGCCCGCGCGTCTGGGCATGGAGGGCGCGGGCGTGGTGGAGGCGGTGGGCCAGGGCGTGACGCATCTGGCCGAGGGCGACCGCGTCGCGTATGCGTCCCAGCCGCCTGGCAGCTATTGCGATGTGCGCGTCATGTCGGCCATGAATGTGTGCCGCCTGCCGGACGCCATTTCGTTCGAGGAAGGCGCGGCCATGATGCTCAAGGGGCTGACGGCGCAGTACCTGCTCAAGCACAGCCGGCCGGTGGAGGGGCTGCAGCCCGGGGACTATGTGCTGTTTCATGCAGCCGCAGGGGGGGTAGGCCTGATCGCCTGCCAATGGGCGCGCGCGCTGGGCTTGCGCCTGATCGGCACCGCCGGCACCGACGACAAGTGCGCGCTGGCCATCGCCAACGGGGCCGAGCACTGCATCAACTACCGCACGCAGAACTTCGTCGAGCGCGTCAAGGCGATCACGGGCGGTAAAGGTGTGAAGGTCGTGTACGACTCGGTGGGCAAGGACACCTGGGACGGTTCGCTGGACTGTCTGGCGCCGTTTGGGCTGATGGTGTCGTTTGGCAATGCCAGCGGCCCGGTGCCGCCGTTTGCGCCCGGCATCCTGGGGCCCAAGGGCTCGCTGTATGTGACGCGGCAGACGTTGTTCTCGCACATCACCAGCCGCGAGCGCACGCAGGCCATGGCCGATGATTTGTTTGGCGTCGTGACGTCGGGGCAGGTCCAGATCCACGTCGAGCAGCGGTTTGCGCTGGCGCAGGTGCAGGACGCGCACCGGGCGCTGGAGGCGCGGCAGACCACGGGCTCGACCGTGCTGCTGCCCTGACGGTCGCATTACGGCCGGGAGGGCGCGGCCTCGCACCAGTAGGCCAACTCGTTGCCGCGGGACGGTTCGCGCACCACTTGCAGCCCGGTAAACCCGTGCGGGCCGTTGGCGGGTGAGCCGGGCAGGTAGCTGGCCTGGTGCAGCAGATACGGGCGGCCGTCCCGAAGCGCCAGCGTGCGCACCGTCACGCCCGCCCCCGGGGCGGGGGGCAGGCGGTTGGCCACCTCCACCACCACAGTGGCCCCTTCCAGCAGGGGCCGGGCAGGGCCGTCGTGTGCCGTGGGTTCGATGACGAAGACGCGCGTGGCCCCGGCATAGGCCACATGGCAAGCCACCGGCTGCGTCATGGCTGGCACAGTCCACACGGCGGGCAAGAGGAAAGCGATTGCGCGTTTCACGTTGCCCTGTTTATACACCGGGATTCAGCCGAAGCCGACGCGCTTGACCGCCGACAACACCTGCACCGCGGCGCGCACGCCGGGCCGTCCCTGCGCGCCGGGCCGCGCGTACAGCCGCAGGCCGATGGCCGAGGCGGCCACGCTCGGCAGCATCGACAGCGCGGTGATCCAGGGGTCGTAGCGCACCGGCCGGCACAGGTCCGCGGCCAGCATGCCGATGAAGTGCATCGCCCAGACGCTGACGCCCAGCGCCAGCGACGCCAGCGCGTAGGCGCCGTGCGCCACCGCGGGGCCAAAGCGGTCCGCGCGGCGCGCCAGGCTGACCAGCTGCATCGCCGCCACGCCGCCGGCACAGGCGATCAGCAGCGACAGCGCGACCAACCACGGGTCGTAGACGACCGCGGCCAGCGGCCCGGCCTCATCCCGCCACGCAAACCAACGTTGCCACCATGCGTCCATGCCACCCCCGACCGCTGCGCGCCCATCATAGCGGGGCGCCATGGCGCGCGCGGGACGCGTGGGTACGGACGTTCAGCGCGCGCCGCGCGTCGGCATCACGTGCACCCAGTCGCAGTCCAGCCAGACGCGCAGCGGCTGGCCCGGCTGCAGCACCTGCCGCAGCGGGCCGGAGCGCACCAGCCGAAGCTCCACCCCGGGCAGGCCATCGACGCTGGCGCTGGCCATGGTCGTCTCGCCCAGGTTGCGCACGGTGCGCACGGTGGTGGCCAGTGCCTGCTCGCAGGTGCCGGGGGTGTAGGAGCCGGCGGCGCGCTCGCCGTCCAGGTGCAGGCCGTCGCCCTGCACCACCCAGGTGACGCGCTGCCCGGCCGGAATCTTGCCCTTGTCGCGCACGCGCAGCTGCATCGCGGAGGGCGTGCCGTCGGCCAGGTGCCACTGCAGCCAGCCGGCGCCGGCGGCGCGGTCGGCCTCGTCGCGCGGCCCCAGCCACACGCCCTGGAAGCGGTTCTGCACGCCGACCAGGTCGGCCACGCGCGCGTTGCGCGGGCTGCGGTAGATGTGCGCCGGCGTGCCGCTCTGCAGCACTTGGCCCTGGTCCATCACCACCAGACGGTCGGCCAGGTGGCGCGCCTCGATCAGGTCGTGCGTGACGAGGATGATCGGGATCGCCAGATCCTTGCGCAAGTCCGCCAGCAGGTCGTAGAGGCCCTGGCGGTTCATCTGGTCGACCGCCGAGAACGGCTCGTCCAGCAGCAGCAGACGCGGCTGGCGCGCGAGCGCCCGCGCCACCGCCACGCGCTGCTGCTGCCCGCCCGAGAGGTTGGCGGGCCGCCGCTGCATCTGCTCCGGCGTCAGCCGCACGTGTTCCAGCCAGCGCGCCGCCTCGGCGCGGCGCTGGCCGCGCGGCCGGTGCAGCAGCGCCATCGCCACGTTGTCCAGGGCGGTCAGATGCGGCATCAGCGCGTAGTTCTGGAACACCAACCCGACGTGGCGCCGCTGCGGCGGCACGAACACCCCGGCCTGCGTGTCCACCCAGACCTCGTCGCCGACGCGGATGACGCCGCTCTGCGGGCGCATCAGCCCGGCCAGACAGCGCAGCAGCGAGGTCTTGCCCGCGCCCGAGGGCCCCACCAGCGCCAGCAGCTCCCCGGGCTGGCACTGCACCGTGCCGTGCAGCGGCATCGGCTCGTGCTGGTCGATCTCGACGTGCAAGGCACCGCCCATCGCCATCCCTTCAACGCCGGATCGTGCGCGCCGCGGCGAAGAACGACGCCGCCACCGCCACCAGCGACAGCACCAACAGCAGCAGCGCCATGCGGTCAGCCGCCTCCAGATCGAACGCCTGCACGCGGTCGTAGATGCTGATGGCGATCGTCTTGGTCTCGCCCGGAATGTTGCCGCCGACCATCAGCACGACGCCGAACTCCCCCAGCGTGTGCACGAAGGTCAGCACCGCGGCCGACAGGATGCCCGGCCAGGCCAGCGGCAGCTCCACCCGCCACAGCGTCTGCCAGCGCGACAGCCCGTGTACCGCGGCGGCCTCCGTCAGGTCGGCCGGGATGGCCTCGAAGGCGCGCTGGATCGGCTGCACCATGAACGGCACGTTGAACACCACCGAGGCGATCAGCAGCCCCATAAAATTGAAGGTCAGCCGGATGTCGAAGTGCTCCAGCATCCAGGCGCCCAGCGGCGACGCGGCCCCCAGCGACACCAGCAGGTAATAGCCCAGCACCGTCGGCGGCAGCACCAGCGGCAGCACCACCGCCGCCTCCACCAGCGACTTGCCGACGAAGCTGGCGCGCGCCAGCCAGCGCCCCATCCACAGGCCCAGCGGCAGCAGCACCAGCAGCGTGGCCGCCGCCAGCTCCAGCGACAGGATCAGCGCCTGCCAGTCCATCGCGGCGTCACCGATCCGGCATCACGAAGCCGTAGCGCACCATGATGGCCTGCGCCTCTGGCGTGCTCAGGAAGGCGTAGAACTGGCGCGCCGCCTCGGGCGCATCCTTCATCAGCACCATGCGCTGCGCCAGCGGTTTGTGCCACGATTCCGGGATCAGCGCGAAGTCGCCCAGCGCCGCGACCTGCGGCGCCTTGGCCAGCGACAGCGCGATGATGCCGCCCTCGGTGGAGCCGGAGGTGGCGAACTGCGCGGTCTGCGCGATGTTCTCGCCGTACACCAGCCGGGGCTGGATGGCTTCCCACAAACCGGCGTTCTGCAGCGCCTCCTTGGCGCGCTTGCCGTAGGGCGCATGGTCGGGGTTGGCGATGGCGAATTTACGCAGCCGCCCGTCCTTGAGCGCCGCGGCCAGATCCTTTAGCTCGCCGTCGGCCTTCAGGCGCGAGCCCTTGGGCACGAAGATGCCGATGCGCCCGTAGGCGTAGAGCCGACCGCGGTCCAGCGTCCTGCCAGCGTCGGCGAGCTTGAAGACGAAGTCCTCATCGGCCGACATGAAGAGGTGAAACGGCGCGCCCTGCAGGATCTGCGCATAAAAGTTCCCCGACGAGCCGAACACCAGCCGCAGCTTGTGCCCGGTGCGCTGCTCGAACAGCTGGGCGACCTCCTCCATCGCGAACTTGAGGTCGGCGGCGGCGGCCACGGTCGGCGGGGCGGCAGGGGACGGCTGGGCCAGCGCGGGCCGCGGCAGGCCCGCCGCGGCGGCCAGCGACAGCGCGGCAACGGTGATCCAGCGGCGCAGGGGGGATGCCATGGGCGCTCCTTCGGTCAGCGGCTGCGCCGCACGCGCAGGATCTCGTCCAGGATCAGGCCGATGGCGCCAATGGTGATCGCGGTGTCGGCCAGGTTGAAGGACGGAAAGTGCCCGCCGGGGAACAGCGGGGTCAGCCAGCGGAAGTGGAAGTCCAGCATGTCCACCACATAGCCGTGGACCATGCGGTCGATGACGTTGCCGAGCGCACCGCCGAGCAGACAGGACAGGGAAAAGGCGAACAGCCGCTGGCCGGCGTGGGCGCGCAGCATCCAGACGATGAAGATGGCCGCCCCGACCCCGATGGCCATGAAAAACCAGCGCTGCCAGCCCCCGGCGTTGGCCAGGAACGAAAAGGCCGCCCCCGTGTTGTGCACCCGCACGAGGTTGAAGAACGACGTCACCGGCGTGGCGTCGCCCAGCCGGTAAAAGACCAGGATCAGCCCTTTGCTGATCTGGTCCAGCAGCAGGATCAGGAACGCCAACCCCAGCCAGGTCAGCATGCCTTTGGACGAGGCCTTGGCCATGGAACGGGGCGCGTGTCAGGCCGCGTGCCGGGCTTCGCCGGCGCCGTGGAGGTTGCTGGTGCAACGCCCGCACAGGTGGGGGTGGGCCGCGTCGTGGCCGACGTCGGCGCGCCAGTGCCAGCAGCGCGCGCACTTGGCGTGCGGCGACGGCGTCACCTGCACCGCCAGGGCGGCCCCGGCCTGTAGGGTCAGCGCCGACACCAGGAAGACGAACTTCGCATCCTCGCCCAGCGTGGCCAGCAGCGCATGGTCCTCGGGCGGCAGGGTCAGCGCCACCTCGGCCTGCAGCGAGGGGCCGATGCGCCCGGCGCTGCGTTCGTCCTCGATGGCCTTGTTGACCGCATCGCGTACCGCCAGAATGCGTGCCCACTTGGCGAGCAGCGCCTCGTCGGGTGTGGGCAGCGGCAGGTAGGTCTCCGTGAAGATGGAGGGCGAGCCGTTGACCGGGGTGCCGATCAGCGCCCACGCCTCTTCCGCGGTGAACGACAGGAAGGGCGCGATCCAGCGCAACATGGCGTGCGTGATCTGGTGCAGCGCAGTCTGGGCGCTGCGCCGCGCGAGGCTCTTGGGGGCGGTGGTGTAGAGCCGGTCCTTGAGCACGTCCAGATAGAACGCGCCCAGATCCTCGGAGCAAAACACCTGCACCTTGGCCACCACGGGGTGGAACTCGTAGACGTGGTAGTGCGCCAGAATTTCGGCTTGCAATTGCGCGGTGCGCGCCAGCGCCCAGCGGTCGATCTCCAGCATCTGCTCCGTGGGCACCGTATCGGCCTGCGGGTCGAAGTCGCTGATGTTGGCGAGCAGAAAGCGCAGGGTGTTGCGCATGCGCCTGTAGGCGTCCACCACGCGCGCCAGGATCTTGTCGTCGATGCCCAGGTCGCCGGAGTAGTCGGTGGCGGCCACCCACAGGCGGATGATCTCGGCACCGAGCTTGCCGCTGATTTCCTGCGGGGCGACGACGTTGCCCAGCGATTTGCTCATCTTGCGGCCTTGGCCGTCCACCGTGAAGCCGTGGGTCAGCAGGCCGCGGTACGGCGCGCGGCCGTACATGGCGCAGGCCGTCAGCAGCGAGGAGTGGAACCAGCCGCGGTGCTGGTCGTGGCCTTCCAGGTACAGGTCGGCTTCCGGGCCGCTGTCGTGGCCGGCACCGGCGTGGCTGCCCTTGAGCACCGTCGTGTGCGTGGTGCCGGAGTCGAACCAGACCTCCAGGATGTCGTTGCTCTTGCTCCAGCGGGACGGGTCGCCGCCGTCGCCGATGCGCTGCAGGATATCGGCGGGGGTGAGCTTGCTCCACGCCTCGATGCCGCCTTGCTCCACCACTTCGGCGGCCAGGTCGATGATTTCGGGCGTGCGCGGGTGCGGCTCGCCGCTGTCCACCTCCAGCAGAAAGGGCAGGGGCACGCCCCAGCTGCGCTGGCGGCTGATGCACCAGTCGGGCCGGTTGGCGATCATGTCGCGCAGCCGTGCGCGGCCGTTTTCCGGGTAGAACTGGGTATGCTCGATGGCTTCCAGCGCCATCTCGCGCAGGGTGCGCGGCGCGGGGTCGGTCGCGAAGATGCCGCGCGTGGCCGCCGTGGGCGCGTCCATGCGCACGAACCACTGGGCCGCGGCGCGGTAGATCACCGGCGTCTTGTGGCGCCAGCAGTGCGGATAGCTGTGCGTGATGGCCTGGGTGGCGAACAGGCGACCCGCATCGCGCAGCGTGTCGATGATCGCCGGGGCCGCCTTCCAGATGGACTGTCCGCCAAAGAGGGGCAGCTCCGGCGCGTACACGCCGTTGCCCTGCACGGGGTTCAGAATGTCGGCCAGCGCCAGCCCGTTCGCCACGCAGGAGTTGAAGTCCTCCACACCGTAGGCGGGCGCGGAGTGGACGATGCCCGTGCCGTCGTCGGCGGTGGCATAGTCGGCCAGATAGACGGGGGCGAGCCGGTCGTAGCCCGGGTGCACATGGGCCAGCGGGTGGTGGAAGTTCAGCTTTTCCAGCGCGCGGCCGGGCACGGTGGCCAGCACCGCCCCCTCCAGGCCGTAGCGCTGCAGGCAGGACTCGACCAGCGCCTCGGCCAGCACCAGCAGGCCGCGTGGCGTGTCCACCAGGGCGTAGAGCAGCTCGGGGTTGAGGTTGAGCGCCTGGTTGGCCGGGATGGTCCACGCGGTGGTGGTCCAGATGACGGCGAAGATGGGCCGCCCCTGCAGACCGGCGGGGCTGGCGTGCGGCAGCCCGCTGTCGCGGAAGAAAGCCTGCAGCAGCTTGTCCGGCTCCGCGCACAGAAAGCCCACGTCCAGCGTCTGGCTCTGCTTGTCGGCGTATTCGATTTCGAACTCCGCCAGCGACGAGCCACAGTCGAAGCACCAGTACACGGGCTTGAGCCCGCGGTACACGAAGCCCCGCTCCATCACGCGCTTGAAGGCGCGGATCTCCTCGGCCTCGTTGCGAAAGTCCATGGTGCGGTAGGGCCGCTCCCAGTCACCGAGCACGCCCAGGCGTTTGAAATCGGCGCGCTGCTGGTCGATCTGCTCGGTGGCAAAGGCGCGCGCCTTGGCCTGCATCTCGTCGCGGCTCAGGCCGCGGCCGTGCAGCTTTTCGATCGCGTTTTCGATCGGCAGGCCGTGGCAGTCCCAGCCGGGGATGTACTGCGCGTCGAAGCCCGCGAGCTGGCGGGCCTTGACGATCATGTCCTTGAGGATCTTGTTGACCGCGTGGCCGATATGAATCTTGCCGTTGGCATAAGGCGGGCCGTCGTGCAGGATGAACTTGGGCGCGCCGCGCCGCGCCTCGCGCAGGCGGCGGTAAATGCCCTGGGTCTCCCATTGGCGCACCCAGTCCGGCTCGCGCTGCGGCAGGTTGCCGCGCATGGGGAAAGGGGTGTCCGGCAGATTGAGCGTGTGGCCGTAGTCGGGGGCCGGGGCGGAGTCGCGGCGGTCGGTCATGATGGG
>NZ_DAISXZ010000076.1:0-10889 GCF_036825565.1 Tepidimonas sp. | reverse complement strand
CCGGGCATGGGGGGTGGACATGGATCCTCCTCGGGCTAGGGGCAGCATGAGCGCGGCACGGCGGACGCCGCCGCACGGGCGAGTCTAGCAAGGCTGGCGCTCAACCCTCGGCGGTCGGCCAGCCGACGTCTCCTTCAGCGGCACCCGCCCCACCGGGGATAATCGCCACCATGGATGACGCCACGACCCCGCCCCCGCGCCCCGGCCTGCAGCGCTGGCTGGCGCTGGACACGAGCACCTCGGTGCTCAGCGTGGCCGTCGGCGCAGCCGGGACCGCCGAGCCGCTCGCCTGGCACGAGGGCGAGGGCGGGGCACAGGCGTCGGCGACGCTGCTGCCGACGGTGGAGGCCCTGTTGCAGCGCGCCGGCTGGCGGCTGGCGGAGCTGGACGGCATCGCCTTCGGCCACGGACCGGGTTCGTTCACCGGGCTGCGCACCGCCTGCGCGGTGGTACAGGGGCTGGCTGCCGGGGCGCGGCCGGGCGGGGTGCCGGTGCTGCCGCTGAGCACCCTGCTGGCGGTGGCGGAGGCCGCGCGCCTGCGCCATGCGCCGGCGGCCAGACGGCTCACCGTGCACGCGGCGCTGGATGCGCGCATGGACGAGGTCTACGTGGCCTGCTACGCCTGGAGCGTCGCGCACGGCTGGCGCGAGCTGACCGGGCCGCACCTGCGCCGCCCCGAGGACCTGCCGCATGAACAGGGCGCGCTGCACGCCGGCAACGTCGCGGGTGTCTACGGCGAACGGTTGCCATCGGCCTGGCTTAGCCAGGCCGGCGGCGCCACGCAACCGTGCGCGCGCGCCTTGCTGCGCCTGGCGGCCGCCGGCGTGGCGGCCGGGTGCTGCGTCGGCGCGCACGGCGCCCAGCCGCTCTATGTGCGTGACAAGGTGGCGCTGACCGTGGACGAGCAGGCCGCGCTGCGCGCCAGCCGGGCGGCCGCTTGACAGGGCGGGTCATGAACCCGGAGAGGGACGACCCCGGGCCGGCGGCCTCCGACCACGTCGGCGGTGCCGACGCACGGCAGATTTGGCGACCGATGACCACCGCCGACCTGGACGTGGTCGCCGAGGTGGCCAAGACGGCGCACGCGCATCCATGGAGCCGGCGCCATTACGAAGACTCGCTGGCCGCCGGGCACTGGGCGCGCGTGCTGGCGCGCCGCCCGGATCCGCGCCACGACCCGCCGCACTGGGTGCACGCGCCCGTCACCCCAGAGGGTGCCTGGCTGCTCGGCTTCCTGGTCGCGATGGAAGGCGTCGACGAGGGGCATCTGCTCGACGTCACGGTGGCGCCGCTGCAGCAGCGCCAGGGCTGGGGCCGCTGGCTGCTGCGGGCGCTGGCCGACTGGGGCCGCGCGCAGGGCTTTGCGCAGCTGTGGCTGGAGGTGCGGCGCAGCAACGCCGCCGCGCGCGCGCTCTACGCCCGCTGCGGCTGGGTGCAAGCCGGCGTGCGCAAGGGGTACTATCCCGACACGGCGCAGCGGCGCGAGGACGCCATCGTGATGCGGCTCGACCTGTGCCGTGCGGCCGACACCGTCTCGACACCCCGATGAATCTGCCACGCGCCCTGCCCTGGCTCGACGAGCGCCGCTCGGCCCTGCTGGCCGAGATCGGCGTGCCGGCATGGTGGCAGCCGCGCGCGTTGCTGCCGCGTCCGGCCGGGGAAGGCGATGTCGGGGCGCCCATCGGGACGACGGTCCGAGTCGCGCCGACTCCCCATGCGCCGCGGACCCCGCCACCGGACGCCTCGGCCAGCGCGCATCCTACACCTGCCCCGACCGGGTGCCCCCAGGCCGCGCGCGCCGATTTCGCCCCAGTGCCCTTGCCCCTTCGTGACCCGACGCCTCGCTGCGAACCCGCCCCCGACACCGACCTCGCCACACTCGATTGGCCCGAACTGGAAGCGGCGATCCACGCCTGCCAGCGCTGCGGGCTGGCGGCGTGCCGCCAGCGCGCGGTGCCGGGCGTCGGCGACCGCCGGCCCACCTGGCTGATCGTCGGCGAGGCCCCGGGCGAGGAGGAGGACCGCCAGGGCGAGCCGTTCGTCGGCCGCGCCGGGTGGCTGCTGGACCGGATGTTGGCGGCGCTGGACCTGCAGCGCGGCCACGGCGTCTACATCGCCAATGTGCTGAAGTGCCGCCCGCCGCGCAACCGCAACCCGGAGCCGGACGAAATCGCGCGCTGTGCGCCGTACTTGCGGTGCCAGATCGCGCTGCTGCAGCCGCGCATCGTGCTGGCGCTGGGGCGCTTTGCGGCGCAGACGCTGCTGGCCGAAGGCGGCTGCCTGCCGCCGGAGGAAGCCGCGCGCGTGCCGCTGGGCCGGCTGCGCGGGCGCGTGTTCCAGGCTCGCCTCGGGGAGCTCACGCTGCCGGTGGTCGTGTCCTACCACCCGGCCTACCTGCTGCGCAACCCGGTGGACAAGGGCAAGGCGTGGGCCGACCTGTGCCTGGCGGCAGAAACGCTGGCATCGGCCGACGGCGCTGCCCCGGGCGCACCGACGGCCTGACGCCGCTCAGATCCGCCCTTCCTGCACCGCGTGGCAGGCCACGCGCACGCCGCCGATCGTCTGCAGCACCGGCCGCTCGGCCTTGCAGCGCGCATCCGCATGCGGGCAGCGCGGGTGGAAGGCGCAGCCGCCGGGCGGATTGAGCGGGTTGGGCACCTCGCCCTGCACCGGCGTGCGCGCCTGGCCCGTCGCATGCAGCTTGGGGATGGCCTCCAGCAGCATGCGGGTATAGGGGTGGCGCGGCTGCGCAAACAGCGTGCGCTTGTCCGCCAGCTCTACCAGCCGCCCCAGGTACATCACGCCGACCTGGTCGCTGACGTGGCGCACCACCGCCAGGTTGTGGCTGATGAACAGATAGGTCAGCCCCTGCTGGCGCTGCAGGTCCTTCATGATGTTGAGCACCTGCGCCTGCACCGACACGTCCAGCGCCGAGGTCGGTTCGTCGCAGACCAGAAAATCGGGCTTGGTGGCCAGCGCGCGCGCGATCGAGATGCGCTGGCGCTGCCCGCCCGAAAACTGGTGCGGATATTTGACCATGTCGTGCGGGCTCAGGCCCACCGCGCGCAGCAGCTCGCCGACGCGCTCGCGCAGGGCCGCGGCGTCACTCAGCAGCCCGTGCTCGCGTAGCGGCTCGGCGATGATGTCCTCCACCCGCCAGCGCGGATTGAGGCTGGCGTAGGGGTCCTGGAAGATCATCTGGATGCGCCGGCGCAACTGCCGCCCCTGCGCGCTGCCATAGGCGGCGTGCGCGTCCTGCCCGTCGAAGACGAAGCGCCCGCGCGTCGGGCGGTACAGCCCCACCAGCAAGCGGGCGACCGTGCTCTTGCCACAGCCCGACTCGCCCACCAGGGCCAGCGTCTGACCGCGCGGAATGTCGAAGCTCACCCCGTCCACGGCGTGCAGCCATTGGCTCGGCTTGCGCTCCAGCACACGGTTGAGCCACGGCGCGGACACGTCGAACGTTCGGGCCAGATCCTCCACCACCACCAGCGGGGTGGCCGGGGTCGAGGACACGGTGTGGGACGGCGCCGTGCGCGCCGGGTCGATGACCGGGGTACTCATCGGGGGACCTCCGCCTTGGCCGGCACCTGCGCGATGGGGGCCTCGTCATGCAGCCAGCAGGCGGCGCGGGTGGCACCGGCCGGCATCAGTTCGGGGCGCTGGTCATGGCAGCGCAACATGACTTTTTCGCAGCGCGGGTGGAAGGCGCAACCGCGCGGAATCTCGTTGAGGCGCGGCATGGCGCCGTCGATCTGGTGCAGCCGTTCGCGCTCCATCTCCATGTCGGGGATGCAGCTCATCAGACCAGCGGTGTAGGGGTGCGCGGGGCGGTGGATGACCTCGTGCACCGGACCGATCTCGGCCACCCGCCCCGCGTACATGATGGCCACGCGGTCGCAGGTCTCGGCGATCACGCCCATGTCGTGCGTGATCAGCATCACCGCCGCGCCGCGCTGGCGGCAGATGCGCTTGAGCAGCGTGATGATCTGCGCCTGGATCGAGACGTCCAGCGCCGTGGTCGGCTCGTCGGCCACCACCAGCTGCGGCTCGGCTGCCAGCGCGAGCGCGATGACGACGCGCTGGCGCATGCCGCCCGAGAACTGGTGCGGATAGTGGTCGATGCGTTCCTCTGCGGCCGGAATGCCGGTGTCTTTGAGCAACTGGATGGCGCGCTGCCGCGCCTCGGCCGGCGAGACGTCCAGGTGCGTCAGGATGGTCTCGGTCAATTGGCGACCGATCGAGTACAGCGGGTTGAGCGAGGTCAGCGGATCCTGAAAGATCGCGCCGATGCGCCGGCCGCGGATGCGGCGCATCTGCGCCGGCGGCAGGCGGTCGATGCGCTCGCCCTGCAGGCGGATCTCGCCGCCGGCAATGCGCCCCGGCGGCTCCAGCAGGCCGATGATGGCCGCGCCGGTGAGCGACTTGCCGGCCCCCGACTCGCCCACCACGCCCAGCACCTCGCCGGGGGCGATGTCGAACGAGACGCCGTCGAGCGCGCGCAGCACGCCGCGGCGGGTGGGAAACTCCACCACCAGGTCCTTGACTTCGAGCAGTTTGTCCATGGGCGGGGCCTTTCGGTCAGCGCAAGCGCGGGTTGAGGGCGTCGCGCAGCCAGTCGCCCAGCAGGTTGACCGACAGGGCGATGATGACCAGCATCACCCCGGGGAAGATGGTGATCCACCACTCGCCGGAAAATAGGTAATCGTTGCCGATGCGAATCAGCGTGCCCAGCGATGGCGAGGTGGGCGGCGCCCCCACGCCCAGAAAGCTCAGCGTCGCCTCGGTGATGATGGCGGTGGCCACCTGGATGGTGGCCAGCACCAGAACCGGACCCAGCACATTGGGCAACACATGCCGGCGCATGATGCGCAGCGGCGCCACGCCGATCACGCGCGCGGCCTGCACATACTCCTTTTGCCGCTCGACCAGCGTGGATCCGCGCACCGTGCGCGCGTATTGCACCCAGCCGGTCAGCGTGATGGACAAAATCAGCACGCCAAAGGCCAGCGTCTCGTGCGCATTGGGGAACAGCGCGCGCCCCACCCCCGCGATCAGCAGCGCGATCAGAATGGCCGGAAACGACAGCATCACGTCGCACAGGCGCATCAGCAAGGCGTCCACCCAGCCCCCCAGAAAGCCCGCCAAAAGCCCAAGCGTGACGCCCAGCAGCACCGACAGCACCACCGACGCCAGCCCGACGAAAAGCGAAATGCGGGCCCCATAGATCAGGGCCGACAGAATGTCGCGCCCCTGGTCGTCGGTGCCCAGGGGGAAAACCCATCGGCCCTCGTCATACCACGCGGGCGGCAGCCGGGCATTGCCCAGCTCCAGGCTAGCCAGATCGAACGGATTGTGCGGCGCCACCCACGGCGCCAACAGGGCGGCGAGCGCGCACACCAGCGCAATCACCGCGGCGACGATCGCCGTGGGCGACGCGCGAAAGCTGTAGCCGATGTCGCTGTCCCACCAGCGCATCCACCAGGATTTCATGAGCGTGTCCTTCCTTTTTGGGGAACGGGTTCGCCGTCAGTGGCCGCCGGCCTTGTCGAGGCGCAGGCGCGGATCGACGGCGAAATACAGCAAATCGACGATCAGGTTGATGACCACGAAGATCAGCGCGATCAGGCACAGGTAGGCCGCCATCACGGGGATGTCGGCAAACGTCACGGCCTGGATGAACAGCAACCCCATGCCGGGCCACTGAAAGACCGTTTCGGTGATGATGGCAAAGGCGATCAGACCGCCGAGCTGCAGCCCGGTGATCGTCATCACCGGCACCAGCGTGTTCTTCAGCGCGTGGCCGAAGTGCACCGCGCGGTCGCTCAGGCCCCGGGCGCGCGCAAACTTGATGTAGTCGGTGCGCAGCACCTCCAGCATCTCGGCGCGCACCAGGCGCATGATGAGCGTGAGCTGGAAGATCGCCAGCGTCACCGCCGGCAGCACCAGGTGGTGCCAGCCCTTGGCGGTCAGCAGGCCGGTGGTCCAGCCGCCCAGATGGGTCACCTCGCCCCGGCCGAAGCTGGGGAACCACCCCAGATGCACCGCAAACACCAAAATCAGCACGATGCCGATCAGAAAGGTGGGCAGCGAGACGCCCAACAGCGAGATCGTCATGAACACCTGGGCCAGGAAGGACCCGCGCCGCAGCGCCGCATAGACGCCCATCGGGATGCCGACCAGCAGCGCCAGGCCGGCAGCGACCAGCGCGAGCTCCAACGTGGCGGGGAAGCGCTCGGCGATCAGCCGCGCCACCGGCACACCCTGGTGGATGCTCATGCCGAAGTTGCCCTGCACGGCATGCACCACGAACTGCCAGAACTGCACGAAAAAGGGTTGGTCGAGCCCCAGTTCGGCCCGCACGGCGGCAACCTGCTCGGGCGTGGCGTCCTGGCCCAGGAACTGCACCACGGGATCGCCGACGTACTGGAACAGCATGAAGGCGACGAAGGCCACGGCCAGCATGACCAGCGCCGCCTGCGCCAGGCGTCGCAAGATGAAGGCAAGCATGCAAAAACTCCTGCGGGCGGCACTGCCGTGCCGCCCGCGCACACAGGTTGTCGTCGGACACGACCGCTTGGCGTCAGGCCGTGGGCCGCTCGCCAGAGACGATCAGTTGACCTTGACCAGACGCCAGTCGATACGGTTGTCGGCGCGGTGCACCACGTCGATCGACTTCTTCATCGCCCAGGGGATGATCTGGTTGTGCAGCGGGATGTGCACCACATCGTCGTTTTGCAGCTGCAGCGCCTCGGTCAGCAGCCGCGGACGGATGAAGGGATCGGTCTCGGTCTTGGCGCGATCGACGATCGCGTCCATCTTGGGGTTGCTGTAGCGGCCGAGATTGTAGTTGCCGTCACCGCCTTGGCCGACGGTGCGCACCAGCGACTGCAAGCTGTAGAGCGCATCGAACGTCGGCACGCCCCAGCCCAGCATGTAGATGCTGGCCTCGTAGCGCTGGATCATGGGGAAATACGTCACCAGCGGCAGCGTGCGCAGCTTGGCCTTCACGCCCACCTTGGCCCACATGGACGTGATGGCCTGGCAAATCTGCTCGTCGTTGATATAGCGGTTGTTGGGGCAGGCGAAGTCCACCTCGAAACCGTCCTTGTAGCCGGCTTCGGCCAGCAGCCGCCTGGCGGCCTCCACGTCATACGGGTAGCGCTTGTGCACCGATTCGCTCCAACCCGTGACCTGCGGCGCCACCAGCGCACCGGTGGGCTGGCTCAGCCCCCGCATGGTGACTCGGTGGATGGTGTCGATGTCGATTGCCTGGTACAGCGCCTTGCGCACCCGCACGTCCTTCAGCGGATTCTTGCCCTTGATGTTGCTGCCGACCAGCTCGTCGCGGTGCTGGTCCATGCCCAGGAAGATGGTACGGTTTTCGACCCCGTCGATGACCTTCAGGTTGGGGTTGTTGCGCAGGCGCGGCAGATCCTGCGGCGTGGGGTCGAGCACGAAGTCCACCTCACCCGACAGCAGCGCGGCCATGCGGGTGGCGTCGGCCTTGATCGGGGTGTAGACGATCTGGGTGACGTTGCTGTCGATCTTGCCCCAGTAGTTGGGGTTGCGCTCGAACACCATGCGCTGGTCGGGCACCCATTCCTTCAGGAGGTAGGGGCCAGTGCCCATCGCGTTGCGGTGGGCGAACGTTTCTTCGGTGGCCTTGATGTCCTTGGGCTCGACCGACTTGTTCTTTTCCGCCCAAGCCTTGCTCATCATGCGCAGCTCGGTGAGTTGGTTGAGCAACACCGGGTTGGGCCCCTTGGTGAAGATGTCGATCGTGTTGGCGTTGACCTTGACCACACGGTCGATGCCCTGGGTGTAGATGGCAAAGTTGGAGGTCTTGGCCATCGCGCGCTGGATGGAGAAGACCGCGTCGTCGGCCGTGAACGGCGTGCCGTCGTGGAACTTGACCCCTTCGCGCAGCGTGACGCGCAACTGCGTCGGGCTGACCTCGCGCCAGGCGGTAGCCAGCACCGGCTCGATCTTGAACGTGCGGCTGTTGTAGTAAACCAGCGACTCGTAGACCGCCGCATGGATGCCGTTTTGCAGCGCGTTGTTCTGGGAGTGGATGTCCCAGGTGGAGATTTCGCCGGCGCTGGCCCATTTGAACGGCTTGGCCTGAGCCACCGACACGCCAAGGGCGAGCACCGCGCCGAGAGCGAGAAGCTTGAGTTTCACGCTTGACACCTAAAAAGATGGAACAAGCCGCAACTATGCATGAGTCGCGCCAGCCCGCCGGCCGGGGTTTACCCGCAACCGTGGTGCCGGCGGGGGAATGCACACCGCGTCACCGACGGACCTGTCGGTCAGCCGACACTTGACCCGATACCCGCCCCGCCATCCGGCCCGCCGAGGCGGCCCGACTCGCCCAGCGAGACGCCAATCTGCCGCGCGGCGCGCAGCAGGGGATGGTCAAGCGGCACGCGGCGGCTGCCGTGCACCGCTTCCGCCAGCGCAATGCTGCCCAGCCGCCCCTCCTGCAACGTGACCATGCGATCGAACGCCCCGCGCATGACGAGCTGGGCCGCCTCGTTGCCAAACTGGGTGGCGAGCACGCGGTCGAACGGCGTGGGTGAACCGCCGCGCTGCACATGGCCGAGCACGGTGGCCCGCACCTCGGACGCCAGCCCTGGCTGCAGCGCCGCCGCCAACGCATGGGCGACGCCGCCCAGCCGGATCGGGTCAGGGCTGTCCGCGATGCGCTGCTGCACCGTCAGTGCGCCGCCGATGGGCTTGGCCCCCTCCCCGATGCAAACGATGGTGTAGCGCTGGCGCCGCTCACGCTCGCGACAGACCGCGGCGACAGCCTCGATGTCGAAGTCGATCTCGGGCAGCAGGATGACGTCCGCCGCCCCGGCCAGCCCGGCCTCCAGCGCAATCCAGCCCGCATAGCGGCCCATGGTCTCGACGATCATCACGCGCCCATGGCTCTGGGCGGTGGTCTGCAGACGCTCGATCGCCTCGGTGACGGTGGCCACCGCGGTGTCGAAGCCAAAGCTGCGCTCGCAGCCGGGGATGTCGTTGTCGATGGTCTTGGGCACCCCGACGATGGGCAGGCCGCGCTGGCTGAGGCCATGCGCGATGGCCATGCTGCCGTCGCCGCCGATCACCACCAGCGCCTGCAGTCCCAGTGCCCGGGCGTGGGCCAGGACGCGCGCGGCCTCGGCCTCGCTGCGCAAGGGGTTGGCCCGGTTGCTGGTGCCCAGGATCGTCCCCCCCCGCATCAGGATGCCGCTCACGCTCGCCCAATCGAGCGGGCGCACGCGCGGCGCCTCGCCCATCAGTCCGCCAAAGCCGTCTTCGATGCCGATCACCTCGGCCCCGCACTGCCGAAGCAGCGACTTGACGACGGCGCGGATGACGGCGTTCAGGCCGGGGCAATCGCCCCCGCCCGTCAGGATGCCGATGCGCAGGCTCATGGATCGCATTCCTTCATCGGTTCAGGGCTGCTCGCGCGGCCACAGCGCCCAGAGCTGCAGCGGCTGCTTCAGACCGGCGGCCAAGGCATAGGCGCCTTCGCCCCAGCCCGCAAAAAAATCCGCCCGCACCGCCCCGACGATGGCGTTGCCGGTGTCCTGCGCCAGCACCAAGCGCTGCAACTGCGCCACCGGCCCGCTGGAGGCCAGCCACAGCGGAGTGCCGTAGGGGATGGCCTCGCGGTCCACCGCGACGGAGCGCGCCGGCGTGAGCGCCACCCCCTGCGCCCCCCGCGGGCCGAACTGGGTGTCGAGGGCGGACAGCGCCTCCTCGCGAAAAAACACCACGCGCGGATTGGTCCACAACAACTCGTCGATGCGGTGCGGATTGGCCGCCGCCCAGGCGCGGATCGCCTCCCAGGTCCCCTCGCGGATCTCGCGCCGCTCCAGCAGCCAGCGCCCGACGCCCTGGTACGGATGGCCGTTGTGCGCGGCATAGGCCAGCCGCGCCAGGGTGATGCGCCCGTCCGGCTCGAGGATGCGCAGCCGCCCCGAGCCCTGGATTTGCAACAGCAAAGCGTCCAGCGGATCGACCAACCAGGCCAGCACGCGCCCCTCCAGATGGCCCTGGACCTGGGGGTCACTGTCGATCTGCTGGCGACTGAACCAGGGGCGGCCGGGCGCGGCCGCCAGGGCCGGCGGCGGAGCGTACAGCGGCACGCGGTAGGCCCCCTGCCGCACGCGGCTGGCCTGCAGCTCTGGCTCGTAGTAGCCGGTGAGCAGGCCCGGGCGGTTGCCCCCGTCGGGGGACAACACCCGGTAGGGTTGCAAACGCCGCATCATCCAGGTGTGGCGCTCTAGCGCGTCGGCCAGGGTCAGCCGACGCACCTCGGCACACACGGGGCCCCAGGGCGGTGCCGGGCGCTCGCAACTGCGCAGCCAGGCGTTCCAGGCTTCGTGCAAGGCGTCCCGACCCCAGCCGGGCAGCTCGCTCCAGCGCACCGGCTGCCACAAGGCCCCGCCTCGGCGCACCGGCGCGGGCAGTGGCGCGGCATCGGCCGCCTGCCAGGCGGCGTCGCTGGGTGTTAGCACCGCCGGGCCCTGCCCGTCGACCAGTGGGACCGGGGCGGCAACCGAACCCGATGGCGGGGCCGGGGGAACCGGCGCGGGTGCCGGCGCCTCCATGACCACAGGTGCACCGGGTGAACTGCCCCCCGTGGGTACGGCCAGCGGCGCGCTGCCGCAACCCGCCAGCGTGCCTAGAATCCCCCAGGCCAGCAGCCGGGCCACCCGACCGGCGCCCCATCCCGTCCCCATCGATCTCGTTGCCGTCATGACCCTGTTGCTGCTCGAAGCGCTCGGCGCGCTGCTGCTGTTCGTCTTCATCGTATGGTGGACCATGTTCGCCGGCCGCAAGCGCGGCGAACCGGCGGATGCCGACCCGCCCGCGTCCCACACCGACACGGC
>NZ_DAISXZ010000075.1:0-10963 GCF_036825565.1 Tepidimonas sp. | reverse complement strand
CCCCACCCCCTGGCCGCCCGCCGAGGCCTCTGCCCCCTTCGCCCACGCGCCGTTTGCGGACGCCCCGCACGCGCGCACCGCCACGATGACGGCTCTGCCGCCGCTGCAGCGCGCGCCGGAGCCGGAACTGCTGCCCGCCCTGCTGGAGCGGACTCGCCTGCCGGAGGGACCCCGCGCCCGCGTCGCCGCGCTGGCCCAGCGGCTGGTCCGGGGGCTGCGCCAGCGCGCCCCGCAGCGCGGCCGCGAGGGGTTGGTACAGGCGCTGCTGCAGGAGTACGCCCTGTCGTCGCAGGAGGGCGTGGCGCTGATGTGTCTGGCCGAGGCGCTGCTGCGCATTCCGGATGCCGCCACGCGCGATGCGCTGATCCGCGACAAAATCGGCCGCGGCGACTGGCGCGCCCACCTCGGCCGCAGCCCGTCCACCTTCGTCAACGCCGCCACCTGGGGCCTGCTGCTGACCGGGCGCCTGACCGCCACCCACAGCGAGGACGGGCTGGGCGCCGCGCTGACCGGCCTGCTGCGCAAGGGCGGCGAGCCGTTGATCCGCCGCGCGGTGGACATGGCGATGCGCTTGCTCGGCGAGCAGTTCGTCACCGGCCAGACGATCGAGGAGGCGCTCGGACGGGCCCAGGTGCGCGAGGCGCAAGGCTTTCGCTACTCCTACGACATGCTCGGCGAAGCGGCGCTGACCGAGGAGGACGCGCAGCGCTACTTCGACGCCTACCGATCTGCGATCGAGGCGATCGGCGCGGCTAACGCCGGCCGCAGCGTGATCGACGGGCCGGGCGTGTCGATCAAGCTGTCGGCGCTGCACCCGCGCTACGGCCGCGCCCAGTACGCGCGCGTGATGGAGGAGCTCTACCCGCGGCTGCGCACGCTGGCGGAGGCGGCGCGCGCGGTCGACATCGGCCTGCACATCGACGCCGAGGAGAGCGAGCGGCTGGAACTGTCGCTCGACCTGTTGGAGCGCCTGGCGCACGAGCCGTCGCTGGCCGGCTGGGCGGGCCTGGGCTTCGTCATCCAGGCGTATCAAAAGCGCGCGCCGGCGGTGGTCGACCATGTGATCGCGCTGGCGCGGCGCAGTGGGCGGCGGCTGCTGGTGCGGCTGGTCAAGGGCGCCTACTGGGACAGCGAGATCAAGCGCGCCCAGCTCGACGGGCTCGCTTACCCGGTCTACACCCGCAAGGCGTACACCGACGTGTCGTACCTGGCCTGCGCCCGGCGGCTGCTGGCGGCGCCAGAATCGGTGTTCCCGCAGTTCGCCACCCACAACGCGCAGACACTGGCGGCGATTTACGAGATGGCCGACCCCTCCACGTGGCATCCGCATCAGTACGAGTTCCAGTGCCTGCACGGGATGGGCGAGCCGCTCTACGAACAGGTGGTGACGCCGGCCGCAGCCGGCGGCCTGGGCCGCCCCTGCCGCATCTACGCGCCGGTCGGCACGCACGAGACGCTGCTGGCCTACCTGGTGCGCCGCCTGCTGGAAAACGGCGCCAACACCTCGTTCGTGCACCGCATCGCCGATGCCGGCGTGCCGCTGGAGGCGCTGGTGGAAGACCCCGTAGCCACCGTCGAGGGCTGGGCACGCGCCGAAGGCGCCGTGGGCCTGCCGCACCCGCGCATCCCGGCCCCAGCGGCGCTGTATGGCACCGCGCGACCCAACAGCGCCGGGCTGGATCTGAACGACGAGGCCACGCTGGCCACCTTGCAGCGCGCGCTGGAGGCAAGCCGCGCCGCGCCGCTGCACGCCAGCCCGCTGCTGGCCGAAGGGCTGCCCCCCGCCGGCGCGGGCGCGGCCCACCCCGTCGTCAACCCGGCCGACCGTGGCGACGTGGTCGGCACGGTGGTGGAGGCGCGCCCCGAGGACGTGGCCGCCGCCGTGACGGCGGCGCAGGCCGCCGCAGCGGGCTGGGCCGCCACCCCGCCGCAGGCGCGCGCCGCCATCCTGCGCCGCGCCGCCGATGCCCTGCAGGCGCAGATGCCTGACTTCGTCGTGCTGCTGATGCGCGAGGCCGGCAAGACCGCCGCCAACGCCGTGGCCGAGGTGCGCGAGGCGATCGACTTCCTGCGCTTCGACGCCGCGCAGATCAGCGACACGCACTGGCCGCGCACGGCCCGGCCGCTCGGGCCGGTGGCGTGCATCAGCCCGTGGAATTTTCCGCTGGCCATTTTCACCGGGCAGATCGCCGCCGCACTGGCCGCCGGCAACCCGGCGCTGGCCAAACCGGCGGAGCAAACGCCACTCGTGGCCGCGCGCATGACCGAGCTGCTGCACGCCGCCGGCGTGCCGCGCGCCGTGCTGCAGCTGCTGCCCGGCCCCGGCGAGACGGTCGGCGCAGCGCTGGTGGCCGATGCGCGCATCGCCGGCGTGGTGTTCACCGGCTCCACCGAGGTGGCGCGGCTGCTGCAGCGGGCGCTGGCGGGCCGCACCCGCACCGACGCGGACGGCCGCGCCCAACCGGTGCCGCTGATCGCCGAGACCGGCGGCCAGAACGCCATGGTGGTCGACACCTCGGCGCTGCCGGAGCAGGTGGTGCAGGACGTGCTCGCCTCGGCCTTCGACAGCGCCGGGCAGCGCTGCTCGGCGCTGCGCGTGCTGTGCGTGCAGGAGGAGGCCGCGCCGCGGCTGCTGGCCATGCTGCGCGGCGCGCTGCGCGAGCTACGTCTAGGGGCGCCGACGCGGCTGGCCACCGACGTCGGCCCGGTGATCGACGAGGCGGCGCGCGCCGGCATCGTCGAGCACATCGAGACGATGCGCGCGCGCGGTTGCGCCGTCTGGCCGCTGCCGCCCGAGGCGCAGGCCGGCACCTTCGTGCCGCCGACGCTGATCGAGCTGGACGGCCTGCGCCTGCCGCAGCGCGAGGTGTTCGGCCCGGTGCTGCATGTGCTGCGCTGGCGGCGCGAGCAGCTGCCCGCGCTGATCGAGGCCATCCACGCCACCGGCTACGGCCTGACGTTTGGCGTGCACAGCCGCATCGACGAGACGATCGAGGCGCTGACGCAGCAGGTGCGCGCCGGCAACTACTACGTCAACCGCAACATGATCGGCGCCGTGGTCGGCGTGCAGCCGTTCGGCGGCGAGGGGCTCTCGGGCACCGGGCCGAAGGCCGGCGGGCCACTCTACCTCTACCGGCTGCTGGCCGACCCGCCTGCCGACACGGTGGCGCGCGCACGCGCCTTCGTCGGGGCGGACGAGCCGGCGGACTGGCGCACGCCGGTGGTGCTGCGCGGCCCCACGGGGCAGCGCGACACGTGGGCCCTGTTGCCGCGCCGCCATGTGCTGTGCGTGGCGCGCGACGCCGCCACGCACCGCGCCATGGCCGACAGGGTGCGGGCCCTGGGCGGGCAGCCGCTGGAGCTGGACGAGGGCGCCCCGATCGAGGCGGCGCTGGCCGCCCTGCCGGAGGCGCCGGAGGTGGCATGGTTCGACGGCGACGCCGCGCGGCTCGCGGCGCTGCAGCAGGCGCTGGCGGAGCGACCCGGGCCGGTGGTGCCGGTCGTCGTCGGGGCAGCCGAGGCGGCGCAGCCGCCGGCCGGGCTGCTGACCGAGCGCAGCGTCAGCGTCAACACCGCTGCTGCCGGCGGCAACGCCACGCTGATGGCGCTGGACTGACGCGGCGGGCGCTCGTGCCGTGCGCCGTCGCCGGCCGCCCCGGTTGCGGTCACGCCCCCGGATCGGCCGGGGTGGCAGCGTAGGCGCGCCGCCCGAAGATCGCGCTGCCCACGCGCACCAGCGTGCTGCCTTCGGCAATGGCCAGCTCCAGGTCGTCGCTCATGCCCAGCGACAGCGTGTCGAAGTCGTCCGGTGCGCCGAGCTGCGCGCGCAGTTGGTGGAACAGCTGGGCAGCCTGCGCGAACACGCGCCGCATCGCCGCCGCGTCCGGCTGCGGGTCGGGGATGCACATCAGCCCGCGCAGCCGCAGCCGTGGCAGCGCCGCCACCGACTGCGCCAAGGCCAGCGCCTCGGCCTGCGCCACGCCGGCCTTGGTTGGCGCACCGTCCACGTTGACCTGCAGGCACACCTGCAGCGCCGGCCGGTGCGCCGGACGCTGCTCACTCAGCCGCTGCGCGATCTTGAGTCGGTCCACCGACTGCACCCAGTCGAAGTGCTCGGCCACCAACCGCGTCTTGTTGCTCTGCAGCGGGCCGATGCAGTGCCACTCCAGGCCGGCCACGCCGGCCTCGCGCAGCGCGGCGATCTTCTCCACGCCCTCCTGCACGTAGTTCTCACCGAAGGCGCGCTGGCCGGCCGCGGCGGCCTCGGCCACCGCCGCCGGGCCGAAGGTCTTGGACACCGCCAACAGCCGCACCGCGGCCGGGTCGCGCCCGTGGCGCTCGCACGCCTGTTGAATGCGCGCACGAACGGCTTGGAGATTGCTCGCGATCGTTGCCATAATGGTCGGAAATGGACGTCACACAGCTGCTGGCCTTCGCGGTCAAGAACAAGGCTTCGGACCTGCATCTGTCGGCAGGGCTGCCGCCGATGATACGGGTGCATGGCGATGTGCGCCGCATCAATGTCGAGCCGCTGGACCACAAGCAGGTCCACGCGACGGTCTACGACATCATGACCGACGCCCAGCGCAAGGCCTACGAGGAGTTCCTGGAGGTGGACTTCTCGTTCGAAATCGCCGGACTGTCGCGTTTTCGTGTCAACGCCTTCAACCAACACCGCGGCGCGGCGGCGGTGTTTCGCACCATTCCGTCCAAGGTGCTGACGCTGGAGGATCTGGCCTGCCCGCGCATCTTTGCCGACCTGGCGATGAAGCCGCGCGGGCTGGTGCTGGTCACCGGCCCAACCGGCTCGGGCAAGTCGACGACGCTGGCGGCGATGGTCAACCACCGCAACGAGAACGACCCTGGCCACATCCTGACCATCGAGGACCCGATCGAGTTCGTGCACGAGCCCAAGAAAAGCCTGGTCAACCAGCGCGAGGTCGGGCCGATGACGCACTCGTTCGCCGCCGCGCTGCGCTCGGCGCTGCGCGAGGACCCGGACGTGATCCTGGTCGGCGAGATGCGTGACCTCGAGACCATCCGGTTGGCAATGACCGCGGCCGAGACCGGCCACCTGGTGTTCGGCACGCTGCACACGTCGAGTGCCGCCAAGACCATCGACCGCATCGTGGACGTCTTCCCGGCCGAGGAAAAAGAGATGATCCGCTCCATGCTGTCGGAGTCGCTGGTGGCGGTAATCTCGCAGACGCTGCTCAAGACCGCCGACGGCAAGGGGCGTGTCGCCGCGCACGAGATCATGATTGGCACGCCGGCCATCCGCAACCTGATCCGTGAGAACAAAGTGGCGCAGATGTACTCCGCGATCCAGACCGGCCAACAGTACGGCATGCAGACACTGGACCAGTCGCTGATCGATCTGGTCCGGCGCAACGCCATCACGGCCGCCGAAGCGCGCAGCAAGGCCAAAATCCCCGACAACTTCCCCATCTGACGGCGGACCGCCTGCAGGAGCGCGCCATGGAACGCGATCAAGCCAGCAACTTCATCCACGAGCTGCTGCGACTGCTGGTCAGCCGCAACGGCAGCGACCTGTTCCTCACCGCCGACTTTCCGCCCGCCATCAAGGTCGATGGCGTCATCACCAAGGTGTCGCCGCAGCCGCTGACCGGCCAGCACACCCAGGCGCTGGCGCGCGCGATCATGAACGACAAGCAGGCCGCGGAGTTCGAGCGCACCAAGGAATGCAACTTCGCCATCGCCCCGGCCGGCATCGGGCGCTTTCGCGTCAACGCCTTCGTGCAGATGGGCAAGGTCGGGCTGGTGCTGCGCACCATCCCCTCCAAAATCCCCACCATCGACGACCTGGGCCTGCCGCAGATCCTCAAACAGTTGGCGCTGTCCAAGCGCGGCATCTGCATCGTGGTCGGCGGCACCGGCACCGGCAAATCCACCACACTGGCGGCGATGGTGGATTGGCGCAACGAGCACACGCACGACCACATCGTCACCGTGGAAGATCCGGTGGAGTTCGTGCACACGCACAAAAACTGCATCGTCACCCAGCGCGAGGTGGGCATCGACACCGACAACTGGGAAATCGCGCTGAAAAACTCGCTGCGCCAGGCGCCCAACGTCATCCTGATGGGCGAGATCCGTGACCGCGAGACGATGGAGCATGCCATCTCGTTTTCCGAGACCGGGCACCTGTGCCTGGCCACGCTGCACGCCAACAGCGCCAACCAGGCGATGGAGCGCATCATCAACTTCTTCCCGCACGATCGGCATGCGCAGCTGCTCAAGGACGTGTCGCTCAACCTGCGCGGCATGGTCGCGCAACGCCTGCTGCCGCGCGAGGACGGCAAGGGGCGCGTGGCCATCGTCGAGGTGCTGCTCAACAGCGCGCTGATCGCCGATCTGATCATGAAGGGCGAAGTCCAGGAGATCAAGGAGGTCATGAAGCGCAGCACCGAAGTCGGCATGCAAACCTTCGACCAAGCGCTGTTCGACGCCTTCGAAGCACGCCAGATCTCTTACGAGGACGCGGTGCGCAATGCCGACTCGCAAAACGACATCAAACTGCGCATCAAGCTGGATAGCCAGCGCGCGCGCAACAGTGACCTGGCCGCCGGCACCGAGCACCTGCAGATCGTCTGACCCGTCCCTCTCCGTCTTACGACCATGCCCCAGGTCAACCCCAAGCCCTCCTACGATGCCGTCCCCCCGCAGCGCGTGGCCTTCCTCGGCTTGGGCGTGATGGGCTGGCCGATGGCCGCGCACCTGGCGCTGGCCGGCCACACCGTCACCGTCTACAACCGCACCGCCGCCAAAGCCGACGCGCTGGTACAGGCCATGGCCGTGCGCGGCATCGATCGCGTGCGCACTGCGGCCACGCCGCGCGCCGCCGCCGAGGGCGCCACGTTCGTCATGGCTTGCGTCGGCAACGACGACGATCTGCGCAGCGTCGTGCTCGGACCCGAGGGGGCGCTGGCGGGCATGGCGGCGGATACGGTGTTCGTCGACCACACCACCGCCTCGGCCGAGGTGGCGCGCGAGCTGTACGCCACCGCGCGCGCGCAGGGTTGCCACTTCATCGACGCACCGGTCTCTGGCGGCCAGGCCGGCGCCGAAAACGGCCAGCTCACCATCATGTGCGGCGGCGACGAAGCACCGTTCGCGCGCGCGCAGCCGGTGATGGCCGCCTACGCCCGCGCCGTCACCCGCCTGGGCGACAGTGGGGCCGGGCAGTTGGCCAAAATGGTCAACCAGATCTGCATCGCCGGCCTGGTGCAGGGCTTGTCGGAGGCGATCGCCTTTGGCCAGCGCGCCGGGCTGGACATGAAGCTGGTGCTGGACGTGATCGGCAAAGGCGCGGCGCAGAGCTGGCAGATGGACAACCGCGGCAAGACGATGGTGGAGGACCGCTTCGATTTCGGCTTCGCGGTGGACTGGATGCGCAAGGACCTCGGCCTGGTGCTGCAGGAGGCGCGGCGCAACGGCGCGCGTCTGCCGGTGACGGCGCTGGTGGACCAGTTCTACGCCGACGTGCAGGCTATGGGCGGCGGGCGCTGGGACACCTCCAGCCTGATCCGCCGTCTGCGCTGAAGCGTCCGTCCCGGCCCGCGACGGATGGCGGCGCGGGGCCTCAGCGGCCGCCAGCCGGCGCGGTCTGATCGGACTTCGGCGGGGGCGGCTGCAGGCGCGCCAAATCCGCCTCGCTGATGATCTCGAACACGCGCACGACGCGCTGCACGCCCGGCACGGTGCGCGCAATGTCGGCGGCGCGCTGCGCCTCGCGCGCCGTCACCAGCCCCATCAGGTACACCGTGCCGCGCTCGGTGGTGACCTTGATCGCGTTGGCCGAGAGGTCCTTGGCGTCGACGAAGGCGGCTTTGACCCGTGCCGTCACCAACGCGTCGGAGGAGCGCGCCGTCAGCGACGGCGAGCCCATCATCGCCAGCTCGTCGACCACGCCGGCGACGTTGTCCACCCCCTGCACGATGCGCAGCACGGTCTGGCGGTCGGCCTCGGAGGCAACCTCCCCGGTCAGCAGGACCTTCCGGTTGAAGCTGGTCGGGTTGACGCGCGCGCGCTCGCCGAGCTGCTCGCGCACACGGTTGTTGATCTTGAACTCGATGGACTGATCTTCGAGCTGGGTGCCGCTCGTGCGGCGGTCGGTGGCGACGAGCACGGCACCACCGACCGCCGCCCCCGCCACGAGGGGGGCGCAGCCGCTCAGCGAAGCCAGCAGCGTGGTCGCCGCGACAGCGGTCATGACAGCCTTCGCCCAGATGGGCTGTCCGGCGCGCCGGGTGCCCCGGTCGGTCAAGGAAGGGATGGGGGTCATGGTTCGATGATCTCCGTTTCGGTGTCTTCGCCCAGCAACTGCACGTCGATGGCATCGCAAATGGCATGCAGGGCGACCAATTGGGCCTCGTGCACACGCGCCGGCCGTTCGGTCGGCAAGGCGACCAGCACATCGGTGTCCTTGAGCACTTCCGGCAGCTCGCCGGGGCGCGCGCCCGTCAGGGCCACCACCACCATCTCGCGCTCGTGCGCGGCGGCGATGGCGGCCAGCGCATCCGCCCCGGGCGGTGCGGCCGCAACGAGCAGCAGCACATCCCCGGGCAGCCCCAGCGCGCGCAACTGCCGCACCATAGGCCAGGTCGCCGCATCCAGGCCCGGCAAGGCACCCGAGGTGATGACGGGATTGCTCCCCAGCGCCAGCGCGGCCAGCTCGGGGCGCTCGCGCTCGAAACGGCCCACCAGTTGCGCGACGAACGACTGCGCCAGCGCGGCCGACACCCCGCTGCCCCAGACCAGCACCTTGCCGCCGCCGGTCAGCCCAGACAGTATCGCGCCGACCGCGGCCTCCAGCGCCGGCCCCACGGCCTGGGCGCACTGGTACTGCAGGTCGGCGCCATCGACGAAGTGCTGCTGAATCCGGTGCAAAAGCATGGGCGCAATCTTATCGGCTCGTCAATCCCAGGCGCCGGCCTCGAACGCGCCGCGCAGCCACTCGATCCGAGGCGGCAGCGGCGCCCCAAGTTCCCCGTCCACCACCACGGCGTCAAAGCGGCAGGGCGGCACCTGCGGCAGCCGCGCCAGGAAGTGCCGCGCCGCAAACACGATGCGGCGCTGCTTGGCGCGGCCGATGCTGGCCGCCGCCCCGCCGTGCTCGCCGCGGCTGCGCTGACGCACCTCGACGAAAACGAGCGTGCCATCGGACTCCGCCATAATCAAATCGACCTCGCCACCCCCGCGCCCGGGGCTGCGCACATTGCGTCGCACCAGGCGCAGGCCGCGGGCCTGCAAATACTGCAGGGCCAGGGCCTCCGCCGCATCGCCGCGCGCCTTCGTACCGGGCCGCGGACTGCGGGTCCGGCTCGCTTTTTCATCCATCGCCATGGTGAACACGCCTCCCTTGCCCGCCACCGGCGCCCCCGGAGCCCCCGACGACGGGGGGCTGGCGGCGCGCTTGGCCGGCGGACAGCATTATCCGGCCGGGGCGCTGTACGTCGTGGCCACCCCGATCGGCAATCTGGCCGACATCACCCTGCGCGCGCTGCATGTGCTGCGCACGGTCGATGCCGTCGCCTGCGAGGACACCCGCCACACCGCGCGGCTGTTGCAGGCCTACGGGCTGCAAGCCGAGCTGCTGGCCGTGCACGAGCACAACGAAAGCCGCATGGCGCAAACCATCGTCGAGCGCCTGTGGCGCGGCGAGCGCATCGCCTGCGTCAGCGACGCCGGCACCCCCGGCATCAGCGACCCGGGCGCGCGGGTGTGCGCCGCGGTGCGTGCCGCGGGCCTGCGCCTCATCCCCGTGCCGGGGGCCAGCAGCGTCACCGCGTTGCTCAGCGTGGCCGGCATCGCCGAAGGGGCGGTCACGGTCGTGGGGTTTCTGCCTGCGCGCGGCGCGGCCCGCGAGCGGGCGTGGCAACACTGGCGCCAGGCCGACACCGGGTTGGTGCTGCTGGAGGCGCCCCACCGCATCGATGCGCTGGCTGCCGAGCTGTCGGCCCTGGGCGAGCGGCCCGTGACCCTGGGGCGTGAGCTGACCAAACAGTTCGAGGACATCGTCACCCTGCCCTGCGCGGCGGTGACCGACTGGCTTGCCGCCGACCCCCACCGCCGGCGCGGGGAGTTCACGCTGGTGATCCACCCCCGCCCAACCGCGCCGCCCCCGGTGCCCCCTGGCGAGGCCGCCGCGACCGGCGACGCGCTGCCCGCCGAGGCCCGGCGCGTGCTGGGCCTGCTGCTCGACGAGCTGCCCGTCAAATCCGCGGCCCGGCTGGCCAGCGCCATCACCGGGGTGCCCAAGGGGGCGCTGTACCAGGCCGCGCTGGCCCTGCGCGCGCCGTCGCATGATTGACACCTGCTCCGGCTACACCTGCGCCATGAAACGCCTGTCCCAGTACTTTCTGCGCGGCCTGCTCGCTGTGCTGCCCATCGGCATCACGTTGTACCTGCTGTACGCGCTGGTGGTGTGGTCCGAGCAACTGGCGTTGACGCTGCTGCGGCCGCTGATCGGGGATTTCTACGTCCCCGGGCTGGGCCTGTTGCTGGCGGCGGCGCTGGTCGTGCTGGCGGGCTTTCTGGTGTCCACCCAGGCCACGGCCCGGCTGCTCAACTGGGTGGAATTGCCCTTCACCAATCTGCCGGTGGTCAAGAGCATCTACTCCTCCCTCAAGAGCTTTGCCGACTACTTCGCCCCCCACCGGCGGGAGGAGACGAGCCAACAGGTCGTCATCCTGCGTCCCCCGGGCGCCGAATGGGAGGTGGTCGGCCTGGTCACCCGCCACCACCTCGCGGGACTGCCGCCGGGGTTTCTGCCGGGCGAGCGGGTCGCGGTCTATCTGCCCATGGGCTACATGATCGGGGGCTATACCCTGTTCGTGCCGCGCGCCTGGACCACGCCCATCGATATGTCCGTGGAGGAGGCGATGCGCTCCTCCCTGATCGCCTGGATGGCCGCCGGTGCCGCCCCCCGGCCCGGCACCGG
>NZ_DAISXZ010000074.1:0-11171 GCF_036825565.1 Tepidimonas sp. | reverse complement strand
GGCGTGCTCATGGGGGCGTCGGGGGCTGCGGTACGATGGTCGGCATGGCATTGTGCCCCGCTTTTCCTCGCCCCGCCATCGCCCGCCTGCCGGGGGCCACGGCAGCGCTGCTGATGGCCCTGCTGGGCTCGGCGTGCAGCCCCGCGCTCGACTGGCGCACCGTGCGGCAGGAGGCCACACCGGTGACGGCGGTGCTGCCCTGCAAGCCCGAGCGCGCCACGCGCGATGTGCCCCTGCGCGGCCCGCAACAGCCGCCGGTGGCGCTGTACATGCTGAGTTGCGAAGCGGCAGGTCACACGTTCGCTGTGGCGGCGGTGCGCCTGCCCGACGCCTGGCCCGCGGGCGAGGGGCCTGCCGGCTGGATCGACGACTGGCAGCGCGCCAGTTGGGCCACCCTGCAGCTGCAGCCGGGGCCGGACGGGGTGCCCCCCGGCTGGGCCGCCGTGCCCTGTGCCACGCGCGGGGCCACCTTGCGGCGCTGCTGGCGCGGCCCCGGGCGCACCCCCACCGGTGCAGCGGTGCAGGCGGAGTTGCACTGGGCCAGCGACGGCCGTTGGCTGGCCCAGGTGGCGCTCTACGGCCCCGGGCTGTCGCCCGATGCCCACGAAACCTACTTCGGCGGGCTCGCCCTGCGCTGATCGGGCGGATAATTTTGTCGTGAACGCCATCCTCGTCATCGCCCACGCACCCCTGGCCTCCGCGTTGCGGCAGTGCGTGCTCCACGTCTTTCCGGACGCGCACCAGGCCGTCGATGCACTGGATGTGCCCCCGCACCAGGCCCCCGAGGAGACGCTGGCCCAGGCCCGCCGGATGATGGCCCTGCACGGCGCGGACGACACCCTGGTGCTGACTGACATCTTTGGCGCGACGCCCTGCAACATCGCCACGCAATTGCTCGATGGCGCCCACACCCGCCTGGTTACGGGGGTCAACCTGCCCATGCTGCTGCGCGCCGTCACCTACCGCCACGAGCCCATCGACACCCTGGTGTCGCGCGCCACGCTCGGGGGCACCCAGGGCGTCATGCCGCTGGCCCCCACTGCGCCGCAAAACCAATTCCGCAGGCCCGTCCATGATCCAACGCACCGTGACCATCAGCAATAAGCTCGGGCTGCACGCCCGTGCCTCGGCCAAACTCACCAAGCTGGCCGGCGGTTTTGCGTGCGAGGTGTGGCTCAGCCGAAACGGCCGGCGCGTCAACGCCAAAAGCATCATGGGGGTGATGATGCTGGCCGCCGGCCTGGGCGCCACAGTGGATGTCGAAACCGACGGCCCCGACGAGCAGGCGGCCATGGACGCCATCGTCGCGCTGATCGACGACAAGTTCGGGGAGGGCGAATGACCTTCACCCTGCACGGGCAGGCCGTCTCGCGCGGCGTGGCGATCGGCCGGGCGGTGCTGGTCGCCTCCAGCCGCCTGGACGTGGCGCATTACTTCATCGCGCCCGATCAGGCCGAGGCGGAACTGGCCCGCCTGCGGCAGGCTCGCGACGCCGTTGCAGAGGAAATCACCCGCCTGCGCCAGGGCCTGGTGCACGACGGGGTGGAGGCCCACACCGAACTGGCCGCCCTGCTGGAGGTGCACCTGATGCTGCTGCAGGACGAGCACCTGCAGGACGGCGTCAAGCATTGGGTGATCGAGCGCCACTACAACGCCGAATGGGCGCTGACGGCGCAGCTGGGGCTGGTGGCCAAGCAGTTCGACGAGATGGAGGACCCCTACCTGCGCGAGCGCAAGGCGGATCTGGAACAGGTGGTCGAGCGTATGCTGCGTGTCATGCGCGGGGTGGCCTCGCCCGTCACGGCCGCGCCAGCCCCCGGGGTGGAGACGCAGCCGCTCGTGCTGGTGGCGCACGACCTCGCCCCGGCGGATATGCTGCAGTTCAAGCAAAGCGTCTTTGCCGGCTTCGTCACCGATGTGGGCGGCAAGACCAGCCACACCGCCATCGTCGCGCGCAGCCTGGACATCCCGGCGGTGGTGGGGGCGCGCAACGCCAGCCAGCTCGTGCAGCAGGACGACTGGGTCATCGTCGATGGCGACGCGGGCGTGCTCATCGTCAATCCCACGCCCATGGTGCTGGCCGAGTACGGCTACAAGCAGCGCCAGGGGGTCATCGAGCGCGAGCGGCTGGCGCGCATCAAGAACACCCCGGCCGTCACGCTGGATGGGGAGCGCATCGAGTTGCTGGCCAACATCGAGCAGCCGGAGGACACCTTGCCGGCCCTGGCCGTGGGGGCGGTCGGCGTGGGGCTGTTCCGCACGGAGTTCCTGTTCATGGGGCGCGGTGGCAAGCTGCCGGACGAGGAGGAGCAGTACGACGCCTACCGCCGCGCCGTCGAGGGCATGCACGGCTTGCCGGTGACCATCCGCACGGTCGACGTGGGCGCCGACAAGCCGCTGGACCACCATCGGCGCGACGAACACCTCAACCCCGCGCTGGGGCTGCGGGCGATCCGCTGGAGCCTGGCCGAGCCGGCCATGTTTCTGACCCAGTTGCGCGCCATTCTGCGGGCGGCCGCGCACGGCAAGGTCAACGTCCTGATCCCGATGCTGGCCCACTTGGGCGAGATCCGCCAGGTGCAGGCCATGCTGGCCAAGGCACGCGAGCAGCTCGACCGGCGCGGGGCGGTCTATGGCCCCGTGCGCCTGGGGGCCATGATCGAGGTGCCGGCCGCCGCGCTGGCGGTGCGGCTGTTCGTGCGCCACTTCGATTACCTGTCCATCGGCACTAACGACCTGATCCAGTACGCCCTGGCCATCGACCGGGTGGACGAATCGGTGGCCCATCTGTACGACCCCTTGCACCCGGCTGTGTTGCGCATGGTGGCCGACACCATCGCCGCCTGCCGCGAGGCGGGCAAGCCTGTCAGCGTCTGCGGCGAAATGGCTGGCGACGTCACCATGACCCGTCTGTTGCTGGGGTTGGGCTTGCGCAGCTTTTCCATGCATCCGACGCAAATCCTGGCCGTCAAGCAACAGGTGCTGCGCAGCGACACCCGCAAGCTGCGCGCCTGGGCGCAAAACGTCATCGCCAGCGACGAGCCGGCTCTGCTGCTGGCCGATTGAACGGCGCTATACTCATTTTTAGCAATGCGCGGCCCGCAAGGGTAATCGGCTTTCCCCGTCGGGTGGGCGGCTGGGGCGCAGGGGATCCATCAGCAGATCGAAGGGGCGTTCGATGTCGATTGGAGCGTGTGCATGAGCGCGGCACCCAGCGAGCCGGCTGCGCCCTCCGCAGCGCCGGCGAGGGGGGACGATCCCCTGCTGGCCTGCCTGCTCATCGTGGCCCGGGCGCATGGCCTAGCCGCCAACCCGGAAGGCGCCGTGGCGGGCCTGCCCACCGTCAATGGGCATTTGACGCCCAGCCTGTTCGACCGCGCCGCCCACCGCGTTGGTCTGAGCAGCAAGGTCGTGCGCCAGCCCATCGCCCGCCTGCGCACCGAGTTGCTGCCCGCCGTTTTGCTGTTGCGCGAGCGCGACGCCTGCGTGTTGCTCGAGCGCTCGGAGGACGGCAGCCGCTGCCGGGTCGTGTTCCCGGAACTGGGCGATGCCCCGGTCGACATGCCGCTGGCCGAGCTGGAAGCCCGCTACAGCGGCCGCGCGTTCTATGTGCGGCCGCGCCAGCATTTCGACGCGCGCTCGCCCATCGTGCGCGGGGTGCGCCGGGGCCACTGGTTCTGGGGTGTGATTGCCGAGAACGCCGGCCTGTACCGCGACGTGCTGCTGGCGGCGTTCCTGACCAACCTGTTCGCCGTGGCGATGCCGCTGTTCATCATGAACGTGTACGACCGCGTGGTGCCCAACCAGGCGTTCGATACGCTGTGGGTGCTCGCGGCGGGGGTGGTGGTCGTGCTGCTGGGCGATTTGGTGCTGCGCACCCTGCGTGGGCGCTTCGTCGATCTGGCCAGCAGCCGCGCGGATGTCAAACTCTCCTCTTTCATCATGGAGCGGGTGCTGGGCATGCGCATGGAGCAGCGCCCCGCCTCGGCCGGCTCGTTCGCGGCCAACCTGCGGGCGTTCGAGGCGGTGCGCGACTTCATCGGCTCGGCCACGGTCATCGCCTTCATCGACCTGCCGTATGCGCTGATCTTTTTTGCCGTGATCGCTTGGATCGCGCCGCCGATGCTCATCCCCCTGGTGCTGGGGGCTGCGCTGATGCTGCTCTATGCGCTGGGCGTGCAGCAACGCATGCACGAGTTGGCCGAAACCACCTACCGCGCCGGCGCCCAGCGCAACGCCACGCTGGTGGAGGCGCTGGTGGGTTTCGAGACGGTCAAGGCGTTGGCGGCCGAGTCCCCCCTGCAGCGCAAGTGGGAAAAGAGCGCTGCCCTGTTGGCGCGTGTAGGCGCCCAGCTGCGCCTGCTGTCCAACAGCGCCACCAACACCTCGTCCATGATTCAGCAGACGGTCAACGTGGCGATGGTCATGCTGGGCGTCTACCTGATCGGCGAGCGCCAACTGTCGATGGGCGGCCTGATCGCATGCACCATGCTGGCCTCGCGCGCCATGGCACCGATCGGGCAGGTCGCGGGCCTGCTGGTGCAGTACCACACGGCGCGCACGTCGCTCGACTCGCTCGACCAAATGATGCAGCGCGAGGTCGAACGGCCCGAAGATGCGCACTTCGTGACCCGTGGGCATTTCGAGGGTGCGATCGAATTCCGCGACGTCTCGTTTGCTTACCCGGGTCAGCAAAACGGCGCCTTGCGCAACGTCAGCTTTCGCCTGCGGCCGGGCGAGCGGGTGGCCATCCTGGGCCGCGTCGGCTCGGGCAAGACCACGGTGCAAAAGCTCATCCTCGGCTTGTACCGGCCCACCGGCGGGGCCGTGCTCATCGATGGCGTGGACACGCGCCAGCTCGACCCGGCCGAGCTGCGCCGCCACATCGGCTACGTGCAGCAGGACGTGATGCTGTTCTACGGTTCGCTGCGCGAGAACATCACGCTGGGCGCACCGCTGGCCGACGACGAGGACCTGCTCAAGGCCACTACCATCGCCGGCATCACCGAATTCGTCAACGCCCATCCGCAGGGCTTCGAGATGGTCATCGGAGAGCGGGGCGACTCTCTCTCCGGCGGGCAGCGCCAGGGCGTGGCGATCGCCCGCGCGGTCATCCGCGACCCGTCCATCCTGCTGCTCGACGAGCCCACGGCCTCCATGGACCACTCCAGCGAGGAAACGGTCAAGGACCGCCTGCGCCGTTTCGTCCCGGGCAAAACGGTCGTGTTGGTCAGCCACCGCACCTCGCTGCTCGATCTGGTCGATCGCATCATCGTCATGGATGCGGGCCGCATCGTCGCGGACGGTCCCAAGGAGCAAGTCATTCTGGCGCTGCGTCAGGGCCGAATCGGAAAGGCTGCGCCATGAGCGAGCTGGGCGCCAAAGGATTCGAACGTTTCGGCCGTCTGGCGGCGGGCGGCAGCCGGCTGGGGCGCACCTTGTTTGGCGGCGTGGTCGAGCGCCTGGGCGGGGACTTGCCCCCGGACATCGACCGCGAGTCGCTGGACTGGGCCACGGACGCGGACTGGGCGCAGCTTCAGCAAGAGCCGCTGCGTGCGCGCTACCTGGTGCGCATCGCCGCCGTGGTCGTCGCGCTGATGATCGTCTGGGCCGCCTTTGCCGAGATCGACGAAGTCACCCGGGGCGAAGCCCGGGTCGTGCCCACCAGCCAGGTGCAGATCGTGCAAAGCGTCGATGGGGGCGTGGTCGACGAGATTCTGGTGCGCGAGGGGCAGCTCGTGCAGGCGGGACAGTTGTTGTTGCGCGTGGACCCGACGCGCTTTGTCTCTAACCTGGGCGAGAGCCGCACCATGCAGCTGGCGCTGCAGGCCAAGGCCGAGCGGCTGCAGGCCCTCATCCAGGGGCGGCCGTTCGCGCCCTCGCCCGAACTGCAGCGCAACGCGCCGCAGTTCGTGGCCCAGGAGCGCGCCGCCTACGACGCCAAACGGGCCGAGATGTCCGCCCAGATCGGTATCACCCAAAGCCAACTGGGCCAGCGCCAGCAGGAGCTCAACGAAGCCCGCGCCCGCAAGGAGCAGGCCGAACGCAGCCTCGAGCTCACCCAGCGCGAGCTGGAAGCCACCCGCCCCATGGTGCGCAGCGGCGCCGTCTCCGAGGTCGAAGTCCTGCGCCTGGAGCGCGACGTGGCCCGCTTGCGCGGCGAGCGCGACCAGTCGGCGGCCCAAATCTCCCGCGTGCAGGCGGCCATCGCCGAGGCCCAGCGCCGCATCGAAGAGGTGCAGCTCAACGCCCGCAGCCAGATGAGCGCCGAGTTGTCCGAAACCCTCAGCCGGCTGTCCGCCATGGCCGAAGGCGGCCGCGCGCTGGAGGACAAGGTGCTCAAGGCCGACCTCAAGTCGCCGGTGCGCGGCACCGTCAAGCGGCTGCATGTCAACACCGTCGGCGCCGTTGTGCAGCCCGGGCGCGAGGTGGTGGAAATCGTCCCCTTGGACGACGCACTGATCCTGGAGGCGCGCATCGCACCCAAGGACATCGCCTTTCTGCGACCGGGGCTGGAGGCCATGGTCAAGTTCACGGCCTACGACTTCGCCATCTACGGCGGGTTGCGGGCCGACGTCGAGAGCATCGGCGCCGACTCGGTCGTCGATGACAAGGGCAACGCCTACTATTTGGTCCGGCTGCGCACGCGGCAGGCCAGCCTGGGCGAGGGCTTGCCTATCATTCCGGGCATGGTGGCGCAGGTCGACATCCTGACCGGCAAAAAGACAGTGCTGGCCTATCTGCTCAAGCCGGTGCTGCGCGCCAAAGCCAATGCCCTGTCCGAGCGCTGAACCCGGAGGACCACGGACGTGAGCAAGCGACATTTTCTCGTCACCGCCGGCGCCCCCGGGGCCGCGGCCGTGATGCCCCCCGAGCGCTGGCTGCAGGCCTTCCCCGACGGGCAGTGGTCCACCTGGTCCACGCTGCAGGGCACGGTACGGGCGGCCGATACCGTGTGGTTGCCCGTCACCCACCCGGAGTGGCTGGATTGCGTGCGCCGTCTGCAGCACATTCAGGGGGCGGCGCCCGTCGTCGTGCTCAGCCCCGTGCCCAACGACGCCGAGGGGCTGCGGGCGCTGGACGCCGGCGCGCGCGGCTATGTCCACCTGCTGGCCGTCCCCGCCGTCCTGCGCGAGGTGGAGCACGTCGTCCGCCACGGCGGCTTGTGGGTGGGGTCGGAGCTGGTTCAGCGGCTGCTGTCTGCGACGCGTCAGGTCCTCGACCAAACGCCGGCGGTGCCGCGCACCGTGGCCGACTTGTCCGTTCTCTCCGAGCGCGAAGCGCAGGTAGCGCGGGCCGTCGCGGCCGGCAAGTCCAACCGCGAGGTGGCCGACCAGCTTTGCATCAGCGAGCGCACCGTCAAGGCCCACCTGGGCAGCGTGTTCGACAAGCTCGGCGTGCGCGATCGGTTGCAACTGGCGCTGCGTCTGTCCGGCGGCGAAGCGGCGACCGCGCCCGACGGCACCCCTGCCCCGACCGAGGCCCGCCCATGAGCCCTGACGATGCTCCCGATACCCCGGATGCGGTCGGCGCGTCCTCGCCCGATCGGGCCCGGCAGCTGCTTGCCAGCACCGACCAGGAGCTGGCGCGCATCGCCGAAGACCTGATCGACATCCTGATCGCCCGCGGCGTCATCCAGTTTACGGATTTTCCGGCCGAGGCCCAGGCCAAGCTGCTGCAACGCCGCCAGACCCGCGCCACCCTCAGCCGGCGGCTGCAGCTGCTGGACGACGGGGATTCTGGGCTGATCTGATCCGCGTCCATCCCCCGTCGCCGGATCGCGGGCGCGTTCGTCGAGCCCGTGCTCGACCAGCGAAGCGGCCGCCGCCCGATCTTCGGCCCGATGCGCGCCCCGACACCGCGCAGACATCGATCGTTGTCACCCCCAACCCCCAAGCGCAACACGGGGACACGTTCCCCTCCTCTGCCAAGACCAACCTCGCCTCCAGCGACAAGAGGACCGATGCCTTTGCGGTTCAAGTGCGCCCCTGCCATCGTTTGCCGCGGACCGTCACGGAGACGGCACCCCGGACGCGTTCGATCGCGACGGCGATGGAGCCCCCGACGCGCTTGAAGACGACGGTCAAGCATCCACCGCGCCGACGGCGCTGGCGATCGACGATTCCCTCGATGGCTCGGTCGCGGATGCCGACGTCGGCGCCCCGCGGCGCCCGAGCCTCCCGACCTCACCATCTTGGGCCTTCAACTCGACGCCGGCCCCAGCCGCGAAGTCGATCCGATCGTACCGCTCAAGGACAAAGGCAACGCCCAAAAGGACGGCTGACGCGCCGGCCCCCAAAAATGGACTTAAGTCCAATGGCCGCAGCCCGCCCCCGGGCGTAAGCTGTGGCCGACGTCTTTCTACGCTCAGGAGTGCATCCATGGCCAAAGCCACCATCCTCTCGCTCAACGGCAACGCCGTCATCGTCGGGCCCGACGGCAGCACACGCGCGGCCAAGGTCGGTGACGTCGTGCAAAAGGGCGAAACCCTGCGCACCGCCGCCGGCGCCCGCGTCGAGCTGCTGATGGACGATGGGCAAATCCTGGCGATGGGGCCGGCGCAGGCGGTTCGCGTTGACGAAACGCTGGTCCAGACCGATGCCACCCCCACGTCGGCCGATGCGGCCTTGCAGCCGCAGACGGTCGAGCAAATCACCCAGATCCTCGAGCAGGGCGGCGACCTGACGCAGGAACTCGAAGCCGCGGCTGCGGGCGCCGCTGGTGGCACCGGTGGCGATGGCAGCAGCTTCGTGCGGCTGCTGCGCATCACCGAAGGCGTCGACCCGTTGGCATACGACTACCAATTCAACCCAGAAGGCCCCATCGACGCGCCGCTGCTGACGGCGGAGGCCCCTCAGCCTACCGAGCCGCCGGCCACCGAGCCGCCGGCCACCGAGCCGCCGGCCACCGAGCCGCCGGCCACTGAGCCGCCGGCCACTGAGCCGCCGGCCACCGAGCCGCCGGTCATTCTTCCTACCATCACAGGCAGCGACGGCACGGTGCGCGAAAGTTCGCTGGACCAAGGCAGTGAAGGCACTGGAAACCGGAACAGTGGCTCGCCCGGCACCCGGTTCAACGAGACCGAGGAAACCGTCACGGGGTCATTCACCTACACCCCGGGCAACGTGCCCAACAGCATTTGGCTGGTCAACGACAACGGCGACGAGATTCAGCTCACCGGCCCCGGCCCGTGGACGCTGGAGGGCAAGTACGGCACCATCACGGTCACGCTGACCGGCGGCGGGACATACGAATACACCTACACGCTGACCGGCAACGTGTCGCATCCCAAGCCCGAAATCAACGGGGATGACGGCGATGGCCCATTCGACGTGCTGGATGGGGACGACACTTACGAAGACGATACCGTTCAGGATCCCTTCGTGATCCAGGTGCGCGATCCGGCCAACGTCGTGTTGGCGTCGTCAAGCATCGGCATCACGATCACCGACGACGGCCCCCAAATCCTTCCGGTCGAAATCGAGGGCGAAGACGCGGCGCCTGCCGAACTGCCGCAGCTTCGTACCGAGGACAAGGCGCTGGCATCGGGCACGGATGCCGACAGCGACGCGGAAACCGACCAGGCCGAGGTGATGGGCACGGTGTTCCAAGTCGTGTTCGGTGCTGACGGTCCCAAGCTCGTCTCGGGCGAAGAGCCGGGTGAAGATGGGCCGTCCGAAGGCATGGTCGGCATGACCTTTGCTTTTGGGCCGCTGAATGGCGTGGACTCCGGCCTACGCGACACGCTGACCGGTGAGCCGCTGTTCCTCTACACCTCGGACGACGGCCGCACCGTCTGGGCGCGGGTGGGCAACGAGGGTGAGCCGAATGTGGAAGGTTGGGCTGCATTTACCTTGACCGTGGGGGGTTTTGGCCGCTTGGTACTGGAGCAGCAGCGCGCGATTCTGCACGATGCCCCTGACGGGGAGGAAGGTGGCGCCGATGAGCTGAAAGTGCTCAATCTGGGCGAAGTGCCCTTCGTTCTGAACATCACGGCCACCGACAGCGACGACGATCGGGCGACCCAGGCCCTGGATCTGAACGGCAAGCTGGCATTTGGCGACGACGTGCCGAAGTTCATCCTTGAAGATGAAGGATCCGTCGGCCTGCAGCGGCTCGATCTGGAAGAGGAATCCGTCAAGGACATCGGCGGCAACAACGAAGCCGACGGGCTGGGCACTCAGGGCGTTGGCACGATCAAGGAAGGCGTTATCCACTGGGGCGCGGACGGCTTTGGCGGTGTGGTCAAGGCCACCGTGGGTGGAACGGATTACGACCCTGCTGACGGGGTTATCACCATTCGGTTTGGCGTCGATGGCAAGGCGTTGCCGTCCGACAGCTCGGACAAGCTGGGCGCCATTCTGACCATTCAGGCAACGGGTCCTGACGCGGGCAAATACACGCTCGAAGTCGTGGGCGCGTTGCAGCACGATACGGTCACCCACACGGACTTGTACGGGCTGGATAATGCCGGGCGCGATACCGCGATGCAGGCTGCGGAAGACTGGCTTGATCTCAGCACCATCACGCTGGTAGGGCAAGACAAAGACGGCGACCCCATCCAGGTGGATCTAACGGCGCGCGTGCAGGACGATGTGCCCGAGGTCGTGGTCAACGCGCCCACCCAGGGTTTGGTGCCGACCTTCACGGTGGCGTACAGTGGCGGCGAGGCGGGCTACAACAACAGCTTTGGCTGGTATATCAAAAACGCGAGTGGCGACCCGGTCTCGGGCACCGTCATTTGGGACAACGTCAAGACCGGTGCCGCGACCTCGATCTCGCTGCCTGCTGGCGTGTCGCCGGATCAGATTGGCTTCTTCCTGATCCCCAACGGCGACAAACTGAATGCCGGCCTGACGGGCAACACCAGCGTCACCTTCGAAAAGATCGGCGGACAATGGATCGCCAAGGTTGGCGGCACGGCTTTGTCGGGCGCCGGCGCGCCGGTTTACTTCTCGGACCAAAAACTCAACCTGGACGGCCAGTCGCATGTGCAGGCCACACCGTCTGGCACCGCCGCTGGCGCGGAGGCCAAGGGCAACTTCAACTGGGAAGACCTGCGGATCACCACCGGCTCGTCCGATAAGGACTACAACGACGTCAACCTGACCATCCAATTGTACCGCCCGCAGTAGATTGGACACAGATTTGCAGTTCATGCAGCCTTCCGG
>NZ_DAISXZ010000073.1:0-11533 GCF_036825565.1 Tepidimonas sp. | reverse complement strand
GCGCGCCCGGACCGTGGCATCCAAGGCGGAAACGGGCTCGTCGAGGACCAGCAGGTTGGGCGGGTCGAACAGCAGGGTGTAGCCCCGCAGCAGCTCGCCGCCTGCCCAGCGGGCCTGCACCACCAGATCGAGGAAGGGCTCGGACACCGGACGGGCGCTGCGCACCACGATGACCGTGCGCCCGTCCGTGCGCCGCTGCACCTCCAGCGACACGTCCTGCAGCAGGGCGTTGAATTCCAGATTGGCGGCGCGAAAACGCTCCGCCGGTGCAATGCCGACCTGCAGGCCGGCGGCCTCGGCGTCGGTGATGGCGGGCACGTCGATTTCGGCGCGCAGCGGCTCGCCCAGTTGCGACTGGACCGACACCCGACCCAGCGCCAGGGCCCACGCATTGCCCGCCAGGGTCGAGGCCAGTGCCGCCGCCAATGCGATGCCCCGCCAAGCACCGCCCGCACACCACCCCCCGCCACCAGCCGGGCGGCCGACGGTCGGCAGGGATGGCGGGCGCGGGGAGGAGCGGGGTTTCGGCACAGGGATCCTTTGTGGGCGCATCACGGAAGCGGCGTCAAAACACCTTAGCATCAATGTGTTACGGCGACAAGCTGACGGCGTGCCGCAACCGCCGCGCGCCACCCGTTGCCGTCCCGCCGATCCGCGGGGCGTTGCAGCCGAGCAACGCCCAGCGGGCCAGGCGCTCCGGGATGCCCCGACTATACCGCCGTCAGGCCCCGAGCAGGATGCGCAGCATGCGGCGCAGCGGCTCGGCCGCGCCCCACAGCAGCTGGTCGCCGATCACGAAGGCCGAGACGTACTCCGGCCCCATGTTCAACTTGCGCACGCGGCCCACGCCCACCTGCAGTCCGCCGGTGATGGCCGCCGGGGTCAGCTCCTTGACGGTGAGGGCGCGGTCGTTCGGCACCCACTTGACCCAGGGGTTGCCGCTCTTGATGATCGATTCGATTTCCTCCAGCGGCAGGTCGCGCTTGAGCTTGAGCGTCAGCGCCAGGCTGTGGCAGCGCATGGCGCCGATGCGCACGCACAGACCATCGACGGGGATGGTCTGCTCGGTGCCGAGGATCTTGTTGACCTCGGCCTGGCCCTTCCACTCCTCCTTGGACTGGCCGTTGGGCAGCTGCACGTCGATCCAGGGGATGAGGCTGCCGGCCAGCGGCGCGCCGAAGAATTCGGTCGGCACGTCCTCGCGGATCGCCTGCGCCACCCGGCGGTCGATCTCCAGGATCGCCGAGGTGGGGTCGGCCAGCAGCTCGGCCACGGCGCCGTGGATCACACCCATGCCCTTGAGCAGCTCGCGCATGTTGTTGGCGCCGGCGCCGCTGGCGGCCTGGTAGGTCATGGAGCTGACCCACTCCACCAGGTTCTCGCGGAACAGGCCGCCCAGCCCCATCAGCAGGATGGAGTTGGTGCAGTTGCCGCCGATCCAGTTGCGGCCGCCGGCGGCCAGCGCCTTGCGGATGACAGGCTCGTTGACCGGGTCGAGGACGATGACCGCGTCCGGCTCCATACGCAGGGCGCTGGCGGCGTCGATCCAATGCCCCTGCCAGCCGGCGGCGCGCAGCTTGGGGAACACCTCCTTGGTGTAGTCGCCGCCCTGGCAGGTGATGACGATGTCGCACTCGGCCAGCGCGGCGAGGTCGTGCGCGTCGCGCAGCGTCTGGTGCGCCTTGGCCTGCGCCGGGGCGGGGCCGCCGGCGTTGGAGGTCGAGAAGAAGATCGGCTCGATCAGGTCGAAGTCGCCCTCGGCGACCATGCGGTCCATCAGGACCGAGCCGACCATGCCGCGCCAGCCGACCAGGCCGACCTTGTTGCCAACGTTGCTCATCGCGTGTGCCCTTTCAGTAGAGGAAGTGGGGGAAACCCTTCTGCTGCCCGGCTCGTCTGGCCGGTTTGGGCGCACGACGAACCAGGCTGGAATCAGCCGGTAATGGTGGTCGTGGTTTTGGTGGTGGCGCGCGCGCCGGCCGCGGCCGGGGCCGCAGCGGGGTTCAGCAGGAACGGACAGAGCGCGAGCATTATGGCCCGATTCTAACGGAACCGACCTGAGGCGAAGCTGACGATACGGGCGCCTGCAGCGCCCTCAGCCCAGCGCCCGCACGACCGCATCGCCCATCGCTGCGGTGCCGACGACGGTGCAGCCCTCGCTGGCGATGTCAGCGGTGCGCAGACCGTCGGCCAGCACCTTTTGCACCGCTGCCTCGATGCGGTCGGCCGCCTCGGGTTGCTTGAGCGAGAAGCGCAGCATCATCGCCGCGCTCAGGATCGTGGCCAGCGGGTTGGCCACGCCCTTGCCGGCGATGTCCGGCGCGCTGCCGTGGCTCGGCTCGTACAGGCCCTGGCCGCGCTCGTTCAGGCTGGCCGACGGCAGCATGCCGATCGAGCCGGTCAGCATCGCCGCCTCGTCCGACAGGATGTCGCCAAACATGTTGCCGGTGACGAGCACGTCGAACTTCTTCGGTGCCTTGACGAGCTGCATCGCCGCGTTGTCGACGTACATGTGCTCCAGCTCGACGTCGGGGTAGTCGCGGTGCACCTCGGTGACGACGTCCTTCCAGAACTGGAAAGTCTCCAGCACATTGGCCTTGTCGACGCTGGTGACCTTGCGGCGGCGCTGGCGCGCGGCCTCGAACGCCACGCGCGCGATGCGCTCGATCTCCGGGCGGCTGTAGCGCATGGTGTCGAACGCTTCCTCGGCACCGGCGAACGCCCCGTCCGGCGCGCTGCGGCGGCCGCGCGGCTGGCCGAAGTAGATGTCGCCGGTCAGCTCACGGATGATCAGGATGTCCAGTCCCGCCACCAGCTCGGGCTTGAGGCTGGAGGCGTGCGTGAGCTGCGGGTAGCAGATCGCCGGGCGAAAGTTGGCGAACAGCCCAAGCGCTTTGCGCAGGCCGAGGATGGCCTGCTCCGGCCGCAGCGGGCGCGGCAGCGTGTCGTACTTCCAGTCACCCACGGCGCCGAACAGCACCGCGTCGGCCTGCTGGGCGAGTTCGAGCGTCGCGGGCGGCAGCGGATGGCCGGCCACCTCGTAGGCGGCGCCGCCCACCGGGGCGGTTTCCATCTCCAGCGGCAGAGCCAGGGCTTTGAGCACCTTGACGGCCTCGGCGACGATCTCGGGCCCGATGCCGTCACCGGGCAGAATGGCGATCTTCATGGATGTCCTGATGATGTGGGGCAGGCCCGGCCAGAGGCGGTCCCAGCCGTGCCGGGGAGTGTGGGGCGGGCGGTCAGCCGGCGAAGGTGCGCGCCAGCCACGGGAAGCGGGCCAGCCGCTCGGCCTCGAAGGCGCGGATCTTGTCGGCGTGGCGCAGCGTCAGGCCGATGTCGTCCAGCCCGTTGAGCAGGCAGTAGCGGCGAAACGGCTGCACCTCGAACGCGATCTCGGCGCCGTCGGGCTGCACGATGACCTGGCGCTCCAGGTCGATCGTCAGCTCGTAGCCGGGGAAGGCGTGCACGTCGTGAAACAGGCGGTCGACCGTGGCCTCTGGCAGCACGATCGGCAGCAGGCCGTTCTTGAAGCAGTTGTTGAAGAAGATGTCGGCAAAGCTCGGTGCGATCAGCGCGCGAAAGCCGTACTGCTGGATCGCCCACGGCGCATGCTCGCGGCTGGAGCCGCAGCCGAAGTTCTGGCGCGCCAGCAGGATGCTGGCGCCCCGGTAGCGCGGCTGGTTGAGCACGAAGTCCGGGTTGGGCTTGCGCTGGCTCTCCGGCACGCCGGGCTGGCCCGGTTGGTCCAGATAACGCCACTCGTCAAACAGATTGGGGCCGAAGCCGGTCTTGCGAATCGACTTCAGAAATTGTTTGGGGATGATGGCGTCGGTGTCGACGTTTTCCCGGTCGATGGGCGCGACGAGCCCCTTGTGGATGGTGAAGCGCTCCATTTACTTTACTTCTTGCCAGCGTCCTGGATGACCTGGCCACCTTTCTGGATGTCCTTGCCGAGCCCCTGAACCGTGTTGCAGCCCGCAAGCAGCAGGCCCAGACAGGCGAGGGTGCAGCACAGCGCGCGTTTCATGGTGAACTCCTGAGGGGTTAGACGAACTGGCGCACGTCGACGAAATGCCCGTGGATCGCGGCGGCCGCCGCCATCGCCGGGCTGACCAGGTGCGTGCGCCCACCGGCACCCTGGCGGCCTTCGAAGTTGCGGTTGCTGGTCGAGGCACAGCGCTCGCCGGGCTCCAGCCGGTCGGCGTTCATGGCCAGGCACATGGAGCACCCTGGCTCGCGCCACTCGAAGCCCGCGGCGCGGAAAATCTCGTGCAGTCCCTCGCGCTCGGCCTGCTCCTTGACCTGACCCGATCCGGGCACGACCATCGCGAGCTTGACGTTGCGCGCCACCTTCTGGCCGAGCTTGCGCACCACGGCCGCCGCTTCGCGCATGTCCTCGATGCGGCTGTTGGTGCACGAGCCGATGAACACCTTGTCCACCGCGATGTCGGTCAACGGCTTGCCCGGTTGTAGGCCCATGTACTGCAGAGCGCGCTCCATGGCGCTGCGCTTGACGGGGTCCTTCTCCTTGTCGGGATCGGGCACGCGCTCGGTCACGGCCAGCACCATTTCGGGCGAGGTGCCCCAGGTGACCTGCGGCAGGATCTGGGCAGCGTCCAGCTCGACCACGGCGTCCCAATGGGCGTCGGGGTCGGAGTGCAGGGTGCGCCAATGGGCGACGGCCTGATCCCACTCCACCCCGCTGGGGGCCATGGGCCGACCGCGCACGTACTCGAGGGTCTTGTCGTCCACCGCCACCAAGCCGGCGCGCGCGCCCGCCTCGATGGCCATGTTGCAGACCGTCATGCGGCCTTCCATGCTCAGCGCTCGGATGGCGCTGCCACCAAACTCGATGGTGTAGCCGGTGCCGCCCGCGGTGCCGATGCGCCCGATGATGGCCAGCACGATGTCCTTGGCCGTGCAGCCGGGCGGCAGCGTCCCCTCCACGCGGATCAGCATGTTGCGGGCCTTTTTGGCCAGCAGTGTCTGCGTGGCCAGCACATGCTCGACCTCGCTGGTGCCAATGCCATGCGCCAGCGCACCGAACGCACCATGGGTGCTGGTGTGGCTGTCGCCGCACACCACCGTCATGCCGGGCAGGGTGGCGCCGTTTTCCGGCCCGATGACGTGCACGATGCCCTGCCGCTTGCTCAGGAACGGAAAATACGCCGCTGCCCCGAACTCGCGGATGTTGGCATCCAACGTGACGATCTGCTCCTTGCTGATCGGGTCGGCAATTCCGTCGTAGCCGTGTTCCCAGCCGGTGGTGGGGGTGTTGTGGTCGGCGGTGGCGACCACCGACGACACGCGCCACGGCTTGCGGCCGGCCACCCTCAGCCCCTCGAAGGCCTGCGGGCTGGTCACCTCGTGCACCAGATGGCGATCGATGTAGAGGATGGCGGTGCCGTCCTCCTCGGTGTGGACGACGTGCTCGTCCCAGATCTTGTCGTAAAGGGTGCGTCCCATGGCGGAGGGGAAAGGCGTGGGCGGCCTGCCATTGTAGGCCGCGACGAACGGGGCGCGTCAACGGCGGTGCCGGGGATCATCCCGCGGGCACCGCCGCCTGGGCCGATCAGCGCTGGGCGATCGGCACGACGTCGCGCTTGGCCGCGCCGGTGAAGAGCTGGCGCGGACGGCCGATCTTGTACTCGGGGTCGCCGATCATCTCGTTGAGCTGGGCGATCCAGCCCACCGTGCGCGCCAGCGCAAAGATGCCGGTGAACAGGTTGACCGGGATGCCGATGGCGCGCTGCACGATGCCGGAGTAGAAGTCCACGTTCGGATAGAGCTTGCGCTGCACGAAGTAGTCGTCTTCCAGCGCGATCTTCTCCAGCGTCTTGGCCAGCTTGAACAGCGGATCGTTCTCCAGTCCCAGCTCGCCCAGCACTTCGTTGCAGGTCTCCTGCATCAGCTTGGCGCGCGGGTCGTAGTTCTTGTAGACGCGGTGGCCAAAGCCCATCAGGCGCACGCCCGAGTTCTTGTCCTTGACCTTGGCGATGAATTCACCGATCTTGTCCACGCCGCCCATGGCCTGGATTTCCTCCAGCATGTTCAGGCACGCCTCGTTGGCGCCGCCGTGGGCCGGGCCCCACAGGCAGGCCACGCCCGCGGCGATGGCCGCAAACGGGTTGGTGCCGGAGCTGCCGCACAGGCGCACGGTGGAGGTGGAGGCGTTTTGCTCGTGGTCCGCGTGCAGGATGAAGATGCGGTCCATCGCGCGCTCGAGCACCGGGTTGACCTTGTACTCCTCGCATGGTGTGCCGAACATCATGCGCAGGAAGTTGCCCGCGTAGCTCAGGTCGTTGCGCGGATACATGTACGGCTGGCCGATGCCGTACTTGTAGGCCATGGCCACCAGGGTGGGCAGCTTGGCGATCAGGCGGATGGCCGCGATCTCGCGGTGCTGCGGGTTGTTGATGTCGGTGCTGTCGTGGTAGAAGGCCGACATGGCGCCGACCAGGCCCGTGAGCACCGCCATCGGGTGCGCATCGCGGCGGAAGCCACGCAGGAAGAACTGCATCTGCTCGTTGACCATGGTGTGCATGGTCACGCGCTTGGTGAAGTCGGCTTTTTGGTGTTCGTTGGGCAGCTCACCGTACAGCAGCAAATAGCAGGTCTCGAGGTAGTCGCACTGCGTGGCGAGCTGTTCGATGGGGTAGCCGCGGTAGAGCAGCTCGCCCTTGTCGCCGTCGATGTAGGTGATGGACGACTGGCACGACGCCGTGGACAGGAACCCGGGGTCGTAGGTGAACATGCCTGTCTGGGCGTAGAGCTTGCGGATGTCGATCACGTCCGGACCCACGGTGCCGGAGTAGATCGGCAGCTCGACGCTGGGCGCGCCGTTGGAAAACGACAGCGTGGCTTTGTGGTCTTGCAGTTTCATGCGGATTCCTTGGGTCTAGCGGGGGAGCTACGGGGATGACGGCGCGTCGGCCCGCGGCGGGGTGCGCAGCAGGGCCAGCACGTCGACGACCTCGGGGGTCGCCAGCGCGCCGTCGGGCTCGCGGCGGCGCAGCAACAGGTCGAGCAGATCGTTGTCGCTCAGGTCCATCAGCGCTTCCAGGCCGCGGGCCTGCCGCACGGTGAGGGCCTGGCCGTGCCGATCGAAAAAGCGCTCGATGAACAGATCGTTTTCGAGCAGACCGCGGCGGCAACGCCAGCGCAGCTTGCTGAGCTGGCGTTCGTCGAGCCGTGCGCGGTCGTCCATGGCCGGGTTCGTGAGCGCGGGGCGGTCAGACGGCGCGGCGCACCATCAGTTCCTTGATCTTGCCGATGGCCTTGGTGGGGTTGAGGCCCTTGGGACACACATCGACGCAGTTCATGATGGTGTGGCAGCGGAACAGCCGGTACGGATCTTCCAGGTTGTCCAGGCGCTCGCTGGTGGCCTGGTCGCGGCTGTCGGCGATGAAGCGGTAGGCCTGCAGCAGGCCGGCCGGGCCGACGAACTTGTCCGGGTTCCACCAGAAGCTCGGACAGCTGGTGGAGCAGCTCGCGCACAGGATGCACTCGTACAGGCCGTTGAGCTCTTCGCGCTCTTCGGGCGACTGCAGGCGCTCCTTTTCGGGCGGCTGGGTCTCGTTGATCAGGTACGGCTTGATCGAGTGGTACTGCTTGAAGAACAGCGTCATGTCCACGATCAGGTCGCGCACCACGGGCAGGCCCGGCAGCGGCTTGAGCACGATGGTGTCGGGCAGCGTGCGCAGGTTGGTCAGACACGCCAGCCCGTTCTTGCCGTTGATGTTCATCGCGTCGGAGCCGCAGACGCCCTCGCGGCACGAGCGGCGAAACGCCAGCGTCGGGTCGATCTCCTTGAGCTTGATCAGCGCGTCCAGCAGCATGCGCTCGGTGGTGAGCTCCACCTCCAGCGTCTGCATGTAGGGCTTGGCGTCCTTGTCCGGGTCGTAACGGTAGATCTTGAAGATGCGTTTGGCCATGGAAAAACCTCCGGCGTGGGGACGTCAGAACGTGCGGACCTTGGGCGGAATCGACTCGACCGTCAGCGGCTTGAGGTTGACCGGCTTGTAGGTCAGGGAGTTGTCGGCGCTGTGCCACAGGGTGTGCTTCATCCACACCTTGTCGTTGCGGCCCAGCGGGCACTCGGCGTCGTCCGGGCCACGCTCGTAGTCCTTGACGGTGTGCGCACCGCGGCATTCCTGGCGGGCGGCGGCGGACGTCATCGTGGCCTGGGCGGCTTCGATGAGGTTCTCGATCTCCAGCGCCTCCACGCGCGCCGTGTTGAACACCTTGGACTTGTCCTTGAGCACGATGGCGCCGACGCGCTCGCGCAGCGCGTTGATCTTGCGCACCCCCTCGTCCATGCTGGCCTGGGTGCGGAAGACGCCCGCGTGCTGCTGCATGGTGGCGCGGATGTCGTTGGCCACGGCCTGCGCATACTCGCCGTCGGTGCGCGATTCCAGGCGGCTGAGCCGCTCCAGCGTGCGCTCGGCGGCGTCCTTGGGCAGGTCCTTGTGCTCGCGACCGCGGTCGAGGTGGGCCACGATGTGGTTGCCGGCCGCGCGGCCGAACACCAGCAGGTCCAGCAGCGAGTTGGTGCCGAGGCGGTTGGCGCCATGCACCGACACACAGGAGCACTCGCCGACCGCGTACAGGCCGTTCACCACCTTCTGGCCGCCCTGGCCGTCCGGCACGACGACCTGGCCGTTGATGTTGGTCGGGATGCCGCCCATCTGGTAGTGGATGGTCGGCACCACCGGGATCGGCTCCTTGGTGATGTCGACGTTGGCGAAGTTGATGCCGATCTCGTACACCGACGGCAGGCGCTTGTGGATCGTCTCCGGGCCCAGGTGGTCGAGTTTGAGCAGGATGTAGTCCTTGTTCGGCCCGCAGCCGCGGCCTTCCTTGATCTCTTGGTCCATGCAGCGGCTGACGAAGTCGCGCGGCGCCAGGTCCTTGAGCGTGGGCGCGTAGCGCTCCATGAAGCGCTCGCCGTTGCTGTTGAGCAGGATCGCGCCCTCGCCGCGGCAGCCTTCGGTGAGCAGCACGCCCGCGCCGGCCACGCCGGTCGGGTGGAACTGCCAGAACTCCATGTCCTGCAGCGGGATGCCGGCGCGCGCGGCCATGCCGAGGCCGTCGCCGGTGTTGATGAAGGCGTTGGTGCTGGCGGCGTAGATGCGCCCGGCACCGCCGGTGGCCAGCAGCGTGGCCTTGGCCTCCAGGATGTAGACGTCGCCGGTCTCCATCTCCAGCGCGGTCACACCCACCACGTCGCCGTCGGCGTCGCGGATCAGGTCCAGCGCCATCCACTCGACGAAGAACGTGGTGCGCGCGGCGACGTTTTGCTGGTACAGCGTGTGCAGCATCGCGTGGCCGGTGCGGTCGGCCGCGGCGCAGGCGCGCTGCACGGGTTTTTCGCCGTAGTTGGCGGTATGACCGCCGAACGGGCGCTGGTAGATGGTGCCGTCCGGGTTGCGGTCGAACGGCATGCCCATGTGCTCCAGCTCATAGACGACCTTAGGCGCCTCGCGGCACATGAACTCGATGGCGTCCTGGTCACCCAGCCAGTCCGAGCCCTTGACGGTATCGTAGAAGTGGTAGTGCCAGTTGTCCTCGGACATGTTGCCCAGCGACGCGCCGATGCCGCCCTGCGCGGCGACGGTGTGCGAGCGCGTCGGGAACACCTTGGACAGCACCGCGACGTTGAGGCCAGCGCGCGCCAGTTGCAGCGACGCGCGCATGCCGGAGCCACCGGCGCCGACGATCACCACGTCGAAGCGCCGGCGGGGAAGGTTCGCAGTCAGGGTCATGGCTTACAGCCTCCAAAGCACTTGAAACGCCCAGCCCGTGCAACCGACCAGCCAGACGAGGGTGAACACATGCAGGGCCAGGCGCAGGCCCACGGGTTTGACGTAGTCCATCCAGATGTCGCGCACACCCACCCAGGCGTGCCACACCAACGCGATCACCACGGCGAAGGTGAGGAACTTCATCCACTGCGCCGCAAAGATGCCGGCCCAGGTTTCATAGCCGATGGGGCCGGAGGTGAAGATGACCTGCGCCAGCAGGACCACGGTGAAGAGAGCCATGAGCACCGCCGTGACGCGCTGGACCATCCAGTCGCGCAGGCCGTAGTGGGCGCCGGTGACGACGCGCTTGGAGCCGTAGTTGACCGCCATTTGTCGTTACTCCGTCAGGGGGGAATCAGTACAGGCCGAACAGCTTGGCGCCCAGCACGACCGTCAGGCCCAGGCTCAGCGCCAGCGTGACGATGGCCGATGAGCGGCCGTAGGCCTTGTCCACCTTGTGGGTGGCGTCCATGATGAGGTGGCGCACGCCGGCGCAGAAGTGGTGCAGATAGGCCCAGATCAGTGCCAGCGCCACCAGCTTGACGAACCAGCCGGGCACGAACCCGATCCCGGCGGAGAACGCCGTCGTGAAGCTGCCATAAGACAGCTCCGACGACAGCGAGGTGTCCATCATCCAGACCACGAACGGCAGCAGCAAAAACATCAGGGCGCCGCTCACACGGTGCAGGATCGACACCCAGCCCGCCGGCGGCAGGCGGTAGGTCGTCAGGTCCTTGAAGGCGTTGATGTTGCGGAACTCGGGCCGCGCAGGGCGCAAGGGCGTCATGGGGTTTTCTCCTGGGGGTCAGAACGTGCCACCATGGTCGGCAAGGCCGTTGGCGGCCATGACGGCGAACTCGTTATGGTTCATCAGGTCGCTGACGGGGAACTGTCATATTCTATTGCAATGCAGCATGACGAAGGGGTGGCGGGAAGGGGGCTAGCTGAGCTCGTTGCGGTAGTGGTGCCGGTCGGTACGGTACAGGCCGCGGCGCAGTTCCATCGGCACACCGTTGTAGGTATAGGCTAGACGCTCCACGCTCAGCAGCGGGGTGCCGACGGGGACCTGCAGGCGCTCGGCAGCCGTCTCGCTGGCGGCGACCGCCTTGATGCGTTCTTCGGCGCGCACCATGCGCACACCGAATTGCGTCTCGAACAGGGCATACATGGGGCCGGCGTGCTCGGACAGCGTCTCTAGCGTCAGGCCACGAAAGGCGCTGCCCGGCAGCCAGAGGTCCTCCAGAATCGTGGGGGTGCCCTGGAAGGACAACACGCGGCTGACTTGCACCACCGCATCCCCCGCGCGCAGTTGCAGGGCCGCGGCCACCTCGGCGCTGGCGCGCATGCGCCGGCAGCCCAACACCTCGCGCATCGCGGGGCCTTCGCTGTCCAGCGTGCCCACGTCGGGGTGCAGGCGCAGAAAGCGGTACTGGATGTGCTGCTCGGCGTGGGTGGCGACGAAGGTGCCTCTGCCTTGCCGGCGCACCAGCAGGTTGTCGGCGGCCAGCTCGTCAATGGCTTTGCGCACCGTGCCCTGGCTGACCTTGAAACGCGCGGCCAGCTCGATTTCGCTGGGGATCAGGTCGCCAGGTTTCCATTCGCCGGCCTGCAGGCTGTGCAGGATGAGTGTCTTGATCTGCTGATACAGCGGGCTGAAGGCGGGCGTGGAGGTGCCGGCGGCAGGTGCGGCCGCGCCGGCCGAGCCCTCCGCGCCCAGGGCGGGGGATGGG
>NZ_DAISXZ010000072.1:0-11587 GCF_036825565.1 Tepidimonas sp. | reverse complement strand
CCTTCTACCCTGACGGCCGCAAAGTGTCCATTGTAGCCATCCGGGGTGAGAGAGGGAGCTACAACGCGGTGACCAGCGAGGGCGATCCGCTGCCGATTGTAGCCATCCGGGGTGAGAGAGGGAGCTACAACGAGACAAGCCAGCGGCCTTGCGCGCGGCGAATTGTAGCCATCCGGGGTGAGAGAGGGAGCTACAACAGATTTTCACCTAGCCAGACGATTGATGAATTTCAACCGTTTGCAACGCTCATTTTACCTTCGCACGTTTCAAACCATCGTTCTGCCCGTGATTTGCAACATGGCAACCGCTTGCACTGCCACATAACGGCCGAATATCAGTCTGCCCCAAACGTGTCGCAAAGGCGATTGTCGATCGCTGTGTGTCGACCTGTCGCGGTAGACATGAACACCCCCTCGCCATCCCCAGCCGCCAGGGCCAGGTCTGCGACGCCGAATGGCAGGTGCGCGTGGATTTGGCGGCCGCCTACCGGTTGGTGACCGCCTTTCACTGGGACGATTTGGTCTTTACCCACATCACGGCGCGCGTACCGGGGACGGACGACCAGTTTTTGATCAACCCCTATGGGCTGCTGTTCGAGGAGATCACCGCGTCCAGCCTCATCAAGATCGACCTGCAGGGCAACAAGCTGGACGACAGCCCTTACCCGGTCAACCCGGCCGGCTTCACCATCCACAGCGCCATCCACGCGGCACGCCACGATGCGCAGTGCGTGCTGCACACGCACACGCTCAACGGCGTGGCGGTTTCGGCGCAAAAACAGGGGGTGCTGCCGCTGCCGCAGCAGTCGATCTTCGTGTTGGCCAGTCTGGCCTGCCGCGACTACGAAGGCGTGGCGCTGCGCGAAGACGAAAAGGCCCGGCAGGTGACGCGCGGCCAGGGCGCGGGGGCGCTGACGTGGCCGGGCTTGTTGCGCCGGCTGGATCGGATCAATCCGGGCTATCGGCAATAAGCATATCCTCGCTGCGCCCCGCCGCAGCCACCACCCGCCCGTCCGCTCCCACCAGGCGGCTGAGCCCCCCGTAGCGCGTGTCGCCTTCCGCGCCGCAGGCGTTGGCGTAGGCGATGGCCACGCGCGACTCGGCGGCCAGGCGCGGCAGCGTCAGGCACGGCGCATCGTCGTACGGCAGCATGTTGGCGGTGGGGGCCAGGATCAGCCGTGCGCCCTGCCGTGCCAGCGCCCGCACCGCCGAAGGCTGCTCCACGTCGAAGCAAATCAGCAGGCCGATGCGCCAGCCGTCCCACTCGAACGGCGCGGCCACGGCCTCGCCCGCCGTGAAGCGCGCCCGGTCCCCCGCGCCGAACAGGTGCACCTTGCGGTGCACGGCCAGCCGCTGGCCATCGGGGCCGATGGCCTGCACGGCGTTCCAGGGCTTGGCGCCGTCCGGATGGCACTCGGGCCAGCCGTAGGCGATCCCCAGGCTATGACGCTGCGCGATGGCGGCCACCGCCTGCGCCAACGGCCCGTCGGCGGGTTCGGCCAGCGCGGCCAGCTGCTCAGGGGCGATCAGGTAGCCGGTCAGCGCCATCTCGGGTGTCACGAGCCACTGCGCACCCTGCGCCGCCGCGTGCGCCGCCGCCTCGTCCAGCCGGCGCAGCGCCGCGGCCACGTCGCAGGCAGCCGGGTGCGGGGTTTGCCAGAGGGCGATGCGCATTGGGCGGCCCTCAATCCGGCAGCGCCACCGGGCCGATGTGCGGATACCAGTCGCCGGGGCCGGGGTTATCGGGGTGGCTCGCGCCACCCAGGTGGCGCACGATGCCCCAGACGGCGTTCAGCGCCGTCTGCACCGCCCCCTCCACCCACGCGGGGGTGAAGGAGATGTCGTCGCCAGCCAGGAAGATGCCGCGCTCGCGCTCCGGCAGCGCGTCCTGCATGAAGTGGCCGTACATGCGGTGGTTGTAGCGGTAGTGGCCCGGCAGCGCGCCCTTGAAGGCGCCGAGGAAGTAGGGGTCGGCCTCCCACGAGATGGTGATCGGGTCGCCGATGATGTGGCTGGCGATGTCCACGTCGGGGTAGATTTTGCGCAGCGCCTCCAGCGCCAGCTGCACGCGCTTGGCGCTGTCGTACGGCAGCATTTTCAGGGCGTCGCTCATCCACGCGTAGGACAGGCAGATCACCCCGGGCTGGTGCGGCCCGTTGTCGAACAGGTAGGTGCCGCGCGTCAGGCGGTCGGTCAGCGTCATGCCCATCACCGGCCAGCCGTTGGCGCGCAGGTCGTTCCAGAACGGGCGATCGACCATCACGAAGGTCTTGGACGACTGCATGTAGCGCGTGCGGTCCAGCGCCATCCACAGCTTCTGCGAAAACAGCGACTCCTCGCACGCGATCTGCGTCGTCAACAGCCAGCTCTGGCAGGTGACGAGCACCGCGTCGAAGCGGCGCGTGCTGCCCCAGGCGTCGGTGACCTCCAGCTGGCCGTTGCCGGCGCGCTGGATGGCCTTGACCGCGGGCCTGGGCGCGCCGTGGTGCAGCTTGGCCAGCGTCGTGCCCTGCGGCCAGTGCACCAGATGCGGCGGCGCATGGTGCCACAGGCCGAGCGGCACCTGCTGCACGCCGCCGACGATGAGGTGCTGGTTCTCGTCGCAGCCGGTCAGCACCACGCGCAGGATTTCCAGCATCGAGTTCGGAAAATCCGAATCCCACCCGCCGGTGCCAAAGCCCACCTGCCCGAACACCTCGCGGTGGTGAAAGCTCAGGCGCTGGAAGGCGCCGGACTGCGCGACGAAGTCGTAAAACGTGCGGTCGTCCCAGCGCGGCACCAGCGCGTTCCACAGTGCCTTGACGCGCTCGACGTCGCGCTGGCGCATGGCCGTCTGCAGCTCGGTGAAGCCCGCGCCCTCCTCCAGCGCGTCGCTCCAGGCCAGCGCCACCTCGCGGAACAGCGGCGGCAGATCGTCCAGCGTGCGCGCCCAGTGGGTCTGCCCCTCCAGGTCGATGACGGTGCAGTTGGCCGCCGGCGTCAGCGGGTTGGGGAACGGGCGGCTGCGCAGGCCCAGCGTGCGGACGTAGTGGTAAAAGCCCGTGGACGACAGCGGAAAGCGCATGCCGCCCAGTTCCGCAATCGCCCCGCTGCCGCCTTCGAACGGCTGCGAGCGCAGCCGCCCGCCCATGCGCGACGCCTCGTACACCACGGGCTTCAAGCCCAGCTTCATCAGCTCGTAGGCTGCCGTCAGCCCGGCCATGCCGGCCCCGACGATGGCCACCTCGGTGCCGCGGCGGCTGGCGGGCAGCGTGCCGAGCCCCGCCGGGTGCGCCAGCCACTCGTCGTAGGCGAACGGAAAGTCCGGCCCGAACATGGTGATCGGCGCATCGGCGGGGCGACGCGCGGGGGGTGTCAAGGTGGCGGTCATGCGGGTCTCCTGGAACGCTGTGCGAAGGATGGACGGGAACGGGGCTGGAACGGCCCAAGGCTCAGCGCAGCAGGCTGGCGACCAGCGCCGCCGCGGTGCCCCACATCAGCAGCGCCACCAACCCGTCCAGCGCGCGCCAGACGTGCAGCGAGTTCAGCCGCCGACCGAGCCAGAACGCCGCGCCACCCAGCAGCACAAACCACAGCACCGAGCCGACTGCCGCGCCCAGCCCGAACACCGGCTGCTGCGGCCCCCAAGCCAGCGACGCGGTGCCGATCAGCACCGCCGTGTCCAGCCACGCGTGCGGGTTGAGCCACGAGAACGCCAGCGCCTGCAGCACGGCCTGGCGGCGCGTCACCGGCGCCGCAGCCCCCGGCTGCGCGGGCGCCGCGGCCCCGTCCCCTACCGGCGCAGCGGCCGGCGGCTGCCAGAAACGCCGCGCCGCCTGCCAGCCGTACACCAGCAGGAACAGCACGCCCGCGCCGATCAGCGCGCCATGCAGCTTGTCCGACAGCCCACCGAGCTGGGCGAGCCCCGCCACGCCCAGCGTGATCAGCACGATGTCGGCCAGCGCGCAGGTCAGCACCGTCAGCCACAGGTGCTGGCGCTGCAGGCCGGTGCGGATGACGTGCGCATTCTGCGGGCCGATGGCCATGATGAGCGACAGGCTCATCACCAGGCCGGCGGTGAAGCCCGGGGCGGCCAGCCCGGGCAGGGTGGCGGTGAAGGTGGTCATCGTGCGTGCTCCCGATGGGTGTCGTCGCTGTGCGTGATGGCGGGCCAGCGCAGGGCGGCCCGTATGCGTCCAGTGTCGCTGCAGGCGCCTCGGGTTTAAATGGTTTTGACGAAAAATCGAGCGCATCAAGTTTGACTAAACTCGCGCCATGCTGGACGCCCGTCAACTGCAAGCCCTGGCCGCCGTGGTCGAGCACGGCAGCTTCACCGCCGCGGCGCAGGCGCTGGCGCTGACGGTGGCTGCGGTGTCGCTGCGCGTCAAGGCGCTGGAGGCGCAGCTCGGCCAGCGGCTGGTGGTGCGCGGCAAGACGGTGCGCGCCACGCCGGCCGGGCAGGCGCTGTTGGCGCACGTCAAGCAGGTGCAGCTGATGGAGGCCGACCTGTTGGAGCGGCTGGCCGGCGGCGCCGGGCAGCGCTGGCAGAGCGTGCCGGTGGCGATCAACGCCGACTCGGCGGCGGCGTGGTTTCTGCCCGGGGTGGCGCCGCTGCTGGCGCGCCAGCGGCTGCTGCTGGACCTGATCATCGACGACCAGGACCACACGCACGAGCTGCTGAAGAACGGCAGCGTGATCGGCTGCGTGACCACGCGCGCCGACGCCATGCGCGGCTGCGTGGCCGAGCCGCTGGGCGTGATGCGCTACCGCTGCGTGGCCACGCCGGCGCTGGCGACGCGCGCGCGCACGCCGCAGGGGCGCGTGACGCCGCACCGGCTGCTGGCGCTGCCGGCGGTGATCTTCAACCGCAAAGACGCGCTGCAGGACGTCTGGCTGGCGCAGCACTTCGGGCTGCGCGGGGCGCGCTACCCGCGCCACTTCATGCCGGCGGTGGACGCCTTCGAGCGCGCCATCGAGCTGGGGCTGGGCTGGGGCATGGTGCCGGACATGCACCTGCAGGCGCGCGCCGGGCGGACGGAGCTGGCCGAAGTGCTGCCCGGCGCGGTGGTGGACGTGGCGCTGTACTGGCAGCACTGGGAGCGCGAGCCGCCCACCGCGCAGCGGCTGACGCGCGCCATCCGCGACGCCGCGCGGGCCTGCCTGGCGCCGCTGGCCTGATCGGCCGCCCACCGGGCGACCCCGCAGGGCGGCAGGGTATTGCGCCGGCGCTAGCATCCTTGTCGCTTCAAAGGCCCTTGTGCATGGACTCGCTGACCCAAATCGCCCTGGGCGCCGCCGTCACCGTCGCGGTGATGGGACGCCGGACGGCCGCCTGGAAAGCCGCTGCTTGGGGCGCTGTGGTCGGCACGCTGCCGGATCTGGACGCGCTGGTCCAACACGGCGATGCCGTGCTGGACATGGTGCGCCACCGGGCCGAGACGCACGCGCTGCCGATCCAGACCCTGGCCTCGTTCCCAATCGCGTGGCTGATCGCCCGCGTGCACGGCCAGCCCTTCGGCCGCTGGTGGCTGGCCGTCTGGCTCACCCTGGTCACGCACGCGTTGCTGGACGCCTTCACGGTGTACGGCACGCAGCTGCTGCAGCCCTTCACCGACACCGCCTACGGCGTGGGCAGCGTGTTCATCATCGATCCGCTGTACACGCTGCCGCTGCTGGTGGGCGTGCTGGCCGCCGTCCTGAGCCGCCAGCGCGCCGGCTGGAACACCGCCGGGCTGGCGCTGTCCAGCGCCTACCTGGCCTGGAGCGTGGGGGCGCAGCAGTGGGCCACCCAGCAGGCAGCCCAGGATCTGGCCGCGCAGGGGGTAAAACCCGAGCAGCTGCTTGTGACACCGGCTCCGCTGACCACGCTGCTGTGGCGGGTGGTGGCCGTGGACGGCGGCCACTACCACGAAGGCTATGTGGGCGTGCTGGACGGTGAGCGGCCGATCCACTTTGAGCGCCACGACCGCGGCGGCGCGCTGCTGAGCCGCCATGCCGACCATCCGCAGGTGCAGCGCATCGCGCGCTTTTCGGACGGCTTCTACCGACTGCGCGAGCAGGACGGCCGCCTGCGCCTGACCGACCTGCGCATGGGGCAGGAGCCGGCCTATGTGTTCGACTTCGACATCGGCCCGGCAGAAGCCGCGCACGGCGCCCTCCCGCCCGCGGTGCGTGAGGGACAGCGCATCGCCCTGGCCGATGGCCTGCCCTGGCTGCGCGCCCGGGCGCTGGGCGCGGACCTGCCGCCGCTCAACCGCTGGCTGGCGCAGCGCGACGGCGACCCGGCCGAACGCGACGCCACCTCGTCAACGCCGACGGGCGCCCCACCCATCCGCCTTGCTGCCCAACCATGACCGCCTCCGCCCGCAACGTCCTCGGCGGCCCGCTGCGCGCCTGCTCGTACGACCCGTTGACCGGCTACTTCCGCGACGGCTGCTGCCACACGGGGCCGCACGACGTCGGCCGCCACGTCATCTGCACCAAGGTGACGGCGGAGTTCCTGGCGTTTTCGCTGCAGCGCGGCAACGACCTCGTCACGCCGCGGCCCGAGTGGCGCTTTGCGGGCCTGAAGCCCGGCGACCGCTGGTGCCTGTGCGCGCTGCGCTGGAAGGAGGCGCTGGAGGCGGGCGCGGCGCCGCCGGTGATCCTGGAGGCCACGCACGAGGCGGCGCTGCAAGTGGTGAGCCTGTCGGACCTGCAGGCACACGCCTGGCACCCGGCCGGCACCTGACGGTGGCCCCGCCGGCCCGGCGAGCGCCGCGGTAGCATCGCGCCGATGGACACCCGCCCCACCCCGCCCGAGGTGCCGCCAGCCGGCGACGGCGCCATCCGCCGCCCGGGCCTGCTCGGCTCCTGGCCGGAGATGACCTACGCCGGCGTGCTGAGCTTTCTGCGCCGCACCTACACGCGCGATCTGACCGGCGCCGACGTCGTCGTCAGCGGCATCCCGCTGGATCTGGCCACCACCTACCGCCCTGGGGCGCGGCTGGGGCCGGCGGCGATCCGTGCCGCGAGCGTCCAGCTCGCGGAGCTCAAGCCCTTCCCGTGGGGGTTCGACCCGTTCGAGACGCTGGCGGTGATCGACGCGGGCGACTGCTGGCTGGACGTGCACCAGCCGCACACCATCCCAGGCGCCATCCGCGACCACGCGCGGCGCATCCTGGCCAGCGGCGCGCGCATGCTGACCTTCGGCGGCGACCACTACGTGACCTACCCGTTGCTGCAGGCGCACGCCGAGCGCTACGGCGCACCGCTGGCACTCGTGCACTTCGACGCCCACTGCGACACCTGGCCGGACGACGTGCCGGACTCGCTCAACCACGGCACGATGTTTTACAAGGCCGTGCGCGAGGGGCTGGTCGACCCGGTGCATTCGGTGCAGATTGGCATCCGCACGTGGAACGACGACTTCATGGGCCTGAACGTCTTGGATGCGCCCACCGTCCACGCGCGCGGCGCCGACTGGGCGCTGCAGCAGGTGCTGGCCATCGTCGGATCACGGCCGGCCTACGTGACGTTCGACATCGACTGCCTGGATCCGGCCTTCGCGCCTGGCACCGGCACCCCGGTGGCCGGGGGGCTGACCAGCGCACAGGCGCTGCAGATCGTGCGCGGGCTGGTGCCGCTGAACCTGATGGGCATGGACGTGGTGGAGGTCAGCCCCCCGTACGACCACGCCGACATCACGGCGCTGGCCGCCGCGCACGTGGCCTGCGACCTGCTGTGCGTGCTGGCGGCGCAGCGGGGGGCGCGGCGCTGACGGTGCCGACAGCGTAACCGGGGATCCTACAATCCCCCCCCATGCAAACCGTCAAGACCGAGTTACTCGGCGCGCTGGTGACCGAGTTGGAGGCGTTGCTCCCCGGCGCATCGGCGCGCGCCGTCTTCGAGCAACCCAAGGCCGCTGCCCATGGCGACCTGGCCATCACGGCCGCCTTGCAATTGGCCAAGCCGCTGGGCACCAACCCGCGTGCGATCGCACAGACGCTTGTGGAGCGGCTGCAGGCCCAGCCCGCCTTCCAGCGCTGGGTGGCCGCGCTGGAGATCGCCGGGCCCGGCTTCATCAACCTGCGCCTGCGGCCCGCCGCCAAACAATCGGTGGTGCGCGAGGTGCTCGCGGCGGGCGACCGCTATGGGCACCGGCCGCCTAACGGACAGCGGCTGATGGTGGAGTTTGTTTCGGCCAACCCGACAGGGCCGCTGCACGTGGGTCACGGCCGGCAGGCCGCCCTGGGCGACGCCATCTGCAACCTGTTCCAGACCCAGGGCTGGCAGGTGCACCGCGAGTTCTACTACAACGATGCCGGGGTGCAGATCGAGACGCTGGCGCGCTCGGTGCAGTTGCGCGCCAAGGGCATACGCCCTGGCGACCCGCGGTGGCCCGAAGCCGCCTACAACGGCGACTATATTCAGGACATCGCCGACGACTTTCTGGCGCGCAAGACCGTGCAGGCCGACGACCGCGCCTTCACCGCCAGCGGCGATGTGGAGGATCTGGACGGCATCCGCCAGTTTGCGGTGGCCTACCTGCGGCACGAGCAGGACCTGGACCTGCAGGCCTTCCAGGTGCGCTTCGACCAGTACTATCTGGAGTCCAGCCTGTACAGCAGCGGCCGCGTGGCGCAGATCGTGCAGCGCCTGATCGACGCCGGCAAGACCTACGAACGCGACGGCGCGCTGTGGCTGCGCACCACCGACTACGGCGACGACAAGGACCGCGTGATGCGCAAGTCCGACGGCACGTACACCTACTTCGTGCCGGACGTGGCCTACCACATTACCAAGTGGGAGCGCGGCTTCACCAAGGTCATCAACATCCAGGGCACCGACCACCACGGCACCATCGCCCGCGTGCGCGCCGGTCTGCAGGCCGCCGGCGTCGGCATTCCGCCCGGCTACCCCGACTATGTCCTGCACACCATGGTGCGCGTCGTGCGCAGCGGGCAGGAGGTCAAGATCAGCAAGCGCGCCGGCAGCTACGTCACGCTGCGCGACCTGATCGAGTGGACCAGCAAGGATGCAGTGCGCTTCTTTTTGCTGTCGCGCAAGCCCGACACCGAGTACACCTTCGACGTCGATCTGGCCATCCAGCAAAACAACGACAACCCCGTGTATTACGTGCAGTACGCCCATGCGCGCATCTGCTCGGTGCTGGCGCAGTGGCGCGGCCAGGGGGGCGATCCGGCCGCACTGGTCGAGGCCGACTTGGCGCCGCTGGACACCCCGGCCGCCCAGGCCCTGATGCTGCAACTGGGCCGCTATCCCGAGGTGCTGTCGGCCGCGGCCACCGACTTCGCACCGCACGACATCACCTTCTACCTGCGCGAGCTGGCCGCCGCCTACCACAGCTACTACGACGCCGAGCGCATCCTGGTCGATGACGAGGCCGTCAAGCGCGCCCGGCTGGCGCTGGTGGCCGCCACGGCACAGGTGCTGCGCAGCGGGCTGCGCGTGCTGGGCGTGGATGCGCCCGAGTCCATGTAAGCTCGTCGCCCCTCCCCTTGGAGTCCGCTCCCATGGCGTCCCTCACCGCTTTCATGCGCCATCCTTCCGCCGGCCAGCGCGGCGGCACACTGCTGGGCTTCGTTCTGGGGCTGGTGATCGGCATCGGCATCGCCCTGGCGGTGGCCGTGTATGTCACCAAAGTGCCCATCCCCTTGGTGGACCGCGAGATCCAGCGCAAGCCCACCCACCCCGAGACCGAGGCCGAGCGGCTCAAGAGCTGGAACCCGAACGCCGGTCTGTCGTCGGCCAAGCCCGCGGGCCGCGGCGAGACGGCCGGCACCGCCACCGACGCCCCAGCCGCGGCCGAGGCCCCGAAGGACGAGGCCCCGCGCGGTGACGCCAGGGCCGAAACGGGCAAGGCCGAAACGGGCAAGGGCGAGGCTGCCAAGGGCGAATCCGGACGCGACCCAATCGCGGACCTGATCCGGCAGCGGGCCGGCACGCCCCCGCCGGCGGCCGGCGAGTCCGACACCACGGCGGCAGCGGCCGACCCATTCAACTACTTCGTGCAGGCCGGCGCCTTCCGCAACGCGGAGGAGGCCGAGGGCCAGCGCGCGCGCCTGGCGCTGCTCGGTTTCGACGCCAAAGTCAGCGAGCGCGAGCAGGCCGGCCAGCGCATTTACCGGGTGCGGCTGGGGCCGTTTGGCAACAAGGTGGAAGCCGAGATGATGCAGGAGCGCTTGCGCGCCAAGCAGATCGACACCGCCCTGGTGCGCGTACAGCGCTGAGACGTCCCGGAACCGCCGCCCCGCGCGCCTATCCAACGGTCACCGCAACACTCCGCACCATCCGTCGCCCATGCAACGCCGTCACTTCCACGCCACCCTGATCGGCCTTGGTGCCGCCGCCACCCTGCCCGCCGCCTTCGCCCAAGTCCAGGACGGCCTGCGCGAAGGCTCCGACTACCGGCGCCTGAGCAAGCCGGCCCCGGTGGACACCGGCCCCGGCCAGGTCGAGGTGCTGGAGTTCTTTGCCTACAGCTGCATCCATTGCTTCCGCTTCGAGCCGCTGATGACCGCCTGGATGCGCAAGCTGCCCAAGGAAATCGTCGTGCGCCGGATTCCGGTTGGCTTCAACGCGGCGTTCGAGCCGATGCAGCGACTGTATTTCACACTCGAGGCCATGGGCCGCCTGGGCGATTTGCACGAAAAGGCCTTCAAAGCCATCCACGAGGAGCGCGAACGCTTCAACTCGCTCGACGCCGTGGCGGCCTGGGCCGCCAAACAGGGACTGGACCGGCAGGCGTTCACACAGACCTACCAGTCCTTTGGCGTCAGCGGCAAGGTCAAGCGCGCCCTGCAGTTGCAAGACGCCTACGAAGTCGAGGCCACCCCGTCGCTGGGCATCGCCGGCCGCTTCATCGTGCCGGGCCAGGCGGCCCGCACGCTCGTCGTGGCCGATGCCTTGATTGCGCGCGTGCGACAAGCGTAAACCGCCCGCCACCGGGGGAGGGGGTGGTTGGGGCCAGTCGTGGCACAATCGGCGCACCGCAAGGAGCAAGTTCCGTGCCTGCCGCATTCCCACTGTCGCGCCCCTGGGCTGCCTCTGTCACCACCCTGATCGCCGCCGCCTTGCTCGGTCTGGGGGGCCTGGCCCATGCCGAGCGCGCCGACCGCAGCGCCCCCATGAACGTGGAGGCCGACGCACTGCACCACGACAACGCCCGCCAGGTCAGCGTCTTCACCGGCCGCGTGGTGATCACCAAGGGCACGATCCGCATCCGCGGTCACCAGGTCGAGGTGCGGCAGAACGATCAGGGGCAACAGTTCGGCATCGCGCTGGGCGACGCCGCGCAGCGCGCCTTTTACCGCCAAAAGCGCGACGGGCTGGACGAATACATCGAAGGCGAGGCCGAGCGCATCGAATACGACGGGCAGGCCGACCGAGTGACCTTCCGCGGCCGCGCCGAGCTGCGCCGCTACCGCGGCACGGTCCTGAACGACCGCACCAGCGGTGCCGTCATCGTGTACGACAACCGCAACGACACCTTTACCGTGGACGGCGATCGCGCACAGTCCACCCCCGACAATCCGGGCGGCCGGGTGCGCGCGCTGCTGACGCCGCGCGGCGCCGACCCCGCCACCACCCAGCCCGCACCCGACACC
>NZ_DAISXZ010000071.1:0-11627 GCF_036825565.1 Tepidimonas sp. | reverse complement strand
CGCTTTTCCATGAAGGCCAGCCACTTGCTGTGCCGCCAGCCATCGTTGCCGTCCACGTAGTCGTTGTTGTATTTCCAGTCGCGCGCGCCGGTGTTGTAGGGCGGATCGATGTAGATGCAATCCACCTTGCCGGCATAAAGGTAATCCAGCAGTTGCAGCGCATGGTAGTTGTCGGCTTCGATCAGCGTGTGCCAGGGGGCATCGGCTGGGCCGTTGGCCACCGCATCCACGGGCACCAAGGCGGGGAAGATCGGCTCGCCAAACTCCCGCACCACCAGCAGTTCATCCACCGGAAACTGCACCGGCTCTGCCGCTGCACGGGTCGGTTCGCTAGGGTGGACCTCGTTGCTGGGCTTGACGCAGGTGGCCACGCCCGCGTGGATGGACTGGATTTGCCACACATCTTTCAGCGCACCCTGACGGCGACACACCAGATCGCCCTTGCGTGGCTTGGCACCGTGCAGCGGCAACAACTCGGGCAGGTGGTCTTCGAACACCAAACCGAATTTCTTTTCTTTCTTGGCGTTGCTCCATTCGGCAGCAAGGCGCTCGCGCAGGCGCTGGTCCGGAATTTGCGCGATCAGATCATCGATAGCCGACACGTATCACCCTTTGGTTGCACATCTTTCAGCGCCCATCTCATTCCAGGCTGAGGACCAGCCGCTTGCCCAGTGCGGCGGCAGCACGCTCCAACTGCTTCAGGGTTGGGTTGCCGGGGCGCGTCAGCCGCTGCGCCGCCGGCCAGGAGGTGCCCATGGCGCGGGCGAGTTCGGAAAGGCTGTGCCCCTGCCGCGCAAAGTGGATCAAGAGCGCGGCCTGCACGGGCGCGTCCGGAATGGCCACCGGGCGACCCAAGGCCGGCGATGGTGGCGGGATGCCCTCGCCCTGTTCGAGCCGCACGGCCAGCACGCCAGTGAGCACCTCGGCGGCGTTGAAGGCGGCCTGTTCTTCGGTGTCGCCTTCGGTGAAGGCTTCCTCCAGATCGACGAACTGCACGAGATAGCCGCCTTCGGGCTGCGGTTCCAAGGTGTAGGGATAGGCAATGTTCATGTCAGCTTGACTCCGCTTTGCCGTTCGATGGCCTTGATGAGACCGGATGAAAGGTCGCGGCTGCCGTGCACCGGCACCGGCACGCTGCGCGGCGCGCCCGGCTTGGCGAGGATGTGGTGGCTGCCCTGCACCCGCGCCAGACGCCAGCCCGCAGCTTCCAGCCGCTTGATGACCTCCTTGCCATTCATCTTTTTATGATAGATCATCAACGGTAATTACTACCCCGTCCGCCGATCCAGAACCGGGGGGTTGTGGACCTAGACACGGCCAAGCCGGCGCGCGATCTCGCCGACGAGCTGGCGCGCCAGCGTGATCTTCGGCGCCGGCGGCAGCTCCACCGCCTCGCGCTCGTCCACCAGCAGCAGGGCGTTGTCGTCGCGACCAAAGGTGGCCGGGCCGATGTTGCCGACCAGCAGCGGCACGCCCTTGCGCGCGCGCTTGGCCTGCGCGTGCGCCAGCAGATCGTGGCTCTCGGCGGCAAAGCCGACGCAGTAGAGCTCGCCGCGGCGCGCGCGCGGCAGCGCCGCCACCGTGGCCAGGATGTCCGGGTTCTCGACGAAGGCCAGCGCCGGCGGCGCGCCGCCGCCGTCCTTCTTCAGCTTGTACTCGGCCGCCTGCGCCGGGCGCCAGTCGGCCACGGCCGCGGCGGCGATGAAGACGCTGGCGGCATCGACTTCCGCCAGCACCGCCTCCAGCATCTGCTGCGCGGTCTGCACGTCCACGCGGCGCACGCCGCGCGGCGTGCGCAGGTGCACCGGGCCGGCCACCAGCGTCACCTCGGCGCCAGCCTCGCGCGCCGCGCGCGCCACCGCAAAGCCCATTTTGCCGCTGCTGTGGTTGGTGATGCCGCGCACCGGGTCGATCGGCTCGAATGTCGGCCCCGCCGTCACCAGCACGCGCTGACCGCGCAGCACCTTCGGCTGCAGGTGGGCGATCAGCTCCTCGACGATCTCCTGCGGCTCCAGCATGCGGCCGTCGCCGACCTCGCCACACGCCTGCTCGCCCTGCCCCACGCCCAGCACCACCGCACCGTCGGCGGCCGCCTGCGCGACGTTGCGCCGCGTGGCCGGATGCGCCCACATCTCGCGGTTCATCGCCGGGGCCAGCAGCAGCGGCACGCGCTCGGCCGGCCGCGCCAGGCACAGCAGCGCCAGCAGCTCGCCGGCGCGGCCCTGCGCCAGCTGTGCGATGAAATCGGCGCTGGTGGGCGCCACCACGATCGCGTCGGCCCAGCGGCCGAGGTTGATGTGCGCCATCGCGTTGGGCTCGCGCGCGTCCCACTGGCTGGTGACGACCGGGTGGCCGCTGAGCGCCTGCATCGTCACCGGCGTGATGAATTGCGCCGCAGCCTCGGTCATCACCACGCGCACCTGGGCGCCGGCCTGCACCAGCAACCGGCACAGCTCGGCCGACTTGTAGCAGGCGATGCCGCCTGACAACCCCAGGACGATGTGCTTGCCGTCGAGTTCTTTCATGCGACCGCACTATACCGCCGGGCACCCGCACCGGACGGGGCCGGCTTTTATAATCGGCCTTTCCACAGACGGGCCCGTGGCGGCCCGCCCATTGACATGACCAAATATGTGTTCGTCACCGGCGGCGTGGTGTCGTCCCTGGGCAAGGGGATTGCCTCCGCGTCGCTGGCCGCGCTGCTGGAGTCGCGCGGCCTCAAGGTCACGCTGATCAAGCTCGACCCCTACCTCAACGTCGATCCGGGCACGATGAGCCCGTTTCAGCACGGCGAGGTGTTCGTCACCGACGACGGCGCCGAGACCGACCTGGACCTGGGCCACTACGAGCGCTTCATCACCACGCGGATGAAGCGCACCAACAATTTCACCACCGGGCAGATCTACAAGTCGGTGCTGGAGAAGGAGCGCCGCGGCGACTACCTCGGCAAGACGGTGCAGGTCATCCCCCACGTCACCAACGAGATCCAGACCTTCATCCAGCGCGGGGCCGAGGGCGTGGACGTGGCGATTGCCGAGATCGGCGGCACGGTCGGCGACATCGAGTCGCTGCCGTTTCTGGAGGCGGCACGACAGATGAGCCTGCGTCTGGGGCCCAACAACTCGGCCTTCGTGCACCTGACCTACGTGCCGTGGATCGCCGCCGCCGGCGAGCTCAAGACCAAGCCGACCCAGCACACGGTGCAAAAGCTGCGCGAAATCGGCATCCAGGCCGACGCGCTGCTGTGCCGCGCCGACCGCGTCATCCCCGACGAGGAGCGCGAGAAGATCAGCCTGTTCACCAACGTGCCGCTGTGGGGCGTGATCTCGATGCCCGACGTCGACACGATCTACAAGGTGCCGCGCGTGCTGCACGAGCAGGGGCTGGACGGCCTGATTTGCGACAAGCTGCGTCTGCACACCCCACCGGCCAACCTCAAGCGCTGGGACGACTTGGTCTACGAGGTTGAACACCCGCAGGGCGAGGTACGCATCGCCATGGTCGGCAAGTACGTCGACCTGTCCGACAGCTACAAGTCGCTCAACGAGGCGTTGCGCCACGCCGGTCTGAAAAACCACGTGCGGGTGGCGATCAGCTACATCGATTCCGAAACGCTGGAACGCGGCGACGTGGCCGAGCGCCTGGGTGGCTTCGACGCGATCCTGGTGCCCGGGGGCTTTGGCAAGCGCGGCATCGAGGGCAAGATCCTCGCCGCCCAGTTCGCGCGCGAGCACAAGGTGCCCTACCTTGGCATCTGCCTGGGCATGCAGGTGGCCACGATCGAGTTCGCGCGCCACGCGGCGGGGCTGGATGGAGCCAACTCGACGGAATTCGACCCGCACACGCCGCATCCGGTCATCGCCCTGATCGACGAATGGCTGGACGCCGATGGCACGGTCCAGAAGCGCGACGCCAGCACCGACCTCGGCGGCACGATGCGGTTGGGCGCGCAAAGCGCCGACGTGCTTCCGGGCACGCTCGCGTACCAAATTTACGGTCCGGTGGTCACCGAGCGCCACCGCCACCGCTACGAAGCCAACACGCAGTACCTGGATCGGCTGCGCCAGGCCGGGCTGGTCATCTCGGCGCTGACGCAGCGTGAGCAGCTCACCGAAATCGTCGAGCTGCCGCAGGACGTGCACCCCTGGTACATGGGCGTGCAGTTCCACCCGGAGTTCAAATCCACCCCGTGGGACGGCCACCCGCTGTTCAACGCCTACATCGCCGCGGCGCTGCAACACCAACGGCAGGAGGCTCGAGCATGAAGCTGTGCGGCTTCGAGGTCGGACTCGACCGCCCGTTTTTCCTGATCGCCGGCCCGTGCGTGGTCGAAAGCGAGCAGCTGCAAATGGACGTGGCCGGCCAGCTGCGGGACATCGCCTCTGAGCTCGGCATCCCATTCATCTTCAAGAGCAGCTACGACAAAGCCAACCGCTCCAGTGGCGCGTCGTTTCGCGGCCCCGGCATGGAACGGGGGCTGGACATCCTGGCCAAGGTGCGGCGCGAGATCGGCGTGCCGGTGCTGACCGACGTGCACACCGAGGCCGAGGTGCCGACGGTGGCGGCGGTGGTGGACGTGCTGCAGACGCCGGCCTTTCTGTGCCGCCAGACCGATTTCATCCGCGCCGTGGCGCAGTCCGGCAAACCGGTCAACATCAAGAAGGGCCAGTTCCTGGCGCCGCACGACATGAAGAATGTCATCGACAAGGCCCGCGCCGCCGCGCGCGAGAAGGGCCTGCCGGAGGACAACTTCCTGGCCTGCGAGCGTGGCTTCAGCTTCGGCTACCACAACCTGGTGTCCGACATGAGAAGCCTGGTCATCATGCGCGCCAGCGGCGCGCCGGTGGTGTTCGACGCCACGCACAGCGTGCAACTGCCCGGCGGCCAGGGCACGAGCTCCGGCGGCCAGCGCGAATTCGTGCCGCCGCTGGCGCGCGCCGCGGTGGCGGTGGGCATCGCCGGGCTGTTCATGGAGACGCACCCCGACCCGGCACAGGCGCTGTCGGACGGGCCCAACGCCGTGCCGCTGAAGTTCATGCGGGCGTTGCTGGAATCGCTGCGTGAGCTGGACGCCGTCGTCAAGCGCCAGCCGCTGCTGGAAGCGGAGTTTGCCGCCGCATGATGCCGCTGCAGCCCGACCCGCTCGACGACGCGCTGCGCGCGGCGCTGGGCGGCGTGCTGGCTGCCGCTGGCTGGACCTTCACCGAATCCCTATGAGCGCCTACATCATCGCCGACGTCGACGTCACCGACCCGCAGCAATACGAGGAATACAAGCGCTGGTCCAGCGCCGCCATCCAGGCGCACGGCGCCGAGGTGCTGGTGCGCGGCGGCGCGGTCACGGTTCTGGAGGGCAGCTGGCAGCCCAGCCGCATCGTCGTGCTGCGCTTCCCGTCGGTGGAAGCGGCGCGCGCGTTCCACGACTCGCCCGAGTACCGCCGCGCGCGCGAAGCGCGCGCCCGCGCCGCCGTCATGCGCATGATCGCCGTCGAGGGCGCGGCCTGACGGCCCGTCACCCGGCTCACCGATTGACCTGATTCCCACCATCCCAAGCAACGAAGGAACCCACGCCATGAGCGCCATCGTCGATATCGTAGGCCGCGAGATTCTGGACAGCCGCGGCAACCCCACCGTGGAGTGCGACGTCCTGCTGGAGTCGGGCGTCATGGGCCGTGCGGCCGTGCCGTCCGGCGCCTCCACCGGCAGCCGCGAGGCCATCGAGCTGCGCGACGGCGACCCCAAGCGCTACCTCGGCAAGGGGGTGCTGAAGGCCGTCGAGCACATCAACACCGAGATCAGCGAGGCGGTGTTGGGACTCGACGCCAGCGAGCAGGCGTTTCTGGACAAGACGCTGATCGATCTGGACGGCACCGAGAACAAGAGCCGCCTGGGCGCCAACGCGATGCTGGCGGTCAGCATGGCCGTAGCGCGCGCCGCAGCCGAAGAAGCGGGCCTGCCGCTGTACCGCTACTTTGGTGGCAGCTCGGCGGTGCAAATGCCGGTGCCGATGATGAACGTCATCAACGGCGGCGCGCACGCCAACAACAACCTCGATTTGCAGGAGTTCATGATCCTGCCGGTGGGCGCCCCCTCCTTCCGCGAGGCGATTCGCTGGGGCGCCGAGGTGTTCCATGCGCTGAAGAAAATCATCCACGACCGCGGCATGAGCACCGCCGTCGGCGACGAAGGGGGTTTTGCGCCCAGCGTGGCCAACCATGAGGCAGCCATCCAGCTCATCCTGGAAGCCATTGACAAGGCGGGCTACACCGCCGGCGAACAGATCGCGCTGGGCCTGGACTGTGCGGCCAGCGAGTTCTGCAAGGACGGCCCGGATGGCTCCAAGGTCTACCATCTGGAGGGAGAAGGGTTGGTGCTCAATGCCGCCGAGTGGACCCACATCCTGGCCACCTGGTGCGACAAGTACCCGATCATCAGCATCGAGGACGGCATGGGTGAAGGCGACTGGGCCGGCTGGGCACAGCTCACCCAGCGCCTGGGCAAGCGGGTGCAGCTCGTGGGCGACGACCTGTTCGTCACCAACACCAAGATCTTGAAGGAAGGCATCGACAAAGGCATCGCCAACTCCATCCTCATCAAGATCAACCAGATCGGCACGCTGACCGAGACGTTTGCCGCCATCGAGATGGCCAAGCGCGCGGGCTACACCGCCGTCATCAGCCACCGCTCCGGCGAGACGGAGGACAGCACCATCGCCGACATCGCGGTCGGCACGAACGCCGGGCAGATCAAGACCGGCTCGATGAGCCGCAGCGACCGCATGGCCAAATACAACCAACTGCTGCGCATCGAGGAGGATCTGGGCGACGTGGCGGTCTACCCGGGCCGCGAGGCGTTCTACAACCTGCGCTGATCCCCCGACCATGCATGCCCGCTGGGTCACGGCCTTGTTGCTCGGGCTGCTGGCCGTGATCCATGTGCAAATCTGGTTTGGCCGGGGCAGCGTGGCGCAGGTGGACGCGCTGCGCCGCGAGCTGGCCGAGCAAGAACAGGCCAACGAAGCCGCCCGGTTGCGCAACGAACGCCTGGCGGCCGAGGTTCAGGACCTGCACGAGGGCGTCGAGACGGTGGAGGAGATCGCCCGACAGGAGTTGGGCATGCTCAAACCCAACGAAATCTTCGTGCATATCCAGGGACCGGGGAGCGCCCGGTCAACGGGTGGCTAGGCGCCCCCTGCGGTGAACGCCCCGGTAAACGCCGCGCTGCGCTGACGCCTGAGCGCCGGCATCACTGCATGCGGTCGGAGCCTGGCGGCTGCTGGTCCTGCGTCAGGAACAGGCGGGCGGCATCGACGGGGTCGAAGCGGTAGTGCAACCCGCAAAAATCGCACCCCACATCGACTTCCCCCCGCTCGGCGAGGATGGCTTCGACCTCCTGCACGCCCAGTCCACGCAACATGGCGCCCACCCGCTCGCGCGAGCAGGTGCAGGCAAAGCGCGGATGCGCCTGGGCTGCCGAGGACGGTGCCAGACGCAGCAAGTTCTCCTGCCAGAACAGGCGATGCAGGATGGCGTCGGGATGCAACCCCAGCAACTCCTGGCGCGTCAGGCTGCTGGCCAGCGTCGCGATGCGGTGAAAGTCCTCGTTCGCCCCGAGCGCGTCGGATTCGTGCGCGACGGCCGCCGTGCCGGACAGGTTGGCCCGCCCCATCGCCGGCATGCGCTGAATCAGCAAGCCCGCCGCGATCGACGCGTCCGCCGCCAGCACCAGCCGGGTGTCCAACTGCTCGCTCTGCTGCATGTAGTGGCCGATGACGTCGCTCAAGCGCTCCAGGGGGCGCCCGGCGGCGTCGCTCAGTGGCACGACGCCCTGATAGGGCTGCTGTCCCGGCTGGCGTTCGCGCGGATCCAGCGTGATCGCGCACCGCCCCTGCCCCAGCACATTCACCATGTGCGACAGCGGCACCCCTGGCGCCACGTCCCCGTGCACCGTGGCCGTCGCGCGAAACGACAGGTCAGGCTGCACCTCGGACACGGCCACCTTGACCGGCCCATCGCCAAAGATCTGTAACACCAGCGCCCCGGCGAACTTGATGTTGCTGTGCAGCAGCACCGCCGCGGCCGTCATCTCGCCTAGCAGTTCGGTCACGGCGGGGGAGTAGCCGCCGGCACTCTGGCGCCGGCGCAGCAGCTCCTGCCAGCCATCGGTCAGGCGCACCAACGCCCCGCGCACGGGCACACCGTCGAACAGAAATTTGTGCAGTTCGGACACACGCGCCCCTCAGCCGATGCGCTTGAGGCCGACCCGAAAGCGCCGCGCGTTTTCGATGTAGTGGCGCGCACTCCAGCGCAGCCCCTCGATCTGCTCCGGCGTGAGCTGGCGCACCACCTTCGCTGGGCTGCCCAAGATCATCGATCCATCGGGAAATTCCTTACCCTCGGTCACCAGCGCGCCGGCGCCGACCAGACAATGCCGCCCGATGCACGCGCCATTGAGCACCACCGCGCCAATACCAATGAGCGACTCGTCGCCGATGGTGCACCCATGCAGCATGACCTGATGCCCCACCGTCACGTGCTCCCCGATGGTCAGCGGATAACCCACGTCCGCATGCAGCACGCTGCCGTCCTGGATGTTGCTGCCGCGACCAACGGTGATGGGATCGGTGTCGCCGCGCAGAACCGCGCCGAACCAGACGCTGGCGTCCTCCGCCAGGGTAACGCGGCCCATCACGCGGGCCGTGTCGGCCACGAACACCGACGGGTGCACGTCGGGGACGATGTCGTCGAGTTGGTAGATGCTCATTTATAGAATTGTACGAATGCATCCCCCCACGTCCACCGTGACCGCCGCTGCCCTGATACCGGTGGAGGACGCCCGTGCCCAAGCCCTGTACTGGCTGACGGAAGCCGACCCCGACGCCAAAGTCCGCGGCGTGCGGGCCCTCTGGCAGCGCGTCCAGGCCGATGCCGGGGCCAACCGGCCGTGTGCCGATCCCGGCACCACCTGGAGCCCGCCCACAGACCGCCCCCTGCCGGGTCGGCCGGCCCGCCCGCCGTTGATCGAGCCCGGCGCGGTGCCGCCACGCTCACCGTTCACCGTGGAGGGGCACGCCGCCCTGATCCACGCCATCTGCCACATCGAATTCAACGCCATCAACCTGGCACTGGACGCGGTGTGGCGCTTTCCCGGCATGCCCGAGGCGTTTTACCGCGACTGGTTGCGCGTCGCCGCCGAAGAGGCGAGGCACTTCACCCTGTTGCGCGACCACCTGCGCGGCCTGAACGGCCCCGACGGGCGCCGCTGGGACTACGGCGACTTCGACGCGCACGACGGCCTGTGGACCATGTGCGACAAGACCGCGGACGACATCGTCGCGCGCATGGCGCTCGTACCACGCACACTGGAGGCCCGCGGGCTGGACGCAACCCCGCTCATTCAGGCCAAGCTACGCCGTGCCGGCACGCCCACGGCTTTGCAGGCGTGCGCGATCCTCGACATCATCCTGCGCGACGAGGTGGGCCACGTGGCCATCGGCAACCGGTGGTACCGCTGGCTGTGCGAACGGGCAGGACTGGATCCGGTGGAACATTACCGGCAATTGGCGCGCCGTTACCGCGCCCCGCGCCTCAAGCCGCCGTACAACACCGAGGCGCGTCAACGAGCGGGCTTTACGGCCCAGGAGTTGGCCTTTCTCGAGCAAGCTGTCTGAGCTTTGAAAGATACCAGGACGCTGCTCACCCTCCGCCGCGCGGATGGTGCCGCGCATGCAGGGCCTTGAGCCGCTCGCGGGCCACATACGTGTAGATGGTGGTGGTGGAGATGTCCGCATGCCCCAGCAACAACTGCACCGCGCGCAGATCGGCGCCGTGGTTGAGCAGGTGGGTGGCAAAAGCGTGGCGCAGGGTGTGCGGTGACAGCGGTGCGGCGATGCCCGCCTGGCGGGCATAGCGCTTGACCAGCATCCAAAACATGACCCGGGTCATGGCCTCGCCGTGGCGTTCGGTGACGAACACGTCATCGCCCGTGCGGCCTGCCATCAGCACCGGGCGCCCCTGCGTCAGGTAGCGCCGCAGCCAGTCCGCCGCCACATCGCCAAACGGCACCAGCCGCTGCTTGTCCCCCTTGCCCGTGACGCGCACCACTTGGTCGGGCAAGCTCACCTCGAACAGCCGCAGCGCCACCAGCTCGCTGACGCGCAACCCGCTGGCATACATCAGCTCCAGCATCGCGCGGTCGCGCAGGCCCAGCGGCTGGGCGGTATCCGGGGCCGCCAGCAGGGCTTCGACCTGGGCCTCGGTCAGCGTCTTGGGCACGCGCAACAAGCGCTTGGCGGACAGCAGCGCGAGCGTGGGGTCGGCCTGCAGCAAGCCCTCGCGCAGCGCCCAGCGGTAAAAGCGCCGAAAGACCGCCAACCGCCGGTTGCTGGAGCTGACCCGGCTGCCCGGCAGCCGTTGCGCCATATACGCCTGCAGCTCGGCCGCCCCCGCCTGCAGCAGCCCCTTGCCCATCGACGCCAGCCAACCACGGAAACCCTGCAAATCGCTGCGGTAGGCGGCCAGGGTGCGCGCCGCCAGCCCGTCCTCCAGCCACAGCGCATCGATGAAACGGTCGACCACGGCATCATCGCCGGCTATCATCGCCATATGACGATGGTACCGTCTGACGCGACCATGCACGGGCCCGCGCCGACCGTCGAGCCGTTGCCCGCTTTCAGCGACAACTACATCTGGCTGCTGCATCGGGGTGGCGATGCCTGGGTGGTCGACCCTGGCGACGACGCCCCCGTGCGGCAAGCACTGCAACGGCGGGGTCTGCGCCTGCAGGGCATTTTGCTCACCCACCACCACGCCGACCACGTCGGCGGCGTCACGGCCCTGCGCGCGGCGACGGGCTGCCGGGTCGTCGGCCCCGCTGGCGAGCCCGTGCCGGAACCGGTCGAGCCCGTGGCCGAAGGCGACACCGTCGAGGCACTGGGGCAGCGCTGGCGCGTGCTGGCGGTACCCGGCCACACGGCAGGGCACATCGCCTATGTCAACGACGCGCCCCCGGAGGGCCCCCGTTGGCTGTTTTGTGGCGACACCCTGTTGTCTGGGGGGTGCGGCCGCCTGTTCGAAGGGACGCCGGCGCAGATGCTGGCTTCGCTGGATCTTCTGGCGGCTCTGCCGGCCGAGACTCAGGTGTGCTGCGCGCACGAATACACGCTGTCCAATCTGCGCTTTGCCCGGGCGGTCGAGCCGGACAACCCGGACTTGGCCGCCTACACCCGTACCTGCGACGCCCGACGCGCTGGGGGCGAACCGACCCTGCCCAGCACCATTGCCACCGAACGCCGCATCAACCCTTTTCTGCGCAGCCGGGAACCGACGGTGCGGCGCGCGGTCCAGCAACAAGACCCAACAGCCCGCAGCGACGTGGAGGTTTTCGCCGCGCTGCGCCGCTGGAAAGACGGCTTTCGCTGACCACAACCGCTCGCGCCCACCCTCGCCCCGCCGCCCAACCCGAATCGACCCGCCTTGATGACCGCTTTCCAACGACTGGCGCTGCTGCTGTGCGCATTGGCACTGGCCGCCTGTTCCACCCTGCCAGCCCCTCGCTCGGCCGACGACCGCCCGACCCCGCCTGCACCTCCTGCCGCCGTGGCTGGCGGTGAATCGACCCCGCCCACGC
>NZ_DAISXZ010000070.1:0-11893 GCF_036825565.1 Tepidimonas sp. | reverse complement strand
CGAAGATCGGATTTGTTCCAAAAGCGACCCCATAATCATCCGGGACATGACAGTTGGGTGCATGTCAGGTCATTCGATGTCTTGACCAGGGCTTGAAACGCCTCAGGCCTTGGAAAGAAGAATCTGGATGTCCGACGCGATCGTTGCGGCGTCGGTTCCGTAGGCGGAGAACAGGCGCACCCGACCCTCGGTGTCGAAGATGTACTTTCCGGCCGAGTGGTCCATGGTGTAGGCCGTCGGCGTCGATCCGGGGACCTTCTTGTAGTAGATCTTGAAGGCCGCCGCGACGTCTTTGAGTTCGTCTGGCTCGGGCCGCAGCGCGATGAAGCCTGGGTCGAAGCTCGCCATGTATTCCTTGAGCAGTGCCTGCGTGTCACGCTCGGGGTCCACCGTGATGAAGAGCACCTGCAGCCGCTCACCTTGGCCACCCAGCAGGCGCTTGACCTCGGCCATGGTCGTCATGGAGGTGGGGCAAACGTCCGGACACTGCGTGAAGCCGAAGAAGGTGACCACGATCTTGCCCTTGAAGTCCGCCAGCGTCCTCAGCTGGCCGTGGTGGTCCTTGAGCCGGAAATCCTGGGCAAACGCGGCACCGGTCACATCGGTGCTTTTGAACGGCGTGACCTCGGGTGAGCAGGCCATCAGCACAGGCACACCCACCACACTGGCGAGCGCCGCCTGCACAAAGCGCCGACGGTCCATGGATGGGTGGCCGGGGGTGGATAAAGAATGCGGGTACATGTCATTTCCTTACTTTTGCAACTTCTTCAGCGACGAGTGCCCGTAGTTGCTGGTCTCCGAAGGATGGCAGACCACGACCGTTAACAAAGAATGTCGGGGTCTTGTTCACTTCCAGTGCAATTAAATCTTCGATGTCCTGCTTGAGTACCGCAGCGATGTCAGAACCCTGGGCGTCGACCTGAGCTTTTGCAATATCGAGACCAGCTTCCTGCGCCGCTCGAAACGCCAGATCGATATTGGGTTTCCCATGGTCGGCCCACTGCGGCTGAGTAGCCAGAATCATTTCCAGCACGGGTTCGTACTTGCTCTGGCGTTTGGAGGCCTCAAGCAGTTTGACCACCTGATCGGAACCGGCATGGAACGGTGCATATCGGATCACTAGGCGCACGTCGTTCGGGTACTGTTTCAGGATGTCCTTGACGATGGGATAGAACGCCCGGCAGGTCTCGCACGCCGGGTCAAAAAACTCGACGATGGTGACTGGTGCGTTGCTGGGACCGAAGACCGGTGAATGGAAGCGGACCAGGCGGTTGTCCGTCTGGCTGGCGGGTTCACTGCCTGCCTGCTGGACCACCTGGCTGACCTTTTCGGCCTGCGAGTTCTGCACCCGCTTTTGGTAGGCGTTCATGCCGAGGAAGAAGAACACCAGGACGATGGCGACCAGGGCGACGACGGTGATTTTTTTGGAATTCATCGGGAGGACTTTCTGAGGTAGACGATGAGAAGGAATGCCAGCGCCATGAACGCGGCCAGCGACAGCCAGGGGATCTGGACGCCGTTGAGGATTTCGAGCTTTTGGTCAGCGCAGGACACACCGGCGCTGCAAGGTACCCAGGCCTTGGGAATCAGGCCCGCGACCAGCAGGGTGTGGTACCCGGCCATGGCCAGCCCGCCCAGTGCCAGCGCAAGGCCGTAGACGGCGCCCCGACGGTCATCGGCGAAGCAGGCGATCCCGAGAATGATGGCGAGGGGGAACATGAAGATGCGCTGGTACCAGCAAAGGACGCAGGGCGTCATGCCCATCACCTCACCGAGAAACAGCGCGCCCAGGGTGGCTGTAGTGGCCACCAGCCAGGCCAGCAGCAGCAAGGTCCAGGGCCGGGTCATGACGGGCTCTCCGAGGAGGCGACGGGCGGGCGAAAGGACATCAGAATCCAGGCGCCCGCCGCCAGCACGATGAACACATCGGCCAGGTTGAAGGCCGGCCAGTGCAGACCGCGCCAGTGCAGATCAAGAAAGTCGGTGACCGCGCCGCTGGCGATGCGGTCGATCAGGTTGCCGCTGCCACCGGCCACCAGCAGTGCGCCCGCGGCCCGCTCCAGCGGTTCCACCTGACGCGCGAGACAGACGAAAGTGATGGGGACCACCACCATGAAACCGATGACGATGAAAAACACCCGCTGCCAGCCACCCGCTTCGGCCAGCAAGGAGAACGCGGCGCCTGTGTTGAGCACATGGACCAGGTTGAACCAGGTCGTGACTTCCACCGCTGTGCCCAGCGCGATGGTGCTGGCGAACCAGGTTTTGCTCAGCTGATCCAGTGCCAGAAGAAAAGCCACGGCCACCAGCCAGGCCAGACGGGGACGACCCCGCCACGGTAATGCAGACATGAAAAGACCCTGAAAGAACGGACATCACCAACCGCGAGGGCTGGCACGTTTCACAGGGATCGGAGAAGCTCGGCGATGGGCGCCGTCAAAGAAGCCGAACCCTGGTCAGGCCAGGGTGGGCCACTGCGGCCGTTCGGGCCGCTCGACGAACAGGTCTTCGGTCCAGGAGCGCGACCCGGCTTGCGTCCGGGTGCGGGTATCGCCCATGGAAAACGGCACGCTGGCCAGCAGGGCCACGGCGCCGGCGTGGCAGCTTGCGCAGTGCGGGTGCTGCGCGTGGGACTCAGCGGCGTGGTCGGCGGCCTGCGACGAGAAACCAGCCGCGCTGACGTGCATCGGCGCACAGGGTTCGTGTACGCAAGGCGCGCCTGTGGCCGCGCCTGCCCATTGCAGGGGCAGGCAGAACATCAGCAGCAGGGCAAACAGGCAGGCACGCATCGGGGTAGATTGTAGGGCGGCGGCTGTGATGAAGAGATGTTGACCGTGACAACCCAACGGGCGTTCAGGGTGTCGACGTCCGTTGGTGTGCGCGGATGGTGGCCAGCAGTTCCGGCGCCACCGACATGGGCCGAAACGCGCCGACGTTCGAGCGCCCGGTGTTGCCCAGCGGCAGCCGGCCCAGCAGGTGCCCCAGCGGCACCAGCAGCAGCCGCAAGACCTGCCCGTTCACCTCGGCCAGGTTTCGCGTCCGCCAGGCCAGTCCCAACATGAGCCCATGCGTTCGCGCATGTTGAACCAGCCGCGTCTGCCCGAGCACATGCAGGGCTTCGAGCAGATGCCAGGCCTGGTCCAGGTCGCGGCGATCCACCCGAAGGTACGACCGGTGCAACCGCTCGAAGGTGTCCGGGTCGAACGCCACCGACGCCGCGGGTTCAGTGGGCATGGTCATGGTGTCCATGGTCGTGACCGTGGCCTTGGACGCCTTCCGCCCCCAATTCCCCCCGCGCCTGGCGCAGCACTTGCCAGCCGCCGTGCAAGGCCAGACCCGCCATCAGGGCTGCCACCAGCAGATCGGGCCAGGCGGCTCCGGTACCAAAAACCCCCAGGGCCGCCAGGAACACCGCCACGTTGCCGATGGCGTCGTTGCGCGAGCACAGCCAGACGCTGCGCATGTTGGCGTCGCCCTCGCGGAAGGCGTACAGCAGCCAGGCCACCGACACGTTGGCCAGCAGCGCCAGCAACGCCACCACGCCCATGGTCGGCGCGTCCGGCACGCTGCCGTTCCAGACCGACCACAGCGCGCTGCCCAGCACATAGAGACCAAAACCCATCATGCTGAAGGCCTTGAACATGGCCGCCCGAGCGCGCCAGGCCAGCGCCGATGCCAGCACCGCCAGCGACACGCCGTAGTTCAACGCGTCACCCGCGAAGTCGATGGCATCGGCCAGCAAGGACAGCGAGCCCGATGAGAAGCCCGCGCCCAGCTCGACCAGGAACATGGAGGCATTGACGATCAGCGCAACCCACAGCACACGACGGTAGCGTGGCAGGTTGGTGATTTGTTCGGGGGCGGGGCAATCGTGTTCACAGCAATGGGCCGACATGGAAACTCCTTCAGAATGCCGGTATTGGAAACCCTGGAGCCGCTCCAGAGTCAAGCCCTGGGTCCCACCAATAGGAGAAACCCCATGCGCATCAAGGAACTGGCCGAGGCCACAGGCGTGGACGTGGACACCATCCGCTACTACGAAAAACAAGGCCTTCTGCCGGAGCCGGCCCGGCAGAACAACGGCTACCGCGACTACGCGAGTACCCACCTGGAGCGACTGGCCTTCATCCGCCACTGCCGCGCGCTGGAGATGCCGCTGGCCGACATCCGCCGGCTGCTGGGCGCGCTGGACGCACCGGGCGAGCCGCACCCGGACGTGGACCAACTGGTGCAGGAGCAGATCGACAAGGTACGGGCCCGGCTTAAGAGCATGCGCGCTCTGGAGAAGCAGCTGTTGCTCCTCAAGGCCAGTTGCGGCCGTTGTGACGACGAAGGCACAGACTGCGGCATCCTCAAAGAACTGGTGGCTGCCGCGCATGGCGAGGCCTGCGCATGCCATGCCCATCTTGCGCACTGACCGGCCATGAAGACCTTTTTGCTGTACGTCGGCACCGCATTGGCCGAGGTCGGCTGCTGTCGGCTGCTATCTGCCCTGGCTGTGGCTTCGCCGAGGCGGTTCAGCGTGGTTGCTGCTGCCGGCGGCGGCCAGTCTCGCGCTGTTCGCTTGGTTGTTGGCTTTGCATGATGCGGCCTATGGCGGGGTGTAAACGGTGCTACGGTGGCCTTGTTGGGCATGGGGATCATTGCATTTCAGCCCCACTGACAGTTCAGTTCATCGGCCGTTCATCCTTCGGACAAGTCGGCCAATTGACTAGAGAGCTTCCTCTTCGAATGACTGCTTGTCGCTTCTTCGAACATTGGCACTTCAAGATGGAGCGTCCGGAATCAGCCTTATGGAGCCGCTCGCGCTTCCAATGGCAGCAGCAGGTGGCCCCTGTCTTTTCCAGCCATTCACAGGCAAAGCGCCAGGTTGTGATTCTTGGTCGTCTACCAATGTCGGGAAAAAACCGATCGATTCGTCCACTCGTAAGTCGTTGTTTTTATTGGCACCAATCAGAGAGCCTTGTGGACTTCGACCCATTTCCGGGCGCGGGGGATGCAGAGAGAAATGGCCGAAAACGAGAGAACCAGGCGCAGAACGGCCTTGATGATGCGGCGGGCGAAGTCCGCAAGTTTCCGCATGAACCCGCAACAACACGGGGCAACACGCGCGATCGCCCAAGAAAAAACCCCAACTCAGACGAGTTGGGGTTCTTGAATTGGTGGAGCTGGGGGGACTCGAACCCCCGTCCGCAAGCCTTCTTCGCGCAGTTCTACATGTGTAGCCGTCTGGACTGGATCTCGCCCGGGGCGCCGCGCAGCGGCACGCTGCATCCCGGACCAGCAACCTTGGATCTCGTCGTGCGGCAAGTTGCCCGCCGCCCGACCAGCCGATGAAGGTTCCCTTGCTGCCGGAGGACCTTGCGGCCCCCGCGGCCCGGCCTATCGGCCGACCGGTGCAAGGCTCGCCGGATTAAGCGGCGAGAGCGAAACGTTCGTCGTTCGCAGTTACTTTTTTGCTGCGGTTTAACGAGGTGACAGCACCTCGACATGCCCTGCTGCGGGTCCGAACCCACGTCGAAACCAATGCAGCCCCGTGCCCCTTTAGTTTACGCCAGTTCCAGAAAATTCAAGAGCGCCTGCGGCGACTCGATGATGGCATCGGCCGCCCAGGCTTCGACATCGGCGGCCACGCCCAAATAACCGTAGCGCGCCGCCACGGTGGACATGCCGGCCGCGCGGCCTGCGACGATGTCGCGCTCGTCGTCACCGACGTAGAGGCAGGCCTCGGGCGGTAGTTGCAGGCGCCGGGCAGCCTCTAGCAGCGGAGCGGGATGTGGCTTGGGGTGGGGCGTGGTGTCCCCGCCAATAACGGTGGCCGCCGTGGCAAACAGCGGTATCGCGGCGGTCAACGGCAAGGCAAAGCGCTCCACCTTGTTGGTGACCACCCCCCACGCCACCTGCGCGCGATCCAGAGCTGCGATCAGCTCGGCCACGCCGTCAAACGGCCGCGTGCGGCGCGCCAGCACCTGGCCGTAGGTATCCAGATACTCCGTCCGATACGCTTCGAACTCGGGGTGCTCCGGGGTCAGGCCGAAGGCCGCCTCGATCATGCCGCGCGCACCGCTGCTGGCGCGGGGGCGGTAGTAGGCTTCGTCCAGCGGCGGCAACCCCCGGCGCTGACGCATCAGGTCGGCTGCGTGGCCCAAATCCGGAGCACTGTCCACCAGCGTGCCGTCCAAGTCGAACAGCACCGCGCGGATGCCACGCCAGCGGGTCATGCCGCCCCCTTGCGCGTGGCGAACAGGTAGTTGACGCTGGTGTCGTCGCTGAGCCAATAGCGGCGCGTCAGCGGGTTGTATTCCAGCCCGCTGGTCGCCTGCAGGCCCAGGCCGGCGCGCCGACAGTGGGCCGCCAGCTCGCTGGGGCGGATGAACTTGCCGTACTCGTGCGTGCCGCGCGGCAACAGACGCAGCAAATACTCCGCGCCGACGATGGCAAACAAAAACGATTTGGGGTTGCGGTTGAGGGTCGAGAAGAACACCCACCCCCCGGGCTTGACGAGCGTGGCGCAGGCCGCGACCACCGAGGCTGGGTCGGGCACATGCTCCAGCATTTCCATGCAGGTCACGACGTCGTAGTGACCCGCCTGCTCGGCGGCCAACTGCTCGGCGCTGATGCGTCGGTAAGCGATCCCTCGAACCCCCTGCTCCAACGCATGCAACTGGGCCACCTTGAGGGGCTTGTCGGCCAAATCAATCCCGAGCACCCGGGCGCCTTGTCGAGCCATGGCCTCGGCCAGAATACCGCCCCCACAGCCCACGTCAAGCACGGCACGGCCACCCAGGGGGCCGGCCAAACCCTCGATCCAGCCCAATCGCAAGGGGTTGATCTGGTGCAGGGGGCGAAATTCGCTTTCGGGGTCCCACCACCGGTGGGCCAACTCGGAAAATTTGGCCAATTCGGCCGCATCGGCGTTCAGCGGAGCATCCATGGGTGGATTATCACCCGCCGGAACGTGCCGCCGCCTCCTCAAAAAGAGAAAGCCCCGCCAGGGCGGGGCTTCGAATCGGCCAATGACGCGGCCGCGTGGACACGACGACCGGACGCAGATGGACCGGACGCCCGTCGGTGCCGATCAGCGCGTGCCGACGACTTCGATTTCCACGCGACGGTTCTTGGCGCGGCCTTCGCGGGTGCGGTTGTCCGCCACCGGCTGGGTCTCGCCCTTGCCTTCGGTGTAGATGCGGTTGGCGTCGATGCCCTTGCTCACCAGATACGCCTTGACGGCCTCGGCGCGGCGCACCGACAGCTTCTGGTTGTAACCATCGGGACCGGTGGAGTCGGCGTGACCGACCGCGATCACGACTTCCAGCTTGATGCCCTTGACCTTCTCGGTCAGGTCGTCCAGGCGGGCTTTGCCTTCAGGCTTGAGGACGGCCTTGTCGAAGTCGAAGAAGACATCGGCGGCGTACGTCACCTTGGCAGGCGCAGCCGGAGCCGGCGCGGGAGCGGGAGCGGGAGCCGGGGCGGGCGCCGGGGTCGCTGCAGGAGCGGGTGCCGGTGCAGGGGCCGGAGCGGGCGCCGGTGCGGGCGCGGGCACGATGGCGCCGTCGCAGCCTTTGGCGGCGGTGGCGGGCGTCCAGTTGGCGTTGCGCCAGCACAGCTCGTTGGTGCCGTTCTTCCACACCAAGTCACCGGTGCCGTTGCGCCAGTTGTCGATGGTCTGAGCGCCGGCGGCAGAGGCCATGGCGGCCGTCGCGAACAGCGCTGCGATCTTGGTCAACTTGTTCATTGGGTTCCTCTTGGTCTGGGGGACGAGACGGGAGATTGAGCGAGCCAACAACCCAGGCGAAACCTGTCGGCTGTGGATCCATTGTGCCATAAGCGATACCTGTGCCAAGCCCCGGCCGGCCGCAGCGCGACGACAACGCGATAATGCCCCCGCCCCAATGTCACCCACGAACAACAGGCCCACCCCCAGCGCGCACCCGACGGCCGGCCCGCGCGCGTTCCTTACAATAAAGCGGTTTGCCCGCCAGACCCCTGGCGGCGCGCGTCGGACGCGGGGCATCGGCCTGGCCGTCCGCACCCATGCGGCGTTCCCATGACTTCGTTTGCCAAAGAAACCCTGCCCATCAGCCTAGAAGAGGAGATGCGCCGCAGCTACCTCGATTACGCAATGAGCGTGATCGTGGGGCGCGCGCTGCCCGACGCCCGCGATGGCTTGAAGCCCGTGCACCGGCGCGTGCTGTACGCGATGCACGAGCTCGGCAACGACTGGAACCGGCCGTACAAGAAGTCCGCGCGCATCGTCGGCGACGTGATCGGTAAATACCACCCGCACGGCGACAGCGCAGTCTATGACACCATCGTGCGCATGGCGCAGGACTTCAGCCTGCGCCACATGCTGATCGACGGCCAGGGCAACTTCGGCTCGGTCGATGGCGACGCCGCCGCGGCGATGCGGTACACCGAGATCCGGCTGGCCAAGATCGCGCACGAGATGCTGGCCGACATCGACAAGGAGACGGTCGATTTCGGCCCCAACTACGACGGCAGCGAGCGCGAGCCGCTGGTGCTGCCCGCGCGACTGCCGAACCTGCTGGTCAACGGCTCGGCCGGCATCGCGGTCGGCATGGCCACCAACATCCCGCCGCACAACCTCAACGAGGTGGTGGACGCCTGCCTGCACCTGCTGGCCCACCCCGAGGCCAGCGTCGACGACCTGATGGCCTTCATCCCGGCGCCGGACTTTCCGACCGCCGGCATCATCTACGGCATCCAGGGCGTGCGCGAGGGCTACCGCAGCGGGCGCGGGCGCGTGGTGATGCGCGCGCGCTGCCACTTCGAGGACATCGACCGCGGCCAGCGCCAGGCCATCATCGTCGACGAGATCCCATACCAGGTCAACAAGAAGGTGCTGCTGGAGCGCATCGCCGAGCTGGTGCGCGACAAGCGCATCGAGGGCATCAGCCACATCCAGGACGAGTCCGACAAGTCCGGCATGCGGGTGGTGATCGAGCTCAAGCGCGGCGAGGTGCCGGAGGTCGTCCTCAACAACCTGTACAAGCACACGCAGCTGCAGGACACCTTCGGCATCAACATGGTGGCGCTGGTCGATGGCCAGCCCAAGCTGTGCAACCTGAAGGATCTGCTCGACATCTTCCTGCAGCACCGGCGCGAGGTGGTGACGCGGCGCACCGTGTTCGAGCTGCGCAAGGCGCGCGAGCGCGGCCACGTGCTGGAGGGGCTGGCGGTGGCGCTGGCCAACATCGACGAGTTCATCCGCATCATCCGCGAAAGCCCCACCCCGCCGGTGGCCAAGGCCGAGCTGATGGCACGCCGCTGGGACAGCGAACTGGTGCGCGCGATGCTGACGCGCGCGCGCGCCGACGGCGGCACCGTCAACGCCGACGACTACCGCCCCGAGGGGCTGGCGCGCGCCTACGGGCTGCAGGCCGACGGGCTCTACGCGCTGTCGGAGACGCAGGCGCAGGAGATCCTGCAGATGCGGCTGCAGCGCCTGACCGGCCTGGAGCAGGACAAGATCGTCGCCGAGTACAAGGAGGTGATGGCGCAGATCGACGACCTGCTCGACATCCTGGCGCGGCCCGAGCGGGTGACCGCCATCATCGGTGACGAGCTGCGCGCCATCCGCGCGGAGTTTGGCCAGAGCAAGGCCGGCGCCCGCCGCAGCCACATCGAACATAACGCGCAGGAACTCGACACCGAGGACCTGATCGCGCCGCAGGACATGGTGGTGACCCTGTCGCACGCGGGCTACATCAAGAGCCAGCCGCTGTCGGAGTACCGCGCGCAGCGCCGCGGCGGGCGCGGCAAGCAGGCCACCGCCACCAAGGACGACGACTGGATCGACCAGCTCTTCATCGCCAACACGCACGATTGGATTCTGTGCTTCAGCAACCGCGGGCGGCTGTACTGGCTGAAGGTGTGGGAAGTCCCCGCCGGCGGGCGGGGCGCGCGCGGGCGGCCGATCGTCAACATGTTCCCGCTGGCCGAAGGCGAAAAGATCAACGTGGTGCTGCCGCTGACCGGCGAGTTCCGCAGCTTTCCGGCCGACCACTATGTGTTCATGGCCACGGCGCACGGCGTGGTCAAAAAGACGGCGCTGGACGAGTTCAGCAACCCGCGCAAGGCCGGCATCATCGCCGTCGATCTGGACGAGGGCGACTACCTGATCGGTGCCGCGCTGACCGACGGGCGGCACGACGTGATGCTGTTCTCCGACGCCGGCAAGGCGGTGCGCTTCGACGAGAACGACGTGCGCCCGATGGGCCGGCAGGCGCGCGGCGTCAAGGGTATGGCGCTGGAGGACGGCCAGCGCGTCATCGCCATGCTGGTGGCCGAGGACGAGAGCCAGAGCGTGCTGACCGCCACCGAAAACGGCTACGGCAAGCGCACCTCCATCACCGAGTACACGCGCCACGGCCGCGGCACCAAGGGCATGATCGCCATCCAGCAATCGGAGCGCAACGGGCGCGTGGTTGCGGCCACCCTCGTGCGGCCGGAGGACGAGATCATGCTCATCACCGACCGGGGCGTGCTGGTGCGCACGCGGGTGGCAGAGATCCGCGAGCTGGGCCGCGCCACGCAGGGCGTCACACTGATCGCGCTGGATGACGGCGACCGCCTGAGCGGCCTGCAGCGCATAGCGGACAACGACGAGGGCGAGGACGCCCCCCCGCCGGCGGACGCGGACGACACGGAGGGCTGACACGGTGGCACGGCGTCCCTACAACTTCTCGGCCGGCCCGGCCACCATGCCCGAAGCGGTGCTGGAACAGGCGGCGGCCGAAATGCTCGACTGGCACGGCACCGGCATGGGCGTGATGGAAATGAGCCACCGCGGCAAGGCCTTCATGGCCATTGCCGAGCAGGCCGAGCGCGATTTGCGCACCCTGCTGGCCATTCCGGCGCACTTCAAGGTGCTGTTCAGCCAGGGCGGTGCCTTGGCGCACAACGCGATGGTGCCGCTCAACCTGGCGGGGCGGCGCCCGGCGCGGGCGATGGACTTCGTCCTGACCGGCAATTGGAGCCAGAAGTCCGCCAAGGAAGCCGCGCGCTACGGCGAGGCCCGCATCGCCGCCAGCGCGGCCGACACCGGCTTTACGACCCTGCCCGACCCGGCCACGTGGCGGTTGAGCGCGGACGCCAGCTACGTGCACCTGTGCAGCAACGAAACCATCCACGGGGTGGAGTTCCACAGCCTGCCGGATCTGGCCGCGCTGGGCAGCGACGCACCGCTGGTGATCGACTTTTCGTCGCATGTGCTGTCGCGCCCGATCGACTGGAGCCGCGTCGGCCTGGCCTTCGGCGGCGCGCAAAAGAACATCGGCCCGGCTGGACTGACGATCATCGTGGTGCGCGAGGATCTGCTGGGCCATGCGCTGCCGATCTGCCCCAGCGTGTTCGACTACCGCGCCCTGGCGGACGCCGATTCGCTGCTGAACACACCGCCCACCTACGCCATCTACATCGCCGGTCTGACCTTCCAGTGGCTGCTCGCGCAGCGCGAAGGGGCGCTCACCGGCGTGGCGGCGATGGAGGCGCGCAACATTGCCAAGGCACAGCGCCTGTACGACGCGATCGACGGCTCGTCCCTGTATGTCAACCGGGTCGATCCCGCCTGCCGCTCGCGCATGAACATCCCCTTCTTCCTGCGCGGCGACGACGGAGCGCCGTTGCAGGACCCCGCCCACCCCCGCAACGCCGCGTTTTTGCGCGGGGCGGAAGCGCGCGGGCTGCTGCAGCTCAAGGGCCACAAGTCGGTGGGCGGCATGCGTGCCAGTCTCTACAACGCCATGCCGATGGCGGGAGTGGAGGCTCTCGTTGACTACCTGCGGGACTTCGAGCGCAACGCCTGAGCGCCGACGGCCCGGCCCCCTCAGCGGCCCGACATGACCGACGACTCCCAAACCCCGTCCCCGAC
>NZ_DAISXZ010000069.1:0-11982 GCF_036825565.1 Tepidimonas sp. | reverse complement strand
GGTCGTTGGGGCGGGGGTGATCGGCCTGGCGATCGCCCGCGCGCTGGCCCGTGCGGGGCGCGAGGTGGTCGTGCTGGAGCGCGAAACGGCCATTGGCACCGGTGTGAGCGCCCGCAACAGCGAGGTCATCCACGCCGGGCTGTACTACGCGCCCGGATCGCTCAAGGCGCAGTTGTGCGTGCGCGGCAAAGCCCTGTTGTACGACTATGCAGCCGAGCGGCACATCGGCCACCGCCCTTGCGGCAAGCTGATCGTCGCGACCGAACGCGAGCAAGCGGACGCGCTGGAGGCGCTCGCCGCGCGCGCGCAGGCCAATGGGGTGCCCGTGTCGTGGCTGTCTGCCGCCCAGGCGCGCGAGCGCGAGCCCGCCCTGCGTTGCCATGCCGCGCTGTGGTCGCCCAGCACAGGCATCGTGGACAGCCACGGTCTGATGGTGGCGTTGCAGGGCGATCTGGAAGCCGCCGGAGGCGGCGTAGCGCTGGGCTCGGTGTTCACCTCGGCCGAGCCGATCGGCGCCCAGGGCCAGGGCGGCTGGTGGGTGCGGGGCGCGACGCGCGAGGGCGAGCCTTTCGAGTTGCAGGCAGACGTGCTGGTCAATGCGGCGGGGCTGTGGGCCTGCCATGTGGCGCGCGCCATCCAGGGGCCCGACCCCGAGCGCTGGCCGCGGCCCCACTATGCCAAGGGCAGTTACTTTGCGCTGGTGGGACGTTCGCCGTTCGGTTGCCTGATCTACCCCGCGCCGCAGGACGCCTGGCTGGGCGTGCACCTGACGCTCGATCTGGGCGGGCAGGCGCGCTTTGGGCCCGATCATGAGTGGGTGGGCGCCGCCTCGCCGGACGAGCTGGATTACGCCGTCGATGGACAACGGGCGGCGGCGTTTTATGACGCTATCCGCCGCTACTGGCCAGCCTTGCCCGACGGCGCGCTGCAGCCGGCCTACAGCGGCGTGCGCCCCAAGGTCCATGGGCCCGGTGAGCCAGCGCCGGATTTTCGACTGGACGGCCCGCGCGAGCACGGTTGGGCCGGACTGGTGCATCTGCTGGGCTTCGAGTCGCCCGGGTTGACGAGCGCGCTGGCGGTGGGGGAGTGCGTCGTGGAGGCCCTGGCAGCTTCTTGATCCGAATCAAACCCGGGCGGGAACGCCAGGCGCGAGGCAGAATCGCCTCAGCATGACTGCCACGCCTTTTGCCGAGTTTGCCATTTTGCTGCTGATCGCGGCCGGCGCCTGCGCGCTGTTCGTGCATCTGCGCCAGCCGGTGCTGATCGCCTATATCGTGGTCGGCATCGCCCTCGGCCCGGCTGGCGTGGGCTGGGTCAAGGCCCACGATCAGGTGGCGCTGCTGGCGCAAATCGGGGTGACGGTGCTGTTGTTCATTGTCGGCCTCAAGCTCGACCTGCACCATGTGCGCCACATCGGGCCGGTAGCGCTCGCTACGGGACTGGGGCAGTTGGCCTTCACCATCGCGGGGGGATTCGCGCTGATTCTGGCGCTGGGAAAGGATGTGATGACCGCGCTGTACGTGGCCGTGGCGCTGACGTTTTCCAGCACGATCATCATCGTCAAGCTGCTGACCGACAAGCGGGAGCTGGACTCGCTGCACGGGCGCATCGCCGTCGGTTTTTTGATCGTGCAGGACTTGGCCGTAGTGCTGGCAATGATGGCCATGAGCGCGTTGCGCACGCCCGAGGCGGGGGCGGCGGCCAGCGGTTGGGTGGTCGCCGCCACGCTGGCCGGGCGGATCGTGTTGGCGGTGTTCGTCATCGCGGTGCTGATGCGCTGGGTGCTGCCGCGGGTGGTGGCGCTGATGGCGCGCTCGCAAGAGTTGCTGCTGGTCTTTGCGCTCGCTTGGGGGGTAGGGCTGGCGGCGCTTGGGGCCTGGGCGGGCTTTTCGATGGAGGCCGGCGCCTTCGTCGCGGGCTTTACGCTGGCCTCTACCCATTTCCGCGAGGCCATCAATGCCCGGCTGGGCGGGGTGCGGGATTTTTTGCTGTTGTTCTTTTTCATCCACCTGGGGGCGGAGCTGGACCTGTCCACCCTGGGGCAGGAACTGTGGCCCGCGCTGGTGCTGGCGGTGTTCGTGCTCATTGGCAACCCGCTGATCGTGATGGCCATCATGGGTTACATGGGCTACTGCAAGCGCACGGGGTTTCTGGCCGGGCTGACGGTGGCGCAGATCAGCGAGTTTTCCATCGTCTTCGTGGCCATGGGGATCAGCCTGGGCCATGTGGATGTGCAGGCCCTGGGGCTGACGACGCTGGTGGGGTTGATCACCATCACGCTGTCCACCTACATGATCCTGTACTCCCAGCCGCTGTACGAACGGCTGGCCCCGTGGCTGGGGGTGTTCGAGCGGCAGCGCCCGCACCGGGAACTGGCGGTGGACCGCCACCCGCCGCGCAGCGAGGAATCGGCGGTGCTGGTCTTTGGCCTGGGGCGCTACGGCAGCCGGCTGCTGCGCGAGTTGCGCCGCCAGGGGGTGGCGGTGGTGGGCATCGACCACGATCCCGAGGCCGTGCGCGAGCTCAAGCAGGAACGCCTACCCGTCCACTACGGCGATGGCGAGAACCCGGACTTCGTCGAGTCCCTGCCCCTGCACGGCACCCGCTGGGTGGTGCTGACGCTGCCGCTGGTGTCGTCCACCCGCGCGTTGGTGCATGCCCTGCGTGGCGCGGGCTACGCGGGCCCGATTGCCGTCACCGCGCGCGATGAAGCGGCGCTGCAGGAACTGCAGCGTCTGGACGTACAGCACATCTATTTGCCCTTTCGCGACGCCGCCGTGCACGCGGCCGAACACCTGGTCGGCGTGCTGACGGTGTCGCCGCCTGTTCCGGGAGCACACACATGATGACCGACGAAGGCTGCCGTCCCCCGGCCGACCCACCCAAGGGTGGCGTGTTGGTGGCGACCGATTTTTCCGACGGTGCGCGGTTGGCCGAACAGCGGGCCGCCCACTTGGCCCGCGAGCATGGCGTGCCGCTGGTCTTGCTGCACGTCCTGCCGAACGACTGGATGGCCGCCCTGCAGGAGTGGTTGGGGGCCGAGCGGCCTTTGGATCGCATCGTGGCCGATGCCCAAGCCACATTGCAGGCCACGGCCCGCCGGCTGCAGGACGAGCAGGGCTGGCCCGTCCACCCGGTGTTTGCGCAGGGCCATCCGGTGCAGACGATTGGCGAGACGGCGCTGCGCCGCGCTGCGCACTGGGTGGTCGTGGGCGCGCATGGGCGCGGGCGATTGCAGCGCCTGTTGCTGGGCACCACGGCCGAGCGTTTGGTGCGCAAGGCCACCTATCCCTTGCTCGTGGTGCGCCAGCCGGTGCAACACGGCTACCGGTGCGCGCTGGTCCCCGTGGACTTTTCGCCCTGGTCAGCACCGGCCCTGGCGCTGGCCGATGCGCTCGCGCCCCATGCCACGGTCGAGATGCTGCACGCCTACACCGTGCCGTTCGAGGAAAAGCTGCGGTTTGCCGGCGTGGACGACGACATGATCGCCCTGTATCGGGAAAAGACGCGCGAGCGCGCTGCCACTCGCCTGCACGACCTGGCGCGACAGCGGGGCTGGCCGCCCTCGCGCTACCACGCCACGCTGCACGAGGGCGATGCGGCGCTCGGCATCGTGCAACAGGCTACCCGGCGGGCGTGCGACCTGATCGTGATCGGCAAGCACGGCTTGAGCGCCGCGGAGGAGCTGCTGCTTGGCAGCGTCACGGCGCATGTGCTGTCCGAAGCGCCCTGCGATGTCCTGGTCACGCCCGGCCGGGCCACGGCCTAGCGTGAGGCAAAGGCCAGGCGCGCCGCCAGCCCCGCGAAGACCACGGCGGCCGCGCGGTTGAGCGCCCGCTGCGCCCGGGCGGAGCGCCGAAGCGCCCCGCCGATCCAGCCCGCAAAGACCGCAAACGACCCGAAGGTCAGCAGCGTGGCCACCATGAACAGCGCACCCAACTGCAGGATCTGCCACCCCACCGCGCCCCGCGCGGGATCGGCAAACTGGGGCAGAAAGGCCAGAAAGAACAGCGCCACCTTGGGGTTGGTTAGGTTCATCACGATGCCCCGTCCGTAAGCCGCGAGCGGGCGCAGCGGCGGTACCCGGGTCGTATCGATGGGGCCGGTGGGCGCCCACCAGGCCCCCCAGGCCAGGTACAGCAGATAGGCCGCCCCCAGCAGCTTGAGCGCCCAGAAGGCCCAAGGCGAGGCCGCCAGCACGGCCGCGAGTCCCAGAGCGACCGCCGCGGTGTGCCCCAGCAGCCCCGTGCACAGCCCCAGGGTGACCAGCAAGCCGGCGCGCCGGCCGTGGGTGGCCGATTGCATCAGCACGAACAAATTGTCCGGGCCGGGGCTGAGTGCCAGCAGCACCGCCGCGCCGAAGAAGGCCAGGGCCACGGTGGCGCCGATCATCGCACCGCCCCCCGGCTGTCGCGCAGCGCCCTGGCCACCGCTGGCACCAGGTCCGGTCCGCGGTAAATCAGGCCCGTGTAGAGCTGGACGAGGTCCGCCCCTGCCGCGAGCTTGTCGCGCGCAGATGCTTCGTCCATTACCCCGCCGACCCCGATGATCGGAAAGCCGGGCCCCAGGCGCTGGCGCAGCGCCGCGATGACGCGGTTGCTGCCGCGTGCCACCGGCCGGCCGGACAGGCCTCCGGCCTCCTGCGCGTGGGGCAGGCCTTGGACCGCATCGCGCGCCAGGGTGGTGTTGGTGGCGATGACACCGTCCATGCCATGGCGCAGCAGGGCGTCGGCAATCACGGCGATCTGCCCGTCGTCCAGATCGGGGGCGATTTTGACGAAAATGGGCCGCCGCACGCCGAGCCGGTCGGCTAGGTCGGCACGCTGCCGCGCCAGGGCCTGCAGCAGGCCGTCCAGCGCCGCATCGCCCTGGAGCTGGCGCAGGTTTTGCGTGTTGGGGCTGGAGATGTTGACCGCGATGTAGTCGGCCTGGGTGTACACCCCCTCCAGACCGATCAGGTAGTCGTCCGTCGCGCGCTCGATGGGGGTGCTGGCGTTTTTGCCGATGTTGAGGCCCAGCACCAGGTCGCGCGCGCCGGTGCGGCCCTGGCGGACGTGTGACCGGTTGACGTTGCGCATGAAGGCGTCCAGCCCGTCGTTGTTGAAGCCGAAGCGGTTGATCAGCGCCTCGGCCTGCGGCAGGCGAAACAGCCGCGGGCGGGGGTTGCCGGGCTGAGGCCGGGGGGTGACGGTGCCCACCTCGATGAAGCCAAAACCCATCGCTGCCCAGGCGTCGATGCAGCGGGCGTTCTTGTCCAGCCCCGCGGCCAGCCCCACCCGGTTGGGGAAGTGCAGGCCAGCCAGCGTGACCGGATCGTCTATTCGGGGTTGGGCCACCAGGGTCAGCAGGGGGGAGCGCTGCAAGCGCTCCAGCGTGCGCAAGGTCAGATCGTGTGCGTCTTCGGCGTCGAGCCGAAACAAAAGCGCGCGGGCCGGCGCGTAGGGGATCCAGGCCATCGGATAATCGCAGTCGTCGTATCGGTCATTGGCACAGTGCCGGATGGTGGCCAATTGTCGCACCCCGAGCCCCCGCTTTTTTGACGCTGACAGGACCCTGCACTATGAACCGCGACCCGTCTGCTCCGGCGCTGACACAGGACGAACTCAAGGCCCTGGTGGGGCGTGCCGCCTTGGCGTATGTGGAGCCGGGACAAATCGTCGGCGTGGGTACGGGCTCGACCGTAAACTGCTTCATCGACGCGCTGGCCCAGGCGCAAACGCGCATCGCCGGCGCCGTGTCCAGCTCGGAGGCGTCCACCCAGCGGCTGCGTGCCCATGGCATTGCGGTGTTCGACGCCAACGAGGTGGGCGAACTGGCGGTGTACATCGACGGTGCCGACGAGATCGACCCCCGCGGTTACATGATCAAAGGGGGCGGGGCGGCACTGACGCGGGAAAAAATCGTTGCCGCGCAGGCGCGGCGCTTTGTCTGCATTGCCGATCAGTCCAAGTGGGTGCAGACGCTGGGGCGCTTTCCGTTGCCGGTGGAGGTCATCCCGATGGCCACCCAGCGCCTGATCCGGCAGTTCGCAGCGCTGGGGGGCGAGGCGCGGGTGCGCCTGCGCGATGGCGTGCCGCTGGTCACCGACAACGGCCAACACATCCTGGATGTGCACGGCTTGTGCGTCGCGGACCCCGTGGCCTTCGAGTCCATGGTCAACGACTGGCCTGGGGTGGTCACGGTGGGGGTGTTCGCGCACCAGCGCGCCCACGTCTGCCTGCTGGGTACGTCCGAGGGGGTGCGCACCATCGTGTTCGACACGCCCTGACCAGCTCGCCCCTGTTCAGCCGGGCAGCAGCCCGACTTCGCCGCGTTCCAGGCGAAAGACGCGCACTGCCTCGCTGGCCCGGGCGGCCTCGACCGTGGCGTTGAGGGCCAGGATGTTGGTCTGGAAGGCGATGGCGTCGATGACGCCCGTGATGTCCGCAATGCGGTGACTGCCGGCGGCGATGTCGCCCATCGTCGCTACGACGTCCTGCATCAGCCGGCCGCCATCGCTGGCCGCGGCGCGGGCCTGTAGGGCCGATTCGACGGCGGAGCGGGCGGTCTCGGTGTTGCGCGTCACGGCACCGTTGAGCTCCGCCATGGCCGCGGCCGTCTTCTGCAGTTGCGCGGCCTGCGATTCGGTGCGCTGCGACAGGTCGGCGCTGCCGGCAGCGATCTGGTGGGTGCCGGCCGCCACGCCGTCGCACACGTCGCGCACGTCCCCGATCAAGGTGGTCAGTCGCGCCTGCATGGCGGCCAGGGCGCGCAGCAGCTCGCCCAGCTCGTCACGGCCCGGAGCGGTGGGATGGGGGGTGAGGTCGCCGACGGCCACCCGATCCGCCACCTGCACGGCTTGCCGCACGGGGCCGGTGATCGAGCGGGTGATGCGCCACGCCAACCACATCCCCAGCAGCGGGGTACCTGCGGACGTGGCGATCACTGCGACCGTCACCGTGCGCTGCAGGGCCTGCGCCGCCTCGTGCTCCTGGTTGGCATGGGCCAGCTTGATGGCCTGCAGCGCGTTCAGCGCGTTTTGCACGGCGGGCTGCTGCGGCTTGACCCGCAGCAGGTACAGCTCCTGCGCGTCGTCATGGCGGCCCTCCGCCATGGCGCGGGCGGCGGCGTCCAGGCCCTGTGCGACATAGATCGCACGCCCCGTGATGCGATCGGGCGTCAGGCCATGCCTTGGTGGCGCAGCAGCGCGTCGATCTGCGGTTCGCGGCCGCGGAAGGCACGGAAGGATTCCAGCGCAGGGCGGCTGCCGCCGACCTCCAGAATCTCCTGTCGGTAGCGTCGCCCGACATCGACATTCAGCGGCGAGCCGCACTGCGCGGCTGCCTCCTCGAAGGCGGCATACGCGTCGGCACTGAGCACCTCGGCCCACTTGTAGCTGTAATAGCCCGCGGCATAGCCCCCCGCAAAGATGTGACTGAAGGTGTGCGGCATGCGGTGCCACGCGGGCGGCTGCAGCACGGCCACCTCGTCGCGCACCTGCTGCAGCAGGGCCATCACGTCGCCATCCGGGGCGCCTTCCAGGTGCAGCCGCATGTCGAACAGCGCAAACTCGATCTGGCGCAGCGTCTGCAGACCGCTTTGGAAGTTGCGGGCGGCCAGCATCTTGTCGTAGAGCGCGCGCGGCAGAGGCTCGCCCGTATCCACATGCCCCGTCATCTGCTGCAGCACCACCCATTCCCAGCAAAAGTTCTCCATGAACTGGCTGGGCAGTTCCACGGCATCCCACTCAACCCCGCCGATGCCTGCGACGTCGTGCTCATCCACCTGGGTGAGCAAATGGTGCAGGCCGTGGCCAAATTCATGGAATAGGGTGATCACATCGTCGTGCGTGAGCAGGGCGGGCTTGCCATCTACACCGTCGGCGAAGTTGCACACCAGATGCGCCACCGGCGTTTGCAGCGCGCCGCCGTCCGGGCGGCGCCAGCGGCCCCGCACATCGTCCATCCAGGCGCCGCCGCGCTTGCCGGCGCGCGCCGACGGATCCAGATAAAACTGCCCGATCAGCGCGCCGTCGCGCTCCAAGCGGAAAAAGCGCACCGTGGGATGCCACGCGGGTGACTGGTCCTCGCGGATGCGGACTTCGAACAGCGTCTCGACGATGCGAAACAGCCCTTGCAGCACGCGCGGCAGCGGGAAGTAAGGCTTGACCTCCTGCTCGCTGTAGGCGTACCGCGCCTGGCGCAGTTGCTCGGCGATGTAGGGCCAGTCCCAGGCTTGCGGGTCGGGCAGGTTCAGATGGTCGGCCGCGAAAGCACGCATGTCAGCCAAGTCCTGCTCGGCATGGGGGCGGGCGCGCCGGGCCAGATCGCGCAGAAAGTCGATCACCTGCTCGGGGGATTGCGCCATCTTGGGCACGAGCGAGACGTGCGCAAAGCTGGGGTAGCCGAGCAGCCGCGCCTCTTCGGCGCGCAGGGCCAGCAGCTCGCGCATCAGCGGGGTGTTGTCGAAGCGCGTGCCGTCACCCTCGGCCTGGTCGCTGGCGCGCGTGCCATAGGCGCGGTAGAGGCGTTTGCGCAGCGCCCGGTCGTGGGCAAATTGCATGATAGGCAGGTACACCGGCAGCTTCAGGCTCAGGCGGTGACCATCGCGGCCCTCGGCCTGGGCTGCCTGGCGGGTGGCCGCGCGCACATCGTCGGGCACGCCGGCCAGCTCCGCTTCGCTCGCGTAGTAGGCATAGGCGTCGGTCGCGTCCAGGGCGTTTTCGCTGAACTTCTGGGCTAGCTCGACCTGGCGCTCCTGGATGGCGGTAAACCGTGCCTTGGCCTCGCCCTGCAATTCGGCGCCGCCGAGGACGAAGCCCCGCAAGGCAATATCGCGCGCACGCCGCTGGGCCGCATTCAGGCGCGCGGGATCGATGGCCTTGTACTTGGTGTACAGCCGCTCGTCCGCGCCCAGCCGGGTCCAGAACTCCGTGACGCGCGGCAGCATGGCGTTGTAGGCGGCGCGAAGCGCCGGCGTGTCGGCGACGGCGTTGAGGTGGCTGACGGTGCCCCAGGCACGTCCCAGGCGCTCTGTCGCCACGTCCAAGGTGGCGGCCAGTGCGTTCCAGTCCGCCGGGAAGTTGGGGCCGGCGACCTGCTGCAGGGCGGCGTCGGCCTCGCGCAGCAGGGATTCGATGGCCGGGGCGACGTGGCCGGGTTCCACCACGTCGAAGCGGGGCAGATCGGCAAAGTCGAGCAGGGGGTTGTCGAGCAGGGCGGGGTCAATGCGGTCGTTCATGCACCCAAGGATGCCACGGAAAACCCCGCCCCGCCGCCGCGGGGCCGATCAGCCGGCGGCAGACGCGGATTTTTTGGCGCTCTTTTGGCGCCGCTTGGCCTTCTTGACCAGTCCGCCCGGCGTCAACCGCTGGTTGCCCAGCACCCGAACGGTCCTGATCTCGGGGCGCTGGCCGCCCTTTTTGCTGTACTTGACCACCTTGTATTCGCGCGGGCCGGGTTTGCGGTCCTCGTCGACGGCTTTGGCCTTGGGCGGGATGGGGCGCCACAGCACCAGCAGCTTGCCGATGTGCTGCACCGGCGCGGCGTTGAGTTCGTCCGCCAGCGTCTGCAGCCAGGCTTCGCGCTGGGGGCGGTCGCCTTCCAGGGCGCGCACCTTGATCAGGCCGTGCGCATTCAGAGCCGCGTCCACCTCGGCCTTGACGGCGTCGGTCAGGCCGTCGGCTCCAATCATGACGACCGGCTCGAGGTGGTGTGCGGCCCCGCGGTGGGCGGCGCGCTGGGCTGGGGTGAGTTCGATTCGCGGCATGGGGGGATTATCCGGTATCCCAGGTGTTCAGGCCGGCCGCGCCGTTCGACTCGCGCGCACCGTTGAGCGGTTGCACCGTCGGGCCATGCCGTCCGGCCGTATAGTCCCACCCCCATGAAGGTCAAGACGCAAAGCAAGAAGGTCAACAAGGCGTGGCTCAACCAGCACGTCACCGATCCCTGGGTGCGCCTGGCGCAAAAAGAGGGCTATCGCGCCCGCGCCGCCTATAAGCTCAAGGAGTTGGACGAGACCTTCCACTTGGTCCACCCCGGCCAGTGTGTGGTGGACTTGGGCTGTGCGCCAGGGGCTTGGTGCCAGTATCTGCGCCGGCGCCTGGGGACGGCAACGGGCCCGGACGGGCAGCCCCGGGTGCGCGGCACGGTGATCGGCCTGGACCTGTTGCCCATGGAGACGGTGGATGGGGTGCGCTTCATCCAGGGCGACTTCCGCGAGGAGGCCACGCTGGCCGCGTTGCAGGCGGCTTTGGCCGACGCCCTGGGCGGCGATGCGGCCCACCGGGTGGATCTGGTGGTATCGGACATGGCCCCCAACCTGTCCGGCGTGGAGGAGGTGGATGCCGCGCACATCGAGCATCTGATCGAACTCGCCGTTGACTTTGCGGTGGCCCACCTCAAGTCCGACGGGGCGCTCGTGGCCAAGGTGTTCCACGGTGGGGCGTACGACGCGGCGGTGCGGCTGTTTCGGGCGCACTTTCGGACCGTCAAGGCGCACAAGCCCAAGGCGTCGCGTCCCCAGTCAGCGGAAACCTTTCTGGTGGGGTTGGGTCTGAGACAGGGTGGCTGACATCCTCCGGGGACGCTAAGCCGATTTGCCCGTCCTATCCCATTGATCGAAAGGGTTTCGCTTTGGTCAAGGGGGGATGGTCTTGATAAGTCCTACAATGGGGCGCACATGGGGTGCATGCGCGGAGCTCTCGCATCCGCCACCCCACCATGACAAGGTAGGAGCCTTCGTTGAACAACCAGTGGTTTTCCAAAGTGGCGGTCTGGGTGGTGATCGCCATGGTGCTGTTCACGGTCTTTAAGCAGTTTGACGGTCGTGCCACGTCCGGCGCCGGCTACATGGCTTATTCGGACTTCCTCAACGAGGTCAAGGCCCAGCGCATCAAGAGCGCCACCATCCAGGAGGGCGCCAACGGCACCGAGATCGTGGCCATCACGACCGACGACCGGCGGGTGCGTACCAATGCTACCTACCTCGACCGTGGGTTGGTGGGCGACCTGATCGCCAACGACGTCAAGTTCGACGTGCGCCCGCGCGAGGAAGGTTCGCTGCTGATGACCCTGCTCGTGAGCTGGGGGCCGATGCTGCTGCTGATCGGCGTGTGGATCTACTTCATGCGGCAGATGCAGGGTGGCGGGCGCGGCGGTCCGTTCAGCTTTGGCAAGAGCAAGGCCCGCATGCTGGACGAAAACGCCAACACCGTGACCTTTGCCGACGTGGCGGGTTGCGACGAGGCCAAGGAAGAGGTCAAGGAGGTCGTGGACTTCCTGAAGGATCCGCAGAAGTTCCAGAAGCTGGGCGGGCGCATTCCGCGCGGCCTGCTGCTGGTGGGGCCACCCGGTACGGGCAAGACGCTGCTGGCCAAGGCCATCGCGGGCGAGGCCAAGGTGCCGTTCTTCAGCATCTCGGGCTCGGACTTCGTCGAGATGTTTGTCGGCGTTGGCGCCGCGCGTGTGCGCGACATGTTCGAGAACGCCAAGAAGAATGCCCCGTGCATCATCTTCATCGACGAAATCGACGCCGTGGGCCGGCAGCGTGGCGCAGGGTTGGGCGGTGGCAACGACGAGCGCGAGCAGACCCTGAACCAGATGCTCGTCGAGATGGATGGTTTCGAGACCAACCTGGGCGTCATCGTGATTGCGGCGACCAACCGGCCCGACATTCTGGATGCGGCGCTGCTGCGTCCGGGGCGCTTCGACCGTCAGGTGTATGTGACGCTGCCCGACATCCGCGGCCGCGAGCAGATCCTCAAGGTCCACATGCGCAAGATCCCGATCGGCTCGGACGTGAGTCCGGAGATCATCGCCCGCGGCACGCCGGGCATGAGCGGCGCGGATCTGGCGAACCTGTGCAACGAGGCGGCGCTGATGGCGGCGCGGCGCAACGCCCGCGTCGTGGAGATGCAGGACTTCGAAAAGGCCAAGGACAAGATCCTGATGGGCCCCGAGCGCAAGAGCATGGTCATGCCCGAGGAAGAGCGCCGCAACACGG
>NZ_DAISXZ010000068.1:0-12009 GCF_036825565.1 Tepidimonas sp. | reverse complement strand
CCCCCCATCCTCCCCCGATCGCATGTGGCCAAGCGAGCGCCGCGCGAGTTTGGCGCTCGCGGGCATTTTTGCCCTGCGCATGCTGGGCTTGTTTCTGGTGCTGCCGGTCTTTGCGCTGGAGGCGGCCCGGCTGCCGGGCGGTGACGATCCGGCGCGCGTCGGGCTGGCCATGGGCATATACGGCCTGGCGCAGGCGCTGCTGCAGATTCCGCTGGGGCTGGCGTCGGACCGCTGGGGCCGCAAACGCGTCATCCTGGCGGGGCTGGCGCTGTTTGCCCTGGGCAGCACGCTGGCGGCTACCGCCTCGACGCTGGACATGCTGACCCTCGGCCGTGCGTTGCAAGGCGCAGGGGCGATATCGGCCGCCGTCACCGCACTGCTGGCCGATCTGACGCGCGATGCCGTGCGCACCAAGGCCATGGCCCTGGTGGGCGTGAGCATCGCGCTGGTTTTTGCCCTGTCGCTGGTCGCCGCCCCGCCCCTGGCCGCGGCCATCGGGCTGGGGGGGCTGTTCTGGCTCACGGGCGGTCTGGCCCTGGCCGGCATGGCGGTGGTGGCGTGGGTGGTGCCGCCCGAGCCTCCCCGATCGACCGCGCGGACGCCGGTCGGGCTGGGCTTGGTGCTGCGCCACCGCGACCTGTTGCGGCTGGACATGGGGGTGTTGACCCTGCACACGGTGCAGATGGCCATGTGGATGGCCGTGCCCGGTCTGCTCGTCGGCGCCGGAATCGACAAGGCGCACCATTGGCAGATCTATCTGCCGGCGCTGCTGGTGTCGTTTCTGATCATGGGCGGGCTGCTGTTCCGGCTAGAGCGGCGCGGTCACCTGGGCGCGGTGCTGCGCGGCGCCATCGGCTTGCTGGTGCTCGCCCAAGGGGGGCTGGCGTGGGCCGCCAGCCACGGCGCCGACAGCACACTCATCACCGGGGTGTGGCTGTTGGTGTTCTTTTTGGGCTTCAACACGCTGGAAGCCAGCCAGCCCAGCCTGGTTTCGCGGCTGGCGCCGGCCCATGCGCGGGGCGCTGCGCTGGGGGTGTACAACACGCTGCAGTCGCTGGGGCTGTTTGCGGGGGGCGCGTTGGGCGGCTGGCTGATGCACCACGGCGGGGCGGCCAGCGTCTTCGGCCTTGGTGCCGCGCTGTGCATGCTGTGGCTGGTGCTCAGCTGGGGCCTGCGCCCACCCACGGCCGCGCCCTCGGCGCTGCCGCAGACCTGACCGCCCCTCCCCCGCCCAGGGGATGGGGCCATCGGGGCGATTGGGGCACAATCGGTCGAATATTGGGCAACCGCCCCATCCACGAGGACAACCCCATGGCATCGGTCAACAAAGTCATCCTGGTCGGCAACTGCGGCCGCGACCCCGAAATCCGCTACCTACCGTCCGGCCAACCCGTGGCCAGCGTCAGCATCGCCACCTCCAGCCGGCGCAAAGACCGCAACTCCGGCGAGGTGGTCGAAGACACCCAATGGCACCGCGTCACCTTCTATGACCGGCTGGCCGAAATAGCCGGCGAATACCTGAAAAAGGGCCGGCCGGTCTACGTCGAAGGCCGGCTGAAGTACGGCAAGTACACCGGCCAGGACGGCATCGAGCGCAACACGGTGGACATCATCGCCACCGAACTGCAACTGCTGGGCAGCCGCGAAGGCATGGGCGCCCCGTCGGAGGACGGTGGCTACGCACCGCGCGCCGCCGCCCCCGCCCCGGCACGCAACGTGGCCGCTCCGGCCAGCCGCCCCGCGCCGCAGACGGCCCCCGCGCCGGCCGCCAGCGGCTTCGAGGACATGGACGACGACATTCCGTTCTGAGTCGCGACCTCAGGCCGGCCCGCAGGCGGCGCGCGGCGCGGATCGCCGCCGCGGAGCCCTGTTGGCAGCCTCTGTCGGGTCGCAGGGCAGCGGCCGCTCGGTGGCCTGGGCGGCGTGGATGACGCCGCCGCCCAGGCACACCTCGCCGTCGTACAGCACGGCGCTCTGTCCGGGCGTGACGGCCCACTGCGGCTCTTCAAATCGCAGCTCGAAGGCGGCCGTGCCACCTTCCGGCGCCACCAGCGTGCATGGCGCGTCGGCCTGGCGGTAGCGGGTCTTGGCCGCGTAGCGGCCCGGCGCCGGCGGGGCGCCGGCGATCCAGCTCGCGTCGTCGGCGCGCAGCCAGCTCGACTGCAGCCACGGGTGGTCGTGCCCCTGCACGGCCCACAGCACGTTGCGCGGCACGTCCTTGCGCGCCACGAACCACGGCGCGTGCACGCCCTGCGCGGCCTCGTCGCGCCCGCGCACGCCGCCGATGCCCAGCCCCTGGCGCTGGCCCAGGGTGTAGAAGCTCAGACCGACGTGGCGGCCGATCTCGCGTCCCTGGTCATCGACGATCGGCCCCGGCGTGCCGTGCAGGTAGCGCTGCAGGAACTCGCGAAACGGCCGCTCGCCGATGAAGCAGATGCCGGTGGAATCCTTCTTGCGCGCGTTCGGCAGGCCGATCTCGGCCGCCAGGCGCCGCACCTCGCTCTTGTGCAGGTGCCCGACCGGAAACAGCGCGCGCGCCAACTGCGCCTGCGTCAGCCGGTGCAGGAAGTAGCTCTGGTCCTTGCCCGGGTCCACCCCCTTGAGCAGCTCGTGCCGCAGCGCCTCGGCCGGCAGGCGCGCGGCCGCTTCGTCGTCTAGCACGCGGCCGCTCGTGGCCTCCACCGCGCGCACGCGCGCGTAGTGCCCGGTGGCGATCTTCTCCGCCCCCAGCCGCAGCGCGTGGTCCAAAAAGGCCTTGAACTTGATCTCCGCGTTGCACAGGATGTCGGGGTTGGGCGTGCGGCCGGCCTCGTACTCGCGCAGGAACTCCGCGAACACCCGGTCCTTGTACTCGGCGGCAAAGTTGACGTGCTCGACGTCGATGCCGATCACGTCGGCGACGCTGGCGGCATCCAGCCAGTCCTGCCGGCTGGTGCAGTGCTCGCCGTCGTCGTCATCCTCCCAGTTCTTCATGAACAGGCCGACGACCTCGTGCCCCTGTTGCTTGAGCAGCCAGGCGCTGACCGCGGAGTCCACCCCGCCCGAGAGTCCCACGACGACACGATGTTTGCTTGCCATGGCGGAATTATCCGTGCGCGGTGCTGCCGCGGGCGCTGCGCCCGCGCGGGCGAACCCGGCCCCTTCAGCCCCGCACTTCACCCTCGCCCAGCACCACGTACTTCAGCGAGGTCAGGCCCGCCACGCCGACCGGGCCGCGGGCGTGGAACTTGTCGGTGGAAATGCCGATTTCCGCCCCCAGACCATACTCGAAGCCGTCGGCAAAGCGCGTGCTGGCGTTGACCATCACGCTGCTGGAGTCGACCTCGCGCAGGAAGCGCTGCGCGTGCCGGTGGTCGGTGGTCAGGATGGCGTCGGTGTGGTGGCTGCCGTAGCGGTTGATCCAGTCGATCGCCTCGTCCAGTCCGGCCACCACCTTGATGCTGATGATCGGCGCGAGGTACTCCTCGGACCAGTCCTGCTCGGTGGCGTCCTTCAGCACCGCGCCCGGCACGCCGGCGAGCAGCGCCTTGGCCTCGGGGCAGCAGCGCATCTCCACTCCCTTGGCGGCGAACACCGCGCCGATGCGCGGCAGGAAGTCTGCCGCCACCCCGCGCGCCACCAGCAGGCTCTCGGTGGCGTTGCAGGGGCTGTATTTCTGGGTCTTGGCGTTGTCGGTGACGCGCACCGCCATGTCCAGGTCGCACGGGTCATCCACATAGGTGTGGCAGTTGCCGTCCAGGTGCTTGATGACCGGCACCTTGGCCTCGCGGCTGATGCGCTCGATCAGCCCCTTGCCACCACGCGGGATGATGACGTCCACATACTGCGGCATCGCGATCAGGCGGCCAACCGCCTCGCGGTCGGTGGTCGGCACCAGTTGCACCGCCTCGCGCGGCAGGCCGGCCTGCGCCAGCGCCCGTTGCACCAGGGCGGCCAGCGCCCGGTTGCTCTCCAGCGCCTCGGAGCCGCCGCGCAGGATGCAGGCGTTGGCGCTCTTGATCGACAGGCTCGCCGCCTCGATGGTGACGTTGGGGCGGCTCTCGTAGATCATGCCGAAGACGCCGATCGGCACGCGCATCTGCCCGACGCGGATGCCGCTGGGCTGCTGCTGCAGGCCGACGATCTCGCCGATGATGTCCGGCATGGCGGCGAGCTGCTCGCAGCCCTGCGCGCAGGTCTCGATCACCTTCGGCGTGAGCGTGAGGCGGTCCACCATCGGGTCGCTCAGGCCCGCGGCGCGGGCCCGCTCCACGTCGAGCGCGTTGGCGGCCTGCAAGGGCTGGACATGGGCCCGCAGCAGCGCGGCCAGACCGCGCAAGGCGGCGTTTTTGCGGGCGGCACTCGCCTGGGCCATCGCCACCGAGGAGGTGCGGGCCTGCTGGCCGAGCCGCTGCATCAATTCGGGAACGGAGATCGCGTTCATGCGCCCGATTGTCGCACCGACCCCGGGGCACGGCTGAGCTCGTTGTTGGCATCGACCAGCCGCTGCAGCAGCACCATGAACTGCGCCTGCTCCTGCGGGTTCAGGGGGGCCAGGATACGCGCCTGCGCGCGCCGCATGTCCGGCACGACGGCGGCCAGCCGGGCCTGCCCCTCGGGCGTGAGTGTCAGCCGGCGCGCGCGGCGATCGGCCGGATCCGGTTCGCGCTGTAACCAGCCGCGCGCCTGTAACCGCTCCACCACCCCGGCGGTGGTGGAGGTGTCCTGCGCGATGCGGCTGGCCAGGGTGCGCTGATCGATACCCGGCTCGTTGTGCACCGTCTGCAGCGCGGCGTACTGCACCGGGGTGATGCCGTGGGCCGCCGTCTCCTGCAAAAAGATGCCAACGGCGATCTGGTGCAGGCGGCGGATGGCGTGGCCCGGCTGGGCGTTGACATCGAGGAGCGGGGCGGACGCGGACATGGGTGGCGGGACTCGGCCGGGACCGAGGCCCGGTCGCGGATTGCGGGTAAACCCGAAGTGGTACCGCTGATTTTACGACTACGCTAATCGTCAGTATACTTATTATTAGCTCTCCACTCCCCCCAAAGGTAACCTTATGACACATGCGACGACCCGGGAGCCGGTGCTGGTGGCCGGCGGCGGCATCGGTGGGCTGGCGGTCGCGCTGGCGCTGGCCAACCAGGGCTACGAGGTGCTCGTGTTCGAGCAGGCCGCGCAGATCGGCGAGATCGGCGCCGGCATTCAGCTCGGCCCGAATGCGTTTTCGGCGATGGACGCGCTGGGCGTCGGCGAGCGCGCCCGGGGGCGCGCCGTCTACATCGACGAGCTGGTGATGCACGACGCGCTGGACGCATCGCTGGTGGCGCGGGTGCCCACGGGACAGGCGTTTCGCGAACGCTTTGGCAACCCCTATGCGGTCATCCACCGCGTGGACGTACACACCTCGTTGCTGGAAGGGGTGCAAGCCAGCGATCGCGTGCGCTTCCACACCGACACGCGCATCGTGCGCGTGGAGCAGGACGGCCACGGGGTGACGGTGGAGGATCAGCGCGGCCAGCGCTGGCACGGCCAGGCGCTGATCGGCGCCGACGGCGTGCGCTCGGTGGTGCGCGCGCAGTACGTGGGCGATCCGGCGCGCGTCACCGGCCACGTCGTCTACCGGGCGGTGGTGGACAAGGCGGACTTCCCGCGCGACCTGCAATGGAACGCCGCCAGCCTGTGGGCCGGGCCGCTCTGCCACCTGGTGCACTATCCGCTGCGCGGCGGCGAGCAGTACAACGTGGTCGTCACCTTCCACAGCCGCCAGCCGGAGGAATGGGGCGTCACCGAAGGCAGCAAGGAGGAGGTGCAGAGCTACTTCCAGGGCATCCATCCGCTGCCGCGCCAGCTGATCGAGTTGCCCCAGAGCTGGAAGCGCTGGGCCACCGCCGACCGCGAGCCGATCGAGCGCTGGAGCTTTGGCCGCGCCACGTTGCTGGGCGACGCCGCCCACCCGACCACGCAGTACATGGCGCAGGGCGCCTGCATGGCGATGGAAGACGCCGTGACGCTGGGCGAGGCCCTGCGCGTGCACGGCGGCGACTGGGACCGCGCGCTGGACCTGTACCAGCGCTCGCGCATCGCGCGCACCGCGCGCATCGTCCTGTCCAGCCGCGAGATGGGGCGCATCTACCACGCCAAGGGGGTGGAGCGGCTGGTGCGCAACGACCTGTGGCGCGGCCGCTCGCCGCAGCGCTTCTACGATGCGCTGGAATGGCTCTACGGCTGGACGGTAGACACCTGTCTGGCCGCCCCCCACTGAACCGCCCCCACCGAATCGGAGCCGCACCATGCACGCCCTCGGAACCCTGGACGAACTCCCGCCCGACTACCGGCAGGCGCTCAGCGCGCGCAACCTGGTGCCGCTGTGGCCCAGCCTGCGCGCGCTGCTGCCGCAGCAGCGGCCGGCGCAGCGCACCCGCCCCACGCATTGGGTGTACCGCGACATCCGCCCGCTGCTGTTGCGCGCGGGCGCGCTCACCCCCATCGAGAAGGCCGAGCGCCGCGTGCTGGTGCTGGCCAACCCCGGCCATGGGCTGGACGCCATGCAGGCCAGCGCCGCCATCTACCTGGGCATGCAACTGCTGCTGCCTGGCGAATGGGCCCCCAGCCACCGCCACACGCCCAACGCCGCGCGCATGGTGGTCGAAGGCACGGGCGCCTGGACCACGGTGGATGGCGAGCAGTGCCCCATGGCCCGCGGCGACCTGATCCTCACCCCCACCGGCTCGTGGCACGAGCACGGCCACGACGGCAGCGACCCCGTGGTCTGGCTGGACGTGCTGGACCTGCCGCTGGTGTATTTTCTGGAGGCCAGCTACCACGAGAACGGCACCCGCCAAGCGGTGCATGGCCGGCACGGCGAGCAAGCGCATGTGCGCGCCGGCGTCAGCCCGCGCCCGCTGTTTGCGGCGCCCTCAGGCCGCCACGCCCGCTATCCGCTGCTGCGCTACCCCTGGGCCGAAACACGCGCCGCCCTGCAGACGCTGGCGGCCGGCCAGCCGACGCTGGAAGCCGTGCAAGTCACCTACGTCCACCCCGAGTCCGGCGCGGACGCCGAGCAGATCCTCGGCTTTCACGCGCTCATGCTGCGCCCCGGCCAGACGCTGGCACTGCCGGCACGCTCGCCCGCGATGGTGCTGCACCAGATCGACGGCGGCAGCACCGTGCACATCGACGCCCCCGCGGGGGCAGCCCATGCGGCCACGACCTACCCGCTGGACGAGGCCGACACCTGCGCCATCCCCGGCTACACGCCGGTGACGCTGGCCAACCGCTCGACGACCGAGCCGGCCTTTCTGTTCGTCGCCGACGAAAGCCCGCTGCACCGCAAGCTGGGGCTGTACGAGGTGCGTCCCGACGCGACACGGCCCGAGCTGGATGCCGTCGCGCGCGGCGCACAATGAAGCCCTAGACCCTTCCATCCCAAGCTTTGCCCATGACCGCTTACCTCTGGACCCCGCCCGCCCCCGCGTCGCTGGCCGTGCGCGGCACCGATGCCCGCCTGCCCGTCAACCGCCTGTTCTTCGTCGGCCGCAACTACCACGCCCATGCGCAGGAGATGGGCGTCAGCGTCGACAAGGCCACGGCGCGGCCGTTTTACTTCACCAAATCCCCCGTCCACCTGGTGGATTCCGGCGCCACGGTGCCCTATCCGCCGGAAACCCAAAACTTTCATTACGAGATGGAATGGGTAGCCGTGCTGGGGCGGGGCGGTTTTCGCGTGCCGGCCGAGCGCGCGCACGAACTGATCTACGGCTACGCGGCGGGGCTGGACATGACCCGCCGCGACGTGCAACTGCGCCTGCGCGACAAGGGGCACCCGTGGTGCCTGGGCAAGGACGTGGAGGGCTCGGCCGTCTGCGGCGAGGTGCTGCCCATGCCCGGAACGGTGCTGGAGCAGGGCGAAATCGTGCTCGAAGTCAACGGCGCGGTGCGCCAGCACGCCGACCTGGGCTTGCTGATCTGGAACCTGCGCGAGCTGATCGCCGACCTGTCGCTGTTCTACCACCTGCAACCGGGCGACGTGATCTACACCGGCACCCCCGAGGGGGTGGGCCCCGTGCAACCGGGTGACCGCCTGCACGGCCGTGTCGCCGACGTGGGCGAGGTGCACCTGACCATCGGCCCGGCGGAGTCGGCTGCATCGGCCGGGTGATGGGCGGGGTGACGGGCCGGATCGCCCGCGCCCAGCGTCAACCCCGGTACCGATAGGCGCGGGGCAACCCGCTACGATACGGGGCATGCGGCCCCCCTTGATCGTCTGGCTCGCCACCGCCGTGCTCGCGCTGGCGGCGGGAGCCTTCCTGGGCGCCCGCTGGAGCCGCCGCCAGACCCCGGCCGATCTGCCGCTGCGCGAGGCGCGCACCGGACTGCCCAACCGCGCCGCTGCGCTGGACCACTTGCCGCGCGCGCTGTCCCTGGCCGAGCGGCGGGGGTTGAGCGTCACGGTGCTGGTCATCGCCCTGGACGAGGTGCCCGCCTCCCGCACCGCGCTGGACGAAGCAGAGTGCGACGTCGCGCGGCGGCTCACGCCGCGCCTGCGCACCCACGAGGTCTTGGCCCACTGGGGGCCCGGGCAGTTTCTGGTCGTGCTGCCCGACGCGGATGTGCCCAGCGCCCTGGTACTGGCGGGCGATCTGCGCCAACTGGCCGCGGCCCCGGCCGCAGACGGGCCGACCGCGCGTGCGGGCGACGCGCGGCGCTCCGTCAGCATCGGGGTACACAGCCGCGCCCCGCGCGGCAGGCAGGATCTGCGCGAGCTGGCCGCCGAAATGGTGATCGCCGCGCAGCGGGCGCTGGAGGTCACCGGCGCCAACGGCCCCGGCCGCATCGAAATCGAACCCTGACCCCGCCCATGGGCCAGTGCCCGTCCGCGGCCCCGCCGGCACCCAGCGCGCTTATGGCTGCCCGGCGGCCCACTGCACCAGGGCATCGAGTGCCGGGCGGGCGGCGCGTGCCTCCGGGTGGTTGACGATCGCCACCAACACCCGTCGCCGACCATCGGGCAGGTGCACATAGCCCGCCAGCGCCTGCACATCGGCCAGGCTGCCGGTCTTCAGATGCGCCAAGCCGCGCCCCATGGCGCTGCGGCGCAGGATGCCGTCCACTCCCGCGACCGGCAGCGACGCCATCAGCTCCGACATCCAGGGGCTGGCATATACCCACTGCAGCAAGCGCACCAGCGCGGTGGCGGTCACCCGCGCGTTGCGGCTCAGGCCCGCGCCGTTGTCGACCACGGGCGGCGGCATGTCGGACCCCAGCCGGGTCACCCACCAGTCCCGCACCACGGCGCGCGCCGCCTCGAACGTCGCCGGGGCCGGTGGCACGGCCGTCGCCGCCCCCGCCGAAGCCAGCCCGGGCGCGCGCGCCAGGGTCAGCAGCAGGTGCTGGGCCATCACATTGTTGCTGAACTTGTTGACATCGCGCACCACATCCGCCAGTGGGACGGAGTCGAACAGCAGCCGCGGCGCCAGCCCGGGCGGCACCGTGCCGTCCCGCACCCGGCCGCCCAGCCCGCCGCCCAACTGCGCCCACACCCCGGCCACCGCGCGCGCGGCCAGTCGGTCTGGCTCGGGGTGGGCGATCGGCCAGACGCGCTCGCCGCACGCCAGCGGGTAGCGTCCCAAGAAGCGCGGCCGGCGGGAATCCGACCAATCGGCCTGCAGGGCGGCACGCCAGTCGTTGCACGGACCGTCGCCCAGCGGCACCACATCGGGTACGGTCACCTCGGCCAGCGGCGGCTCCAGCCCCACGCGAGCCACCCCAGCACCCTCATCCGGCACGAAGGTCAACACTTGGGCGCGAAAGTTGATCAGCAGGGCATCCGGCGCCGCGTTGTAGGGGCGCAGCGGCTCGCCATCGAAGGCGGCCGGATCGTGCGGCGGCAGGGCAAAGGCGCTGCGGTCCAACACGATGTCCCCCGCGATGTGGCGGATGCCCAGCGCCTGCACGCGCCGCAGCAGCAGCCACAGGCGCTCGGTGACGAGCTTCGGATCCCCGTCGCCACGCAGATAGAGCGAGCCGGCCAGCACGCCGTCGCGCACCGGGCCGTCGGCATAGACGGCGGTGCGCCAGGTGTAAGCGGGCCCCAGCAGGTCGAGCGCAGCCGTGGTGGTGACCAGCTTCATGACCGAGGCGGGGTTCACCGGCACATCGGCGCGATGGGCCAAGAGCACCCGCCCACCGGGCGCTGCGTCGGCTACCGCGACGGCCAGCGCCGCGGCGGGCACGCGGGCACGGGACAGGGCCTGCTGGACCGGCGGCGGCAGGGTGTCGGCCACCGACGCGAGCGGGCCCACGGCACCCATCGCCGCGATCCACACCCGGACCCAGCGGGGGATGCCCATCACACCCCCGGCTGCAGCGTCACCGCCACCTCGCGCGACTGCTCGCCGCGGCGCACGCTCAGCCACACCGTGTCACCAACGCGGAAATCGTCCAGCCGCGCCAGCAGCGCGCCCACACTGGTGACGGGCTTGCCTTCCACCGCCACGATCACGTCGCCCGGCACCAGCTCCTGCGGGGTCATGCGCACGCCCTGCAGCCCGGCCTGCTCGGCCGCGCCGCGCGGCTGCACACGCAGCACATAGACGCCTTGCACCCCAGTGGCGGCGACCAGCCGCTGATTGAGCGTCTCGTCCACCTCGATGCCCAGCGCCGGGCGCACGTAGCGTCCGTGCTGGATCTGCTGCGGCACGACCCGCACCACCGTGTCCACCGGCACCGCAAAGCCGATGCCGGCCGAGGCGCCCGACGGGCTGTAGATCGCGGTGTTGATGCCGATCAGCCGCCCGGCCGAATCGAGCAGCGGCCCGCCGGAGTTGCCGGGGTTGATCGCTGCGTCCGTCTGGATCAGGTGCTTGATCGGCGGCTTGCCGGGGCCGCCGTCCAGCGTGCGGTCCAGCGCCGAAACGATGCCGGTGGTCAGCGTCCAGTCCAGCCCGAACGGATTGCCGATTGCAAACACCTTCCGCCCGACCTTCAGGTCGTGGCTGGTGCCGATCGGCACCGGCGGCGGGCGCTTGAAGCCCACCCCGATGCGCAGCACCGCGATGTCGTGCGCGGGCGAGGCCCCCACCAGCGCGGCGCGGTAGTCGCGTCCGTCGGCCAGCCGCACGATGGCCGACGACGCCCCCTCGATGACGTGGTAGTTGGTGACGACGTGGCCGGCGTCGTCCCAGATGAAGCCCGAGCCGTTGCCGCGCGGCACCTCCCAGACGTTGCGCGTCCAGGCGTCGCGCACCACCTGCGCGGTGGAGATGAAAACCACCGAGTCGCGCGCCTTTTCGAACAACTCGATGGTGGCAAGCTCGTCGGCGGCCAGGTCGCCACGCGGCGTGACGGTGCGCTCGGCCGCCGGGGCAGCCGCAGGCGCCAGCCAACGCGCCTGCAGCGCCGGCAGCCAGTGCCATAGCACCATCAGCACCGCCACCACCAGCGCCAGCCACAGCAGCCGGCGCACGAACACATCCCCGCGCTGGGGTGCGGGCGAAGTCCACGGATCATGACGCATGGCGCGACTCCCCCTGCGCGGCCGCTGCGGCCCGCTCGGCGTCCAGCGCGCGCTGGTCACGCTCGCGCATCAGCCAGTACACGATGCCCAGCGCCAGCGCCAGCGCCGCGCCCGACAGCGCCGCCACCTTGGCCGGCGAGGTCTCGGGGTTCAGGATTACGAACTTGCGCGACAGCGCAATCAGCGCGATCAGCACCACCGTCTTGACCTGCACGATGCTGTCCTGCCCCATCACCACGCGCACGATGGAGTGCTTGAACTCCATCGCGATCAGGACCGTCATGATCATGCCGAAGACGGTCTGGAACATCTTGTGATCCAGCGGGTTGAAAGCGTCCAGCACCAGCAGCATGAACACCTCGCGGATGAGCTGCACCAGCGACGTGACGACGATGACGGCGATCACCGCAGACAGCACGATCGCGACGACCTGCTCGAAGCGCTCTTACAGCGTCATCATCGGCCAGCGCTCGCGCAGGGTCGGCGCGGCGGGGTGGCGGCGCTGTCGGGCG
>NZ_DAISXZ010000067.1:0-12329 GCF_036825565.1 Tepidimonas sp. | reverse complement strand
TGGCCGTGCTGCTGGCGGGGTGGGCGCGCCCGGGGACACCCGGCTCGGCGTCGACTGATCCAGCGTCGTTCGCGCCGCGCAGCCAAGCGTCCGGCGCGGCGTCCAAATGGGCGCGCGGGTGGGCCGCCCGGCTGACCGCCGCGGTGGCCGCTGGGATGGCCACCGGGGCGGACCGCTCGTATGCCCTGTTCCTCACCCACTATTCGGCGGTGCTGGTGGGTAATGCGGCGCTGGCGCGGTGGCCGGCGCTCGCCGCGCACGCGTGGGCGCTGGCTACGGCGTGCTGGGCCGCCAGTCTGCTGCTAGCCTGGGCGTTCGAGCGCGCCGTGGAGCGCCCGCTGGCGCGGCGGCTGCGCTGACCTTGTGAACGCCGCCTCCGCCTGGGCGCGTCACTGCCCCTGGCCCAGCGCGTAGCCGCGCTCGCCGTCGAAGGTGCACAGGTTCTCGGTCTTGATGACGTCGATGCCGCGCGCCACCAGCGCCTGCAGCAGCGCCAGGATGTCGGCGTGCGTGATCGGGCTGCCGCCCGGGCCGACGAAGCGGCAGCGCCAGTGGTCGGTGCAGAAGGTCTCCGGAAAGCCGCCGGGCCAGACCTTGACGCCGCGGTTGGTGATCATCTGCAGGGCCAGCGGCGGCACCGCCAGCGCGACCAGCTGGCCGGCCAGGAAGTCGGCACTGACGCCGGCGGCGTGCACGAACACGTCCACCCCCACCAGCGCCTTGGCCGCGCGCGGGCGCGCCTGCGGCGCGCGTGGCAGCGGGGCGCGCGGCACGGCGGCCGGCGCGTCGCCGTACTGCACCGGGGTGAGCTTCTCCGGCCGCTGGCCCAGCCGCTCGATCACCGCGTCGGCGAAGTCCATGCTGCCGAACGGCCGCCCGATCGACAGCGTGCCGTGCAGCTCGGCGGTGTGCACGCCGTCCTCGATCGTGCGCAGCCAGGCGTTGTGGATCGTCTCGGCCACCGCCGGCTGGCCGATGTGCACCAGCATCAGCACGGCGGCCAGCAGCAGGCCCGACGGATTGGCGATGCCCTTGCCGGCGATGTCCGGCGCGCTGCCGTGGATGGCCTCGAACATCGCCACGTGGTCGCCGATGTTGGCGCTGGGCGCCAGCCCCACCGAGCCGGTCAGCTCCGCGGCGATGTCGGACAGGATGTCGCCGTACAGGTTGGGCGTGACGATGACGTCGAAGCGCTCCGGCCGCGTGGCCAGCCGCGCCGCGCCGATGTCGATGATCAGGTGCTCGGCGGTGATCTCGGGGTAGTCGGACGCGATCTCGTCGAAGACGCGATGGAACAGCCCATCGGTCATCTTCATGATGTTGTCCTTGGTCATGCAGGTCACCTTCCGGCGGCCGTGGCGGCGCGCATACTCGAAGGCGTAGCGCACGATCTTCTCGCAGCCCGGGCGGGTGATGAGCTTCAGGCACTGGAACACCTCGTCGGTCTGGCGGTGCTCGATGCCGGCGTAGAGGTCTTCCTCGTTCTCGCGCACGATGACCAGGTTCATCTTCGGGTGCAGCGTGCGCACGAACGGCGCGTAGCTCACGCAGGGGCGCACGTTGGCATACAGGCCCAGCGTCTTGCGGATGGTGACGTTGAGGCTCTTGAAGCCGCCGCCCTGCGGCGTGGTGATCGGCCCCTTGAGGAACACCTTGGTGCGCCGCAGGCTCTCCCAGGCCTGCGGCGCAATGCCGGAGCTGTGGCCGGCCAGGTACTGCTGCTCGCCGATCTCGATGAACTCCGGCGCGATGCGCGCGCCGGCGGCCTGCAGCACGCGCAGCGTGGCGTCCATGATCTCGGGGCCGATGCCGTCGCCGCGCGCGACGGTGATGGGGACCAGTTCGCTCATCTCGATTCCTTGTCGAGGGGGTTGACGATGAGCGCAGTGTGGCCGATCATGTCATTGACTTCAAATCATCTATTTCTATTTTTTACATCGATGTTTTTCGATGAATAAGATCCGCCCCCCGCGCGTCACCTTCCACCAATTGCGCACCCTGGAGGCCGTGGTTCGACTGGGCTCCATCACCCGCGCGGCGGGCGAGCTGCACCTGACGCAGCCCACCGTCTCCGCCCAAATCCACGAGCTGCAATCGGCGCTGGACACTGCGCTGGTGGAGCCGGCCGGGCGCGGCATCCGCCCCACCGAGGCCGCGCGCCTGCTGCAGGAGACGGCGCTGGACATGTTTGCGCGCTGGCAGCGCTTCGAGGAGGACCTGCAGGCCCTGCACGGCCTGGAGCGCGGTCTGCTGCGCATCGCCGGCGTGACGACGACGGAGTACTTCATCGCCCGCTGGCTGCGCCGCTACACCGACAGCCACCCGGGCATCGAAATCGAGCTGGCCGTGGACAACCGCGACGCGGTGGTGCGCCGCCTGCGCCAGGACGAGACCGAGCTGGCCGTGATGATGATGCCGCCGGACAACCTGCCGTTGCAGAGCGTGCCCCTGATGCGCAATCCGCTGGTGCTGATCGGGCCGGCCGGGCATCCGTGGACCGGCACCCGGCGCGTGGCCCGCAAGTCGCTCAACGGCCAGCCGATGCTGATGCGCGAGACCGGCTCCGGCACCCGTTTGGCCACCGAGGCCTACCTGCGCACGCACGGCCTGACCCCGGCGCTGCGCGCGACGCTGGGCAGCAACGAGGCCATCAAGCACGCCGTCGCCGCCGGCCTGGGCCTGGCCGTGCTGTCGCGGCATGCCCTGGCCGAGGACCCGGCCCAGGATGGCGTGGCCGTGCTGCCAGTGGCGGGCTTTCCGATCGAGCGGCGCTGGCTGCTGGTCTGGCGCAGCGACCGGCGCCTGTCGCTGGCCGCGCGCCGCTTCGTCGAGCACGTGCAGGACCACCCGCCCGACGCAGACGCCACCCCATCAGGCAAAGGCTGGGTGGACGACGACCGGGCGGGCTAGGCCCCGCCCCGCCGTTAAGCGCGCTCGGCCACCCAGGCCGCGACGGCGGCGAGCGCCTCGCCCAACCGGCTGGCGTCGGTGCCACCGGCCATGGCCATATCGGGCTTGCCGCCGCCCTTGCCGCCCACCTGCTGCGCCACCGCGTTGACCAGCTCGCCCGCCTTCAGTCCCCGGGCCACCGCGTCGGGCGTCACCCCTGCGGCCAGTTGCACCTTACCGGCCTCCACGCTGGCCAACACCACCACGGCGTGGCCCAGCTTGTCCTTGAGCTTGTCCACCGTCTCGCGCAGGGTCTTGGCATCGGCGCCATCCAGGCGCGCGGCCAGCACGCGGATGCCCTTGACCTCCACCACCTGCGCGGCCAGCTCGTCGCCCTGGGCCGACGCCAGCCGGCCCTTGAGCGCGGCGACTTCCTTCTCCAGCGCGCGGATCTGTTCCAGCGACTGGCCGATGCGGCCGACCAGATCGGGCACCGGCGCCTTGAGCGTGGCGGCAGCCTCGTGCACCTGAGCCTCCAGGCCCTGCAGATACGCCAGCGCGTTCTCGCCCGTGACCGCCTCCACGCGCCGCACCCCGGCCGCCACCCCACCTTCGGCCACGATCTTGAACAGACCGATGTCGCCCGTGCGCCGCACATGCGTGCCGCCGCACAGCTCGCGGCTGCTGCCGATGTCGAGCACGCGCACGGTCTCGCCGTACTTCTCGCCAAAGAGCATCATCGCGCCGGCGGATTTGGCGGACTCCAGATCCATCACGCGCGCCTGCGTGTCGGTGTTGGCCAGAATCTCGGCGTTGACGCGCGCCTCGATCGCGCGGATCTGCTCGGCGGTGACGGGCGCATGGTGCGCAAAGTCGAAGCGCGTGCGCTCGGCATTCACCAGCGAGCCCTTTTGCTGCACGTGCTCACCCAGCACCTCGCGCAGCGCCTTGTGCAGCAGGTGGGTGGCAGAGTGATTGCGCATCGTCGCCGCGCGCCGCACCAGGTCCACCTGCGCCTGCACATGGTCGCCCACCGCCAGCGTGCCCTGCTCCAGCGTGCCGTGGTGACCGTACACATCGGCCTTGATCTTTTGGGTGTCGGCGACCGCAAAGCGCGCCGAGCCGCTGGTGATGACGCCCGCGTCCCCGACCTGACCGCCGCTTTCGGCATAGAAGGGCGTGGTATCCAGCACCACGACACCGCTTTGGCCGTGCTTGAGCTCCGCCACCGGCGTGCCCTCGACGTACAGCGCCACGACCTTGGCCGGGGCCTGCAGCGACTCGTAACCGACGAAAGCATTCGACGGACCCGCGTAATCCAGCACGCGGTCCATCTTGAATTTGCCCGCGGCACGCGCCTGCGCCTTCTGGCGCTCCATCGCCGCCTCGAAGCCCGCCGCGTCCACGCTCACCCCGCGCTCGCGGCAAACGTCGTTGGTCAGGTCCAGCGGAAAGCCGTAGGTGTCGTGCAGCTTGAACGCGACCTCGCCCGGCAGCGTCCCTTGGCCACCGGCCAGCGCACCGTCCAGGATCTCCATGCCGTGGGCCAGCGTCTCGAAGAAGCGCTCCTCCTCCGCCTCGAGCACCTCCATCACCCGCTGCACGTTGGCGGCCAGGTTGGGGTAGGCCTCGCCCATCTGCGCCACCAGGTCCGGCACCAGCTTGTGGAAGAACGGCGCCGTGCAGCCCAGCTTGTAGCCGTGGCGAATGGCGCGGCGGATGATGCGCCGCTGCACATAGCCGCGCCCCTCATTGCTGGGGATGACGCCATCGGCCACCAAGAAAGCGGTGGCGCGGATGTGGTCGGCGATCACGCGCAGGCTGGGGCTGTCGAGGTCACGGGTGCCAGTGGCGCGTGCGGCGGCGGCGATCAGCGCGCGGAACAGGTCGATCTCGTAGTTGCTATGCACGCCCTGCAAGATGGCGGCCAACCGCTCCAGGCCCATGCCCGTGTCCACGCAGGGCGCCGGCAGCGGTCGCACCGAACCGTCCGGCTGCATGTCGAACTGCATGAACACGTTGTTCCAGATCTCGATGTAGCGGTCACCGTCGGCGTCGGGGCTGCCGGGCGGGCCGCCAGCCACCTCGGGGCCGTGGTCGTAGAAGATCTCCGAGCACGGACCGCACGGGCCGGTGTCGGCCATCATCCAGAAGTTGTCGCTCTGGTACTTGCCGCCCTTGTTGTCACCGATGCGCACGACGCGCTCGGGCGGCAGGCCGATCTCCTTGGTCCAGATGTCGTAGGACTCGTCGTCCTCGTGGTAGACGGTGGCCCACAGCCGCTCGGGCGGCAAGCGGAACACCTCGGTCAGCAGTTCCCACGACCACTTCAGGCTCTCGCGTTTGAAATAGTCGCCGAACGACCAGTTGCCCAGCATCTCGAAGAAGGTGTGGTGCCGTGCGGTGTAGCCGACGTTTTCCAGGTCGTTGTGCTTGCCGCCGGCGCGCAGACAGGCCTGCACCGACGCCGCGCGCACGTACGGGCGCTTGTCGGCGCCCAGGAACACGTCCTTGAACTGCACCATGCCCGAGTTGGTGAACATCAACGTCGGGTCGTTGCCCGGGACCAGGGGGCTGGAGGGCACCACCGTGTGCCCGCGCTGGGCAAAAAAGTCCAAAAACGTGCGCCGGATGTCAGCCACGGAGAAGAAGGGTCGGTCGGCGGCAGGGTTCATATCGGTCGAAAGCAGCAAGGTAAACGCGCCATTTTACGGAGACCGCCCCTGCCGCAGCGCGTTATGCTTGCGCTTGCGATGCGTCTCAATCTGATCCTGGCCCGGGCAGCCAACGGCGTCATTGGCTGCACCCGCGACGGCCACCCCGCGCTGCCTTGGCACCTGCCGGAGGATCTGGCGCACTTTCGTCGGCTGACGCAGGGCTGCCCCGTCATCATGGGCCGCACCACATGGGCGTCGCTGCCGCCGCGCTTTCGTCCGCTGCCGGGGCGCCTCAACCTGGTGCTGACGCGCGACGCGGTGCGCGCCGGGGAACTGGCCGCCGCCGGCGCGGTACCGGTGGACAGCCTCGAGGCGGCGCTGGCACACTGCCGCACGCTGCGCGCGCCGGACGAGCAGCCGCCGCCCGAGGTGTGGGTGATCGGCGGCGCGCAGGTCTATGCGCAAGCGGAGCCGCTGGCGCGCCGCGCCGTCGTCACCGAAATCGCGCGCGCTTTCGACGGCGATGCGTTCGCACCGGCGCTCGGCCCCGGTTGGCGCGAGACGGCGCGCGAGGTGCACGTCAGCGCCGACGGGCTGCCCTTTGCTTTCGTGACCTACGAACGGAATTGAGGCGCGTCCGCCTCACCCCTTGGGTGGCGGACGCAGGTAGCGTTCATCCGACCAAGTGGCCAGCCACTGCGGGGCAAACGCCACAAAGACAGCGGCAAACAACCCGGTCAGGAAGGCATCGCCCCAGGCCATCAGCCAGCGCGCCACCAACGCGTCGTGCACGGTGACGCCTTCCATCAGGTGGTGGACGCCCTCGTACAGCGCGCCAGAGGCAAACAGCGCCACCGCGGTGCCCAGAAAGCCGCGCCCCAGCGTGTAGATGAACACATTGGGCGGCAGCCAACGCCGCAGCGCCCAGCCAATCAACAAGGCCAGCGTGGCCGGCACCAGCCCAATCCACACCCACTGCGACAGCACCGCCTCCCAACTCGCGTGGCCCAGCAACCACACCGCGACCGCCACACCGCCCAACACCGGCACGGCCAACGGCCAGCCCAGCATCAGCACCAGCAGACTGGCCCCGGAAAACTGCACCGCCATGCCCTGCGGCAAATGCTGCGGCAACAACCAGCACCACGGCAGCAGCGCCGCCGACGCCAAGGTGGGCGTGAGCAAAGGGCCGCGCAGCAGCCGCCAGGGCCGCACGGCCAAGGCAGCCACCAGCGCCACCGCCGTCAGCAGGAGTTCGATCGTCACCACAACCGTCGCATCCTACGCCGCCAAACGCCGGCGGGGCTTGCGCTGGATCAATGGCCCTACCCGCGTCAGCGGATCAGCCGCGGTCACAGTCCCGGCAGCCCGCCGGGCAGGCCTTTCATGCCACCCAGGCGCTTCATCATCTTCATCAGGCCGCCGCCCTTCATCTTCTTCATCATCGCCTGCATCTGCTCGAACTCCTTCAGCAGGCGGTTGACCTCTTGCACCTGTACACCGGCGCCGGCGGCGATGCGGCGCTTGCGGCTGGCCTTGATGAGCTCGGGCTTGCGCCGCTCTTCAGGCGTCATCGAACAGATGATGCCCTCCTTGCGGCGGATATCCTTCTCGGCGCGGTCGAGGTCGGCCTCGCCGGCCTTGGCCGCCAGTTGCGTCGGCAGCTTGTCGAGCAGGCTGGAGAGCCCGCCCATCTTCTTCATCTGGCGGATCTGCTCCAGAAAGTCTTCCAGGTCGAAGCCGCCGCTCTTGACCTTGGCGGCGAGCTTTTGCGCCTGCTGCAGGTCCACCCCAGCCGTGACCTGCTCCACCAGCGCCACGATGTCGCCCATGCCGAGGATGCGCCCGGCGTGGCGCTCGGCGTCGAACAGCTCCAGCCCGTCGATCTTTTCGCTGACGCCGGCAAACTTGATCGGCGCGCCGGTGACGGCGCGCACCGACAGCGCCGCGCCGCCGCGCGAGTCCCCGTCCAGCTTGGTCAGCACGATGCCGGTCAGCGGCAGCGCCTCCTTGAACGCGCGCGCGGTGTTGACCGCGTCCTGCCCCTGCATCGCATCGACGACGAACAGCGTCTCCACGGGCTTGAGCTCGGCGTGCAGCGCGCGGATCTCCTGCATCATCGCCTCGTCGATGGCCAGCCGACCGGCCGTGTCGACGATCAGCACATCGAAATAGTGCTTGCGCGCATGGTCCAGCGCCGCGCGCGCGATGTCCAGCGGCTTCTGGTCCGGCGCGCTCGGAAACCACTCCGCCCCCGCCTGTCGCGTCACGGTCTTGAGCTGCTCGATCGCCGCCGGGCGGTACACGTCGCCGCTGACGGTGAGCACCTTTTTCTTGCGGCGCTCGATCAGCCACTTGGCCAGCTTGGCGGTGGTGGTGGTCTTGCCGGCGCCCTGCAAGCCGGCCATCAGGATCACCGCCGGCGGCTGCGTGGCCAGGTTGATGTCGGCCACGCCCTCGCCCATGGTGGCGGCCAGCTCCCGGTGAATGATGCCGACCAGCGCCTGCCCCGGCGTCAGCGAGCCGACCACCTCCTGCCCCAACGCCTTGTCCTTGACGCGGGCGATGAAGTCGCGCACCACCGGCAGCGCCACGTCGGCCTCCAGCAGCGCCATGCGCACCTCGCGCAGCATGTCCTGCACGTTGGCCTCGGTGATACGGGCCTGCCCGCGGATCTGCTTGACCAGGCGCGACAGTTTTTCGGTAAGGGCGGATGCCATGGCGGGGCTTCGTTACACTAAGCGAATGATTGTACCGGTCAGCCCCTGGTGGACGGTGGCGCCCGCGCTGGGCGCTGCGGCTGGCTACGCCGCGCTGGCCGCCGGCGCGGCCCGGCTGAGCCGCTCCGCCGTCGCGTGGCTAACGCTTGCCACCGTGCTGCTGCATGGGCTGGCGCTGGCGGCGGCGTTTTCGGTCACGCCGGTGCGCTTTGGGTTCGCGCTCACCCTGTCGGTCACCGCTTGGCTGGTGCTGGCGGTCTATGCGGTCGAGACGCGGCTGTATCCCCAACTGGGCACCCGCTGGACGCTGGCGGGCCTGGGGGTACCCGCGGTGCTGCTGGCGCTGATCTTTCCCGGCACGGCCTACCCGGCGCTGGCATCGCCCTGGCTGCCGCTGCACTGGGCGCTGGGTTTTGCATCCTACGGCCTGGTGGGGGCCGCCGTGGCCCACGGCTGGATGATGCAGCGCACCGAGCAGGCCATCCGCCGCGGCCGGGGGCAACCCACGGCGCTGCCCCTGCTGGCGCTGGAGCGGCTCACCTTTCGCTTCGTGACCGGCGCCTTCGTGCTGTTGACACTGACGCTGCTGGCGGGGTGGTACTTCACCGAGCTGCTGCAGCCGACCGCCGGCTGGATCACCCACAAAACCGTCTTTACCGCGCTGTCGTGGGCGGTGCTGGCGGTGCTGCTGTGGGGCCGCTGGCGCTGGGGCTGGCGCGGCCGGCTGGCGGTGCGCATGCTGTACGCGGCGGGGGGGCTGCTGCTGCTCGGCTACGTCGGCTCGCACTTCGTGCTCGAGGTCATCCTGCGCCGCGGCGGCTGACCCCGGCGCCCGATCCCATGTTCAAGTGGCTGCTCGTCATCGGTGTGGTGGTGCTGGGGTATGTGCTGTGGCGTCACCAACGCCAGTCGCAGCGGCGCGACAGTGCAACCAACACCTTTTCCCCCAAGGCCCCCACTCGCCCGGCTGCGCCCGACACCATCATCACCTGCCACCACTGCGGTGTGCACCTGCCCGCCGGTGACGCGGTGCGCGGCATCGTCGGTCTGTACTGCAGCGATGAACACCGCCGACTCGCCGAGGGCTGACGGCGGCCCCTCGCTGCCACCCGAGGCCTCGGGCTTTGCCCCCTCGTGGTTTGCGCCGCGGCCTGGTGACGCCGCCAGCCCCCCAGCCCCCGAGGAACCGTCGGCGGACCGGGAGGTTTCGCCCGCCCGCCTCTGGCGCGTGCTGATGGGGGCCCGGCTGTTGCTGGCCGCCGCACTGCTGGGGCTAGAGGCCTACGCCTGGCGGCACGGGACCGGACCGGGCTGGATCGTGGTGCTGTGCCTGCTGCATGTGGCCATCTGCGCTGTCACCCTGGCCTGGACCGGGCCAGCCGACCGCCCGGGTGTGAGCGCCCTGCGCTGGCTGCCAACGGTGTGGGCGGATCTGCTCGTGTTTGGCTGCCTGGAGCTGTTCGCCCCCGGTGGCATCAACTTCACCCCGTTGTTCGTGTGGCCCGTGCTGCTGGCCGCCGCGCTGGGGCCGCGGCTGCTGGCGCTGGGCAGTGCCTCGGCGGGCACCTTGGTGCTGCTGGCGGAGGCCTGGCTCGCCGAAGGCACCCTGATGGAGACCACCCAGTGGCTGCAGGCCGCCGTCACGGGCAGTGGCCTGCTGCTGGTGGCGTGGCTGTTCAGCCATCTGACGACGCGCCTGATCGGGGAACAGACCGCAGCCCGCCGCAGCCGACAACTGGCCCAACTGCAGGGATTGGTCAATCAGGCCATCGTGACCGGCCTGGGCGAAGGGGTGGTGGTGCTGGATTCCCGCGGCCACCTCTGGTACGCCAACCGGGCGGCTGCCCGGATGCTGGGGGCCGTTGCGCCCGACGCCGAACACCCATCGGCCTCTGAACAGGCCTCGGCAGCCTTGCGCCACACCCCTGCCTGGCGCGTGCTGGCTGGATGGGCGCGGGGTCCGCTGCACGGCGCCCCGAACGGTCTGGTGCGGGATCTGGCCCTCCCTCTGCCGGGCGGCGGGCAGCGGCGGGTGCGCGCCCGCGCCCGGGCAGTGGCGGCAGCCGGACAGGCCGGCGGCGCGACGGTGGTGTTTCTGGAGGACCTGCACGACATCGAAGGACGCGTGCGCACCGAAAAGCTGGCCGCCATGGGCCGCGTTTCCGCGGCCGTGGCGCACGAGATCCGCAACCCGCTGGCCGCCATCGCCCAGGCCAGCGCACTGCTGCAAGAGGACGAGGCCACGCCGGCCCAACGGCACCTCATCGGCTTGATCGAGCAGAACGTCCGGCGGCTGACCCGCACGGTGGACGACGTGCTGGAAACGGCGCGCACGCCCTGGCTCGACAACAGCCAGACCCCCGCCCCGAGGCTCGCGCTGGACAGCGCCGTGGACGGGATACTGGCCGACTGGTTGCAGCAGCGGCCGCAGGGCACGCGGCTGCAGCGCCACGCGCTGGCGGGCAACCCCAGCGTGGCCTTCGATGCCGAACACCTGCGGCGCGTGCTGGTCAACCTGCTCGACAATGCCGACCGGCACGCCACCCACAGCCCAGGCGCCATCCTCGTCGAAACGGCAGAAGACGGGGCATTCGCCCGGTTGGTGGTGTGGAGCGACAGCCCCGACATCCCCGCCCCGGTGCGCGACCACCTGTTCGAGCCCTTCATGTCCTCGCACAGCCGCTCCAGCGGTCTGGGACTGTACCTGTCGCGCGAACTCTGCCAGCGCTACCATGCGGACCTGGGCCATGAACGCACCGTGCGCGACGGGCGCGAGGGCAATGCGTTTGTGGTTCGGCTGCCGATCGCCGATGCTTCACCATGACCCGCCGCGATTCCCCCGCCCTGCTCATCGTCGAGGACGAACCCGACCTGCGCCAGTTATACGAGCTGGCGCTGGTGAAGGTGGGACTGGCCGTGGACGCTTCGGGGGACCTGGCGCAAGCGCGGGCGCAGTTGGCCCAGCGGCACTACGCGGCGGTCGTGACGGACATGCGATTGCCGGATGGCACAGGGCTGGACCTGCTGCGCGAACTTTCACGCGACGGGCGCGCGGAGCGTGCCATCGTCATCACCGCCTACGGCTCCGCCGACAACGCGGTGGAGGCGCTCAAGGCCGGCGCCTTTGACTACCTGACCAAGCCGGTGGCCCCGGCGCGGCTGCGGCAGGCCATCGCCATGGCCCTGGCAGCGGCGCAGCCTGCTCCTGCCACTGCCGCCGCCTCGCCCACGGCTGCCGGGCGGGTAACGCCCCCCCTGGCCGAAAATGCCCCACCAGCCACGGCCCCCACCGACAACCCGGCCGCCCTGCAGCGCCTCATCGGTACCTCCCCCGCCATGCAAGCCGTGCGGCAGACCATCTAGCGCGTGGCGCGCACCATGGCCCCGGTGCTGGTGACGGGCGAATCCGGCACCGGCAAAGAGCTGATTGCCCGTGCCCTGCACGCCTGCAGCCACCGCGCAGACGGCCCCTTCGTCGCCGTCAACTGCGGCGCCATCCCGGCCGACTTGCTGGAAAGCGAACTGTTCGGCCACCGGCGCGGCGCCTTCACCGGCGCCAACGCCGACAAGCCCGGCCTGTTCCAGGCCGCGGCAGGCGGCACCCTGTTTCTGGACGAGGTGTCGGACCTGCCCCTGCCCATGCAGGTCAAGCTGCTGCGCGCCCTGCAGGAACGCGCCGTGCGCCCGGTCGGCGCCACCGCGGAAGAGGCGGTGGACGTCCGCATCGTCAGCGCCACCCACAAGGATCTGGCCCGGCTGGTGCAGACGGGACAGTTTCGGCACGACCTGTACTACCGCCTCAACGTCATCCCCATCCACGCCCCGGCGCTGCGCGACCACCCGGACGACCTGGCCGCCATTGCCCACGCCGTGCTTGCCCAACTGGCCCGCCGCGACGGGCTGGCCCAGGTGCCCACGCTCTCCCCGGCGGCACTGCAGCAGCTACGCGCCCACCCCTTCCCCGGCAACGTGCGCGAACTGGAAAACCTGCTGGAACGCGCCCTGGCCCTGCACCCCGGCCCGGTGCTGGAGGCCCACGCCTTTCTGCCGCCCACCCAATCCC
>NZ_DAISXZ010000066.1:0-13005 GCF_036825565.1 Tepidimonas sp. | reverse complement strand
CCCGACGCCCCGGCCCCCAGCCCCACGCGGCAGGGCTGGCTGGGCCGACTGTCCGCCGGTCTGCGCAAAACGGGCAGCAGCCTCACCGCCGTCTTCACCGGCACCCGCATTGACGACGCCCTGTACGAGGAGCTTGAGACCGCGTTGCTGATGGCCGACACCGGCACCCAGGCCACCACCCACCTGCTGGATGATTTGCGCCGCCGCGTCAAGACCGGCCGCGCGACCGACCCCCAGCAGGTGCGCGCGTTTTTGGCGGACGCCATCACCGACTGGTTGCGTCCGCTGCAAAAACCGCTGGCCGTCGGCGCTCAACCCGACGGCCCGACCGTGTGGATGGTGGCCGGCGTCAACGGCGCGGGCAAGACCACCACCATCGGCAAGCTGACCTGGCACCTGGCCCACCACGGCGCGACCGTTCTGCTGGCGGCGGCCGACACCTTTCGCGCCGCAGCGCGCGAGCAGCTTGGCGTGTGGGCGCAGCGCAATGGGGTGGACATCGTTAGCCAGGACGGCGGCGACCCGGCCGCGGTGGCCTTCGACGCCGTGACCGCGGGTCGGGCGCGCGGCAAGGATGTGGTGATCGTCGATACCGCGGGCCGACTGCCCACCCAGTTGCACCTGATGGAAGAGCTGCGCAAAATCAAGCGCGTGGTGCAAAAGGCCGAGGCCACCGCCCCACACGAGGTGCTGCTGGTCATCGACGGCAACACCGGCCAGAATGCCCTGGCGCAGGTCAAGGCCTTTGACGCAGCGTTGCAACTCACTGGCCTGATCGTCACCAAACTCGACGGCACCGCCAAGGGCGGCGTGCTGGCCGCCATCGCCATGTGGGCGCGCGAGCAGGGGCGCGAGCTGCCGGTCTATTTCATCGGTATCGGCGAAAAGCTGGAAGATCTGCAACCCTTCGACGCCCGCGAGTTCGCCACCGCGCTGCTGGGCTGAACCGCTGCGGTGGCATTCGGGTTGACCCGGTGCACGCGGCAGGGGTACGCGGTAAGCTTGGCGTTGGGGCCGTCCCTAGAATTTCTTCGGATTGCTTATATCAGCACATCATGATAAATATCGATCCTGTCACGGCACGATTGCCGAAACATCCCTAGAGGAGCATCACAACCATGAAGGCGTTCAAACACATCCTGGCAGCGGGTCTGCTGGGCGCGGCCGCGCTCGCGCAGGCGCAGGTGGACCAGGTCAAGGTCTGGGCAGCGGCATGTGCCAACTGCCACGGCACCAACGGCCATGCGCAACCCGGCATGGAGACGCTGGCCGGCAAGGACAAGGACGAGATGCTGCAAAAGCTGCTCGACTTCAAGAACGGGCGCAAGCCTGCCACGCTGATGCACCAGCTCGCCAAGGGCTACACCGATGACGAGCTGCGGGCCATCTCGGCCTATTTCGCGGCCCAGAAAAAGCAATGAGCCGAGAGGAGGAACGCACCATGCAACGTCGTCAATTCGTCCACAGCGTCGCGGCCGGCTCTGCACTCGGCTCGCTCGGTCTCCTCAGCGGTTGCGCCACCCCCGGTGGCGGCAGCGGCCCGCACGTCGTCGTCATCGGCGGCGGCTACGGCGGGGCCACCGCTGCCAAATACATCCGCGTGTTCTCCGAGGGCAAGGTGCGGGTCACACTGGTCGAGCCCAATGCCAACTTCGTTTCGTGCCCGATCTCCAACCTGGTCATCGGCGGCCTCAAGCAGATGTCCGACATCACGGTGCCGTACGACAACCTGGAAAAGCGGCACGGCGTGCGCATCGTGCGCGACCGCGCCGCGGCCATCGACCCGGACAAGCGCGTGGTCAAACTGGCCGGGGGCAGCGAGCTGAGCTACGACCGCGTGATCGTCTCGCCGGGTATCGACTTCATGTGGGAGAAGCTGCCCGGCATGGCCAAGCCCGGCGCCCAGGACAAGGTGCTGCACGCCTGGAAGGCGGGCCCGCAGACGGTGGCGCTGCGCAAGCAGCTCGAGGCCATGCCTGACGGCGGCGTGTACGCGCTATCCATTCCGCTGGCGCCGTACCGCTGCCCGCCCGGCCCCTACGAGCGCGCCTGCATGGTGGCGCACTACTTCAAGAAGGCCAAACCCAAGAGCAAGGTCATCGTCTTCGACGCCAACAGCGACGTCACCTCCAAGCCCGCGCTGTTCAAGAAGGCCTGGGACGAGCATTACAAGGGCATTCTGGAATACCGCCCCAAACACAGCGTGGTGGACGTCGATGCGGCGACCAACACCCTGAAGTTCGAGTTCAACGATGACTTCAAGGGCAGCGTGCTCAACGTCGTGCCCGACATGCGCGCGGGCGACATCGCGGTGCAGATGGGGCTGGCCACCGCCAACAAGCGCTGGTGCGAAGTCGACTTCCTGACGATGGAATCGGTGGCCGTCAAGAACGTGCACGTGCTGGGTGACGCGATCCAAATCGCGCCGGCCATGCCCAAGTCCGGCCATATGGCCAACCAACACGGCAAGACTTGCGCGGCCGCCGTCGTCAACCTGCTGATGGGCAAGGAGCCGCCCAAGACGCCGCTGTACGCCAACACGTGCTACAGCTTCGTCACCGACGAGGACGTGGTGCACGTGGCCAGCGTGCACCGCTACGACGCGGAGAAGAAGACCATGCTGACGGTGCCCGGCTCCGGTGGCGTCTCGGCACGCGCCAGCGAGCTGGAAGGCCGCTACGCGCTCGCCTGGGCGCGCAACATCTGGGCGGACACGCTGGCGTGATCGGCGGACCCCTTTCGTGCACGGGGGCACCCCGCGTAGCGGTTTCCCCCGGCACGACGGGGGCTTTTTCGCTCCTTCAATATTCGTGCATCAGCATTAGCTTACCCTGAGTTGAAACCCTAGGATGCATCGTGCGATGAACGCCTGCCCGACTCCTTTCCTGCGGCGCGTGCTACCGGTGTTGTGCGCGCTGGCCGCCCTTTCGACCTCGCCTGCCTGGGCGCAGGCGGATGAAGCCCGCGCACGCAAGATTGCCAACGGCGTGTGCGCGATGTGCCACGGCGATCAGGGCGAATCCACCAGCGACATCTTCCCGCGCCTGGCCGGACAACACACCGAGTACATCGTCAAGCAGCTCAAGGCTTTCAAAAGCGGTGAGCGTAAAAGCACCGCCATGGCCGAGATGGTGGCCAAGCTGACCGACGACGAAATGCTGGCCCTGGGCCGCTACTACGAAAAACTGCCCGCCCCGCGCGAAAACGTCAAAGACACTGGCCTGGCGGCGGTGGGTGCCTACCTGTACCAAAACGGCAACAAGTTCAGCGGCGTGCCGGCCTGCGCCAGCTGCCACGGCCCGGACGCCCACGGCGCGACCAACCTGCCGCGGCTGGCGGGGCAGTTCTCGGGTTATCTGTTCACCCAGCTCAAGCAATTCAACAAACGGCAGCGTACCAACGACAACGTCGTGATGCACACTGTCGCCGAGAAGATGACCGAGCTGGAAATGGCCGCGGTGGCGGAGTACCTCAGCACCAAGTGAGTCCGTCGCCGACAGCGGCCGGCGGCGCTCACGCGAGCGGGGACCGCAGGGCCCGCGATTGGGTCTGGCCGTGCAGCCGGGCGTGGATGCGCCGCGTCATGCGCCACACGCCCCAGAGCACCACGGGCATCAGCGCACCAGCGGTCAGTTCCGGGTGCAGGGGAACGCCCGCCGATTTCAGGGCTTTGGCCCCGTAGAGCACCAGGCTGATCACGTAGTACGAAATCGCCGCGATCGACAACCCCTCCACCGTGGTCTGGAGCTGCAGTTGCAGTTCCTGCCCGCGGGTCAGCTTCTCGAGCAACTGGCGGTTCTGCTCCTCCCGGGCGATGTCCACTTGGGTGCGCAGCAACGCGCTGGTGCGGGCGATGCGCTCGGAAAGCGCGACCAGCCGCTGCTCGGTGGAGGCGACGGTGGCGATCGCTGGCGCCAGCCGGCGCTGCATGAATTCGCTGATGGTCTGGGTGCCGGGAACGGCCCGCTCGCGCAGCTCCGCGATGCGCTGCGACACGATGCGGTCATACGCCCGCGTGGCGGCAAAGCGGTAGCCGTTTTCGGCGATGGCGCGCTCAATGCCTGCGGCCAGCCCCACCAGATCGTCCAGCAGCGCCTGGTCGGAACTGGCTTTGGACTCCATGTCCGCGGTCAGGCGGGCCAAGCGGCGCTCGGCGTCGGCGAGCGGCCCGACCAGGGCCTTGGCCACCGGCAAGCCCAGCAGCGCCATCATGCGGTAGGTCTCGAACTCCAGCAGCCGGGCCGAGATGCGGCCCGCGCGCGTCTCGCTGGTGCCGGGCGGGGCAACGACCAGCATCCGCTCGAATCCGCAGGGGCGCACGCGAAAATCCGTCACCACCATCGAATGCCCCTGCTGGCCCAACACCGATGCCACCACCGGCTGATCGCCAAACCAGTGGCGTGCGCGCGCCAGCACGGCCACCGGCTCCGACAGATCGCCGGTGACCATCGCCAGCTTGATCGCGCAAATGGTGCGCCCCGGTATCCCCGCCAGCCATTCGCGCGACACCATCAGATGGGGCAGCAACTCCGGCTCGCGGGCGTCCAGCCCCATCTCTGGCTGCAGCGGCTGCACCAGCGAATACCGGGTGAACTCGGTGTGCCGCTCCCATTTGACGGTGAAGCCTGGAGGGCAGCGCAGGCGCCGAAAATTGCCTTGCAGGTCGGCTTCGGTCAGGCCGTCCTGGCCTGGCAAGCGGCGCAGATGAGCCAACTCCTGCGCCCGATCCACCCCATCGTGCACGACGGCGACGTAGACCACGAGCGCAGGCATGCGAATGCGCGCGGGTGGGCGGGCATGCACCTCGTCGTGCAGCACGCGGCGACGCGGATCTTCGGCGGGCAGTGTGGCGGGGATACCCCCGAAGGCATTGGCATCCATCACAGGCGTGAACATAGCACAGCGGGGCGCCGCACAGGGTGTGGGTTTTGTGCCGAATGGCACGCGACGACGCCCCAACGGTATCGCCACACGCGGCGATTCGGTGGATACTGGCGCGGTCTTCACCCCGTGGTCTTCCCCACGCCGGTCTGCTTTCAGGGAATATGCGCTTGCGATCCACGGCCTTGTCGCAGCTGGGCTGCGCCGTCGTCGCCCCACGGAGGGGGCACCCCCCGACGCCGAAGCGCTCGGCCGCGCTCGGCTGGCGCGGTGCCGCCCTGGCGCTGGCGATCGCGTGGCTGGGGCTGGCGTGGCCGGTGTCGGCGCAAACTTTGCCGCGCCTGCTGCAGCAGCACACCGTGCCCATGTGGCTGGTCGATCCGGCGGATGGCGCCATCGTCGAAGCCAACGCGGCGGCAGCGGATTTCTATGGCTATCCGGCGCTGCGCTCCCCCGGCGGCATGAACATTCGCCAGATCAACCAGTTGCCGGAAGCCGACGTGCGCGCCGAAATGGAGCGCGCGCATCGCGAGGGCCGGGGCTACTACCTGTTTCCCCACCGGCTTGCGTCGGGGCAGATCGTCACGGTCGAGGTCCACAGCACGCCCATGACGATCGACGGCCGCACGCTGCTGCTGTCGGTGCTGTTGCCCGAAAGCCGCAGCGTCACGCTGCAACAAGAGCTGCAACGCTACCAAAACCGGCTGGAAGCCCTGGTGGCCGAGCGCACCGAAGAAGCGGTGCTCGCACAGACCGAGCGGGCCCGCACGCTGGCCTGGGCGCTGGCCGGCGCGGTGTCCGCCATCGTCGCCCTGGCAGTGGCGCTGGTGCTGCTGCGGCGCAGCGCGCGCCGCGCGCGGGACCTGGCCGACGAGCTGGAAGATACCTTGCAGGGCGCGCGACTGGGGCGGCTGCGCTGGGACTTGGTGCAACGCACCATCACCCCTTGCGCGCGGCTGCGCCGGTTGATCGGACTGGACGAGGACGGCCAAGACAGCATCCCGACCACGACCTGGATGCAGTGGGTACACCCCAAAGACGCCGCGCAGGCCCAAAGCGCTCTGCAGGCCCACCTAAAAGGCCAGAGCGACGCGGCCGATCTGCGCTTTCGCCTGCAGCACCGCGACGGGCGCTGGATTTGGTTGCAGGTATGGGGCCGCGTCGTGGCGCGCGACCCCGCCACGGGCCGCGCCACCGTGATGGTTGGCATTCTGCGCGATGTGAGCGACGAGGTCGCGCTGGAGCAGTCGCGCGCCATCGCGGCGAGCGTGTTCAACGACACCGGCGAGGCCATCATCGTCACCGACGAGCGCGGCGCCGTCCTGGACGCCAACGCCGCCACGCTGCAGATGAGCGGCTATACGCGGGACGAGCTGATCGGCCGTGCCAATCTGCCGTGGCGGCCGGCGGACCGGCACGGTACGCCCGACTGGCACCGGCTGCGGCGCCTTCTGCTGCGGGAAGGCCGCTGGCGGGGCGAGGCTTGGTGGCGTCGCCGCGACGGCACCGAATTTCCGGTGGTGGAGACGATTTCCGCCGTGCGCGACGACCGCGGACAGATCATCCGCTATGTCGCCGTCGCGCAGGACATCACCGAGCTCAAAGCGCAGCAAAACGCCCTGCAACGGCAAGCCTATTACGACCTGCTCACAGGGCTGCCCAACCGTGCGCTGCTGGCCGACCGCCTGGACCTGGCCATCGCCAGCGCCCGGCGCCACCAGCGGCGGGTGGCGGTGGCGTATCTGGATCTGGACGGCTTCAAATCTGTCAACGACTCCCACGGCCACAGCCAAGGCGACTGGATCCTACGCCTCGTGGCGCAACGGCTGCAAGGGGCGCTGCGCGAAGGCGATACGTTGGCGCGGGTAGGGGGTGACGAATTCGTCGCCGTGCTGTCCGACCTGGACGACAGCGAATGCTGGACCACCGTCATCGACCGGCTGCTGAGGGCGAGCGCCGAGCCCGTCGAATACAACGGGACACTCGTGCAGTTAAGCACCAGCATCGGCGTCACGCTGTACCCGGACGACGGCGCCGATGCCGAGGTGCTGCTGCGCCATGCCGATCAGGCTCTGTACCGGGCCAAGCGCGACGGCAAAAACCGCTGGTACCTGTTCGACCCGCAAGAAGACCGGGCCGCGGCGGCCCACGCCGAGCGCATGGCGGATGTGCGGCGCGCCCTGGCCAGCGAGGGCGAGTTCCGCCTGTACCTGCAACCGCAAGTTCGCCTGGTCGATGGCGCCATCGAGGGGGCCGAGGCCCTGCTGCGCTGGCAGCATCCGCAGCGGGGATTGCTGGCGCCGGCCGCCTTCCTGCCCGCGATCGAACACGACGACACCATGATCGCGCTGGGCGACTGGGTGCTGGACGAGGCCATGCGCCAGCTCCAGCGCTGGCACGACGCGGGGCAGTCGAGCTGGACGCTGTCCGTCAACATCGCCGCACGCCAGTTGCGCGATCCGGCCTTTGCGGACCGGCTGGCCCAGCGCTTGGCTCGCCACCCCCAGGTAAACCCGAGCCGTCTGGAGCTCGAAATCGTCGAGTCCAGCGCGCTGGACGGCATCGCCGAACTGGAGCGCCTGCTCGAGCGCTGCCGCACGCTGGGCGTCGCCGTGGCGATCGACGACTTCGGCACGGGCTACTCGTCGCTCGCTTATCTCAAGCGGCTACCCGCCAGCGTGGTCAAGATCGACCAATCCTTCGTGCGCGACATGTTCGACGATCCCAGCGATCTGCGCATCATCGACGGCGTGGTCGCGCTGGGGCAGGCGTTCGGCCTGCGCGTGGTCGCCGAAGGCGTCGAGACGCTGCTCCACGGAGAGCTGCTGCTGCGGCTGGGTGCACATTCGGCCCAGGGCTATGGTATTGCGCGGCCCATGCCCGCCGATCAATGGGCCGACTGGGCCGCAGCCTGGCAGCCGCCGGATTCTTGGATGCGCTGGCGCACGCTCGTGCAATCGCCCTGGTCGCGGATACTGGCGCGGCTGGAGGTCGAACACCGGGCCGTGCTCACGGGGCTGGCGACGCGGCGGGTGACGCCGGCGGCGTCCGGCGACTGCCCGCTGCAGACTCTGTTGGCCGAATCGCTGCCGGCCTCCACGCACCATTGGCCTGAGTACGCGGCGCTGCAGCGGGCGCACGAGGCCTTTCATGTGGCCGCGCGTCGCTGGTGGGAGCACGCGCCGGACACCGACCCACAACAGGACCCGGCCATCCACCAGGCCCATGGCACGCTGCTGGGCGCCCTGCACCGCCTGCGGGACCGGCTGTGCGCGTTGGATGCCGCGCAATCCGCGCCGTCCGAGGCGCCCGTCATCGTCCTGGACGACGGCAAGCAGCCCACGCACGCCGTGGCGGCTTGAGCCGTCCGCGCTACGATCGGCGCATGAGCGCGCCGATATCCCCCTCCTCCTTGCCCAACTGGCTGCCCATGTTGCGGTGGATGCGCCACTACCGGCGCGACCACGCCACGGGGGACGGGGTGGCGGCCGCAGTGGTAACGTTGATGTTGGTGCCGCAGAGCCTGGCCTACGCCCAGCTCGCGGGCATGCCGCCCGAGGCCGGGCTGTACGCCAGCATCCTGCCCCTGGTCGTGTATTCGGTGCTCGGTACCAGTTCCGCCCTGGCGGTGGGTCCGGCCGCAGTGACGTCCCTGATGACGGCCGCCGCTGCCGGGGCGCTGGCCCCCGAGGGCACGCCCATCTATGGCTGGGCCGTCTGGTGGCTGGCGGCCCTCAGCGGCGCGATCTCGCTGCTGCTGGGCGTGTTGCGGCTGGGTGTATTGGCCCACTTTCTCAGCCATCCGGTGCTGCACGGTTTCGTCTCGGCCTCCGGCATCCTGATCGCCGCCAGCCAACTCAAGCACCTGCTGGGCGTGCCCCTGAACGGGACGACCCTGCCCTCGCTACTGGCGCAGGGCTGGCACACCGTGGGTGGGACGCACGGGCCCACCCTGCTGATTGGCGCGGGCACGCTGGCCGTCTTGCTCGCCGCGCGGCGGGGCTTGCGACCGGGCCTACGCCGCCTCGGGTGGTCCGCCACCGCCGCCGACATAGCCACCAAGGCCGCGCCGGTCGCCATTTTGGCAGCGGTGACCGCCGTGTGTGCGGCGGCCGACGCGGCATCCCACGGTGTGCGGGTGGTCGGCACGGTCCCGGCGGGGCTGCCCACCTTCACCTGGCCCGGCCTCGGGGATGCTGGCTGGGCCGGGCTGGAGCCGCTGCTGCTGCCGGCCTTCCTGCTGGCCATCGTGGGGTTCGTGGAATCGGTATCGGTCGGTCAGTCGCTGGCCGCGCGGCGCCGCGAGCGCATCGACCCCGACGCGGAGCTGCGCGCGCTGGGCGCCGGCAATCTGGCCGCCGCCGTCAGCGGTGGATTTCCGGTCACGGGTGGGTTCGCGCGGTCGGTCGTCAACTTCGAGGCGGGGGCCCGCACCCCCGCCGCGGGCCTGTACACCGCCGTCGGGCTGGCGGGCGTGGCGGCCTTTTTGACGCCAGCGCTGCACCACTTGCCTCAGGCCGCGCTGGCGGCCACGATCATGGTCGCCGTGCTGACCCTGGTGGATCTGCCGGCCTTCGCGCGCATCTGGCGCTATTCGCACAGCGACTTTGCGGCCATGGCCCTGACCGCCGCGCTCACCCTCACCGTCGGAGTGGAGGTCGGGCTGGGGGCGGGTGTGCTGGCGTCGTTCGCACTGCTGCTGTACCGCAACAGCCGGCCGCACATCGCGGTGGTGGGTCGCATTCCGGGGACGGAACACTTCCGCAACGTCGAGCGCCACGCGGTGGAGACCGTGCCACACGTGCTCGGCCTGCGGGTGGACGAGAGTCTGACCTTTGCCAACGCGCGTTTTCTGGAGGACTATGTGGCGGCGCAAGTCGCCACGCGCCCGGCGGTGCGCGACGTCGTGCTGCAGTGCTCGGCGATCAACGAGATCGACGCCAGTGCGCTCGAGAGCCTGCAGACCATCCAGGAGCGACTGGCGCAGGCCGGCATCCGCCTGCATCTGTCCGAGGTCAAGGGCCCGGTGATGGACCGGCTGCAGCGTGCCGGACTGCCCGCCCGGCTGAGCGGCCAGGTGTTCCTGAGCCACCACCAGGCCATCGAAACGCTCGCCCCCCGCGGTGCCACCTCCGGTTGACCGGCACGAGGCATCCGTCCAAACGACAACCCCGCCGGGTCGTGCCGACCGGGCGGGGCGGACAGGCAACCGGGCCTGGCCCGGGCGGGAGCGCTTACGCGCCCAGCTTCTCCTTGATGCGGGCGGACTTGCCGGTGCGGCCGCGCAGGTAGTAGAGCTTGGCGCGGCGCACATCGCCGCGGCGCTTGACCTCGATGCTGGCGATCAGCGGGCTGTACAGCGGGAAGGTCCGCTCGACGCCTTCGCCGTTGGAGATCTTGCGCACGATGAAGCTGGAGTTCAGGCCCCGGTTGCGCTTGGCGATCACGACGCCTTCGTAGGCCTGGACGCGCTTCTTGTTGCCTTCGATCACGTTGACGTTGACGATCACCGTGTCGCCGGGCGCAAAGGCGGGGATGTTCTTGTTCAGGCGAGCAATTTCTTCCTGCTCGAGGATCTGGATCAGGTTCATAGTCACATCCACGATCATGACCGCGCTGCGATGTTGCACGGAGCCGCGCCCTTGCGCCGCCCCGCCCAGGGCCATGCCCTGAAACCGGACAGAGGATCAAAGCCCGCCATTATAACCTGCTTCGCGCAGCGCTTGCTCATCGGCGGGCCGCAGCCGCCCCTCGGCACGTGCGCGCGCCAGGACGTCCGGCCGCCAGCGCGCCGTCGCCTGCACCCGCTGCGCACGGCGCCACGCCTCGATCTGCGCATGGTGGCCAGAGAGCAACACGGGCGGCACGGTCATCGGCCCCGCCGGGCCCTGCCAGACCTCTGGCCGGGTGTAATGCGGGCAGTCGAGCAGACCATCCACGCCGGGGTTGAAGCTGTCCTGCTCGGCGCTGGCCTGATCGCCCAGCACCCCAGGCTGCAGCCGCGCCACCGCATCCAGCAGCGCCACGGCCGCGATCTCGCCACCCGACAGGACGAAGTCGCCCAGGCTGATCTGCGCGTCCACACAGGCATCGACGAAGCGCTGGTCCACGCCCTCGTAGCGGCCACACAGCAGGATCGCACCAGGTTCGGCCGGCCGCGCATAGCGGGCCACCACGTCGTGGGACAAGCGCTCGCCCGCGGGCGAGAACAGCACGGTCGGCACATCCACGGCCGCACCCGGCGGGCGACACACGGGCAGCCCGCGGTCGAGACGGATGGCCTGCCAGCAGCGGTACAGCGGCTCGGCCAGCATAACCATGCCCGGACCGCCACCAAACGGGCGGTCGTCCACCCGGCGGTAGTGACCGTCGGCAAAATCGCGCAGGGTCCACAGCCGCACCTGCACCGCCCCGGTGAAGGCGCGGCGCACCACACCGACCGACAGGTAGGGCTCGATCAGCTCGGGGAACAGGGTGATGACGTCGAAGCGCATGGCACCCGCAGGGCCGCGGTCAGTAATCGGGCTGCCAATCCACGGTGATGCGGCGCGCGGCCAGATCCACTGCGTCTACATAGGCGCTCACGAAAGGAATGAGGCGCTCGACCGCCTGCTCGCCGGTGCCGTCGCGCAGGCACAGCACGGCGTGCGGCCCGGTGGGCAGCAGGTCTTCGACGACGCCCAGGACGACCCCCTCGCGGTTGACCACCGACAGGCCGATCAGATCGACCCAATAGAACTCATTGGGATCATCGGTCGGGGGGAAGTCGGCACGCGCGATGTGGATGCGGGCGCCTCGCAGACGCTCGGCCAGGCCGCGGTCATCGACCCCGTCGAAATGCGCCACCACGGCGTCGCCGTGCCAGCGCGCTTCGGCCACCGCCACCGCGACGATGCCTTGGAAGGCGTCGAACGCGCGCGCACGGGGCGAGCGGGTGGACGACGGGGGCTGCAAATACCAGCGGCGCGCATGCAGCAAGGCGTCGCCGCTTTGGCTCAGGCCATGCACGCGGACCCAGCCGCGCACACCCCAGGCCTCTTGCACATGGCCGATCTCGACCGCGTCGGCGGGCAGCTCGGCCACCTGCCAGGGCAAAGACTCGGCCATGCGACGGGCGGGATCAGGCCGCGGCGGCCTCGGCCGGCACGACCTTGGGGGCCTGCTTGATCAGGCGGGCAACAGTCTCGGACGGCTGGGCGCCGACGCCGAGCCAGTAGGTCAGGCGGTCCTGAGAGATGTTGAGCGGCACGTCGTTGCCGCGGGCGATGGGGTTGTAAAAGCCGATGCGCTCGATGAAGCGGCCGTCGCGGCGGCAGCGCTTGTCGGCGACGACGATGTGGTAGAACGGGCGGGCCTTCGAGCCGCCACGGGCGAGTCGGATCACGACCATGGTTTATCCTTGCGAACTGTTCGACGAGACGGTGGAGGCAACGCCTGAGACACGACGACTGGCCACCCGGCCAGCGAAACGTTGCAAACCTGCCATTATAGCCAGCGACCCGTGAACCCCCCCCTGATCCGCCCGAGCCACGAGAACGACCTACCTGCCATCGCCCGCATCTACGGCCACCATGTGCTGCACGGCACGGGAACGTTCGAAACCGATCCCCCCAGCGCCGCCGACATGGGCGCGCGCCGCGCCGACGTGTTGGCCAAGAGCTTGCCCTGGCTGGTCGCCGAGCTGCAGGGGGCGGTGGTGGGCTTTGCCTACGGCAACTGGTTCAAGCCGCGCCCAGCGTACCGCTTCTCGGTAGAGGACTCGATCTACATCGCCCCGGAGGCGGTGGGCCGGGGGCTGGGCCGCGCGCTGCTGGCCGAATTGCTGGCCCAGCTCGAGGCGCGAGGCATCCGCAAGGTGATGGCGGTGATCGGCGACTCGGCCAACGCCGGCTCGATCGGGCTGCACACTGCCCTGGGCTTCGAGCGGGTGGGCGTGGTGCGCTCCTGCGGCTGGAAGTTCGGCCGCTGGCTCGACATCGTGCTGATGGAAAAATCCTTGGGCTGGGGCGACCGCACCCCACCCACCGAGGGCTGACGCGCCCCGCCCCTGCGGGAACCGGCGCCATCGGTTCCGGCTCCTACCCCGCATCGCCGTCTTGCGCAAACACCGCCCCATGGTTGCCG
>NZ_DAISXZ010000065.1:0-13136 GCF_036825565.1 Tepidimonas sp. | reverse complement strand
CCCCCCCGCTCCCGGGTGCGCCTGGCCGCCCCCCACCTGTTGGGTGATGAGTCGGCACAGATCCAGGTGCGACGACGAGACCACCCGGTAAAACACCCGGGTGCCCTCGCGCCGGCGCACCAGCAAGCCCGCCTGATGCAGACGCGCCAGGTGGCGCGAGACGTTTGCCTGCGCCATTCTGGTGGCCTGCATGATGTCGTTGACGCAGCGCTCCGACTGGCACACGGCGTGCAGGATGCGTAGCCGCGCGGGCTCACCCAACACGCTGAACTGTCGCGCCACCGACTCGAAGTCTGGCAACACCGCATCCGACGGCAGGGCAGACAAAGATCGGCTCACGCCAAAACTATATGATTGATTGCGAATATCCTTATTAGTGTAAACCCTGAAACCGAAGGAAAGCTGACTAGGGCGCCAAAAGCCCGCCGCCGCGCGGGGGTGGGCGCACCGCCTGAGCTCAGGCGCTCAGGCGCTCAGGCCGCCGTGGGCCAGGCGCAGCACGCGGTCACAGCGCGAGGCCAGCTCCGGATCGTGGGTGACCAGCACGAAGGCCGTTCGTTGCGAGCGAGCCAGGTCCAGCATCAGCTCGAACACGCTGCCGGCGGTCTCGCGGTCCAGGTTGCCCGTGGGCTCGTCCGCCAGCACACAGGCTGGCCGCGTGACGAGGGCGCGAGCGATCGCCACGCGTTGGCGCTCCCCCCCGGACAGCTCGGCAGGGCGGTGCAGCAGCCGCTCGCCCAGGCCCACGCGCCGCAACCAATGCGCCGCCTGTTCGGCCGCGACCGCCCGCCGCTCGCGCCGTATCCACAGCGGCATGGCGACGTTGTCCTGGGCGGTGAACTCCGGCAGCAGGTGGTGGAATTGATAGACGAAGCCCAGATGCCGGTTGCGCGCGTCGCCCTGGCGGCCTGGGGGCAGGCGGTGCAGATCCTCGCCCATCAGCCGCACCTCGCCCGCGGTCGGAGCCTCCAGCGCGCCCAGCAGGTGCAGCAAGGTGCTCTTGCCCGAGCCGGACGCCCCGACGATGGCCACCGTCTCGCCAGCGCGCACAGTCAAGTCCACGCCACGCAAGACGGTCACGTCCAGCCGCCCCTCACGAAAGCGCTTGACCAGCCCGCGCGCTTGCAGCACCACGTCGGCCGAGTCATTCATAGCGCAGCGCCTCCGCGGGGTTGAGCCGGCTGGCCCGCCAACTGGGGTAGAGCGTCGCCACGAAAGCCAACGCCAGCGAGATGACGGCGATCGGCACGATGTCCCCGGCCTGCGGGTCGCTGGGCATGCGGCTGATCAGGTAAATATCCTGCGGGAGAAAGTGCACCCCCAGCAGGCGCTCAAGCGCCGGCACCAGTGTGTCGATGTGGAACGCCACCCCCAGGCCTAGCGCCAGCCCCAGCGCCGTCCCCACCACGCCAATGGCCGCCCCCTGCACCACGAAGATCGTCATCACGCCGCGCGGACTCGCCCCCAGCGTGCGGAGGATGGCGATGTCGGCACGCTTGTCGGTCACGGTCATGACCAGCGTGGACACCAGGTTGAACGCCGCCACCGCGACGATGAGCGTCAGGATGATGAACAGCATGCGTTTTTCCACCTGCACCGCGGCAAACCAGGTGCGATTGGCGCGCGTCCAGTCGCGCACCAGCACCCCGGGGCCCAGCGCCGGCTCGAGCTGCGCCGCCAGCTCGATGGCCACCTCACGCGCGGCGTGCAGGTCGTCCAGCCGCACACGGATGCCGGTCGGCCCCACCACCCGGAACAGCCGCTGCGCGTCTTCCAGGTGCACCAGCGCCAGCGTCGCGTCGTACTCGTAGTGGCCGGAGTCGAACAACCCCACCACGGTCATCTGGCGCAAACGGGGCACGACCCCCGCGGGCGTAAGCTGGCCGCTGGGCACCACCAGCGTCACCGCGTCTCCGGTCGTCACCCCCAGCGAACGCGCCAGCGCCGCCCCCAGCACCATGCCAAACCGCCCGGGCTGCAAGGCCCCGAAGGCCTGCGCCGCCAGATCCGCCCCCAGGGCGGTGACGGCCGGCTCCTGTGCGGGGTCGATGCCGCGGATGACCGCCCCTTTCATGTCCTGCCCGCGCGCGAGCAACCCCTGCTCGGCGATGAAGGGCGCCACCGCGCGCACCCGCGGATGCTCGCGCACCCGCGCCATGGTGCCCCCTGGGTCGGCCAAGGCCTCACCAGTAACAGAGAGCACCTCGATGTGCGACAACACACCCAGCATGCGATCGCGCACCTCTTTCTGAAACCCATTCATCACCGACAGCACGATGATGAGTGCCGCGACCCCGAGGGCGATCCCCAGCATGGAGACCGCGCTGATGAAAGAAATGAAACCGTTGCGGCGGGTGGCCCGGCCGGCGCGCGTGTAGCGCCAGCCGATCGCGAATTCGTAGGGCAAAGGCATGGGTGTGTCCACAAGCTGCCAGGATTGTGCCGCAGCGATTGCGCAACAATCGCGCCATGCCCGAGGCCCGCCACCTGATCATCGCCTACGCCGCCCCGCTGGCCGCCGACGCCGCGGCGGGGACGAGCACGCCTCCCCTCCCCCCGTTGCCCACCCTGCAGCGCTGGCTGGCGCGCGCCACCCCGCACGCCCAGCACGCTGGAAGCCCCTGGAGCCTGACCCCGCCCCACGAACACGCCTTGGCACGCGCCTTGGGATGGGCGGTGGCCGATGGGCAACTACCGTGGGCCGCCTGGCACGCCGGGGAGGTGGGTGTGGGCTGCGCCTGGCTGTGGCCATGCGCCTGGCAAGCCGGCATCGACCAAATCACCATCGTGCCGCCACACGCGCTCGATTTGCGCGTGGAGGAATCGGCGGCCCTGCGCGACGCCTTCGTGCCCTATGCCGCCAGCGATGGCATCGAGCTGCACGGTGACGACCCGCTGCGCTGGCTGGCGCGCGGGGCGCTGTTCGAGGAGTGGACGGGCGCCAGTCTGGACCGGGTGGCGCATCGACGGGCCGACGGCTGGTGGCGGGATGCGGGCCGCCACCCCGCCGCCCGCACGCTGCTGCGCCTGCTCAACGAAGCCCAGATGCTCTTCCACGACCACCCGGTCAACGCGGCCCGCGCCACGCGCGGTGCGCTGCCGGTCAACGGCCTTTGGATCGCAGGCGCCGGCCGCTGGGACGGCCACGGCCCCACCCCGGCACAAGCCGGTGTGCGGCTGGTGGACGACCTGAGCGCGCCGGCCACCCAGGGCGACGGCGCGGGCTGGGCCGCCGCCTGGGCGCGGCTGGACGAGACACTGCTGGCCCCTTGGCTGGCCACCGCCGACGCGGACGGCCAGCCGCGCTGGCTGACTCTGTGCGGCGAGCGCGGCTGGCGTTCGTGGCGGCTGGACCCCGGGGCCGACCCGCCACCCCCACGCCGGCGGCATTGGCGCGACCTGTGGCACCGGCTGCGGGGTCAGCCGCGCCCCGCCACGCCGCCCACTTTCGACTGGTGGAGCGGACTGTGAAAATCACCCCCCGCGACGTGCCCCCGCGGGCCGCCTGGGCGCTGGAACAAGCCGGTGTGCACCCGCTGCTGGCGCGGCTGTTTGCCGCGCGTGGCGTCCAGCAGGCGGACGAGCTGGACGACGCCCTCACCCACCTGCCCCCGCCCGAACGCCTGCGCGGCGCGCGCGAGGCGGCGGAACTGCTGGCCGATGCGCTGCAGCGCGGGCACACCGTCTGCATCGTGGCCGACTACGACTGCGACGGCGCCACGGCTTGCGCGACGGCGTGGCGCGGCCTGCGGCTGCTGGGGGCGCCGTTGGGCTGGGACCGGGTACGCTACCTGGTGCCCGACCGGATGCGCGACGGCTACGGCCTGACCCCTGCGCTGGCCGATCGCGTGCACGCCTTGGGGGCCGATGTGCTGGTCACCGTGGACAACGGCATCGCCGGCCTGGAGGGGGTGGAGCGGGCCCGGGCACTGGGCCTGCAGGTGTTGATCACCGACCACCACCTGCCGCTGGTGCAGGGTGGCGAAGTCCGCCTGCCGCAGGACTGCATCATCGTCAACCCCAACCAGCCCGAGTGCGACTTTCCCGCCAAGGCGATGGCCGGGGTGGGCGTGATCTTTTACGTGCTGTTGGCGCTGCGCGCCGAACTGCGGCGCCGCGGCGTCTTCGACGGCGCGAGTCAACCCCGGCTGGACACCCTGCTGCCCCTGGTGGCCCTGGGCACGGTGGCCGACGTGGTGCGGCTGGACGCGCACAACCGACGGCTGGTGGCCCAGGGCCTGCGGCGCATCCGCGCCGGGGCGATGCCGACGGGTATGGCGGCATTGCTCGCCATGGCCAAACGGCCGGCCGCGCGCGCCTCGACCTTCGACCTCGGGTTCGCCCTGGGGCCTCGGCTCAATGCCGCGGGTCGCCTCAGCGACATGAGGCTGGGTATCGAGTGCCTCCTCACCGACGACCGGGCACGGGCGGAGGAACTGGCCCGCCTGCTCGACGACATCAACCGCCGGCGGCGTGCCGTGGAATCGGCCATGCGCGAACAGGCCCTGCTGGCCATGGCCGAGCGCCACGGCGACCGCCTGGACCCCGACACGGCGCCCCCGGCACTGACCGTATTCGACCCCACTTTTCATGAGGGAGTGGTGGGCATCGTCGCCTCCCGTCTCAAAGACCGGCTGCACCGGCCGGTGTTCGTGTTCGCGCCGGCGCACATGGACGATGGCACACCGTGCCTGAAGGGCTCGGGACGATCGATTGCGGGCTTTCACCTGCGTGATGCGCTGGACTGGATGGCCAAGCGCCAGCCGGGCCTGCTGCTGCGGTTTGGCGGTCACGCCATGGCGGCGGGCTGCACCCTGCCCGCCGACGGCCTGGCCGCATTCGAAGCCGCCTTGCAGGCCGTCGCCATCGAATGGCTGGATGCCGCGACCTTGCAGCGCCGGCTGGAGACCGATGGCCCGCTGGCGGAGCCTTGGCGCCGCGTGGATGTGGTCGATCTGCTCGACGCCCAGGTCTGGGGCCAGGGCTTTGCCGCGCCGGTGTTCAGCGACGAGGTCGAGGTGCTGGACCAGCGACTGCTCGGCGAGCGGCACTTGGCGCTGCGCCTGCGCGTGCAGGGTCAGCCGCTGGAGGGCATCTGGTTCGGCAACACCGAGGCGCTGCCCGCGCGTGTGCAGCTCGCGTACCGGCTGGAGGCCGACGAATGGCAGGGCCAGCGGCGGCTGCGCCTGATCGTCGAGGGTGCGCAAACGTGACGCCACCGCTGGCGGTGTGGGACGGCATCCCCGTCCTGCACCTGGACGACGCGCTGATCGTGGTGGACAAGCCGGCCGGCCTGCTGGCCGTGCCGGGCCGCGGCGCCGACAAGGCCGACTGCGTGGCCGCGCGCGTGCAGCGCCAGGCGCCTGATGCCGTGGTCGTGCACCGGCTGGACATGGACACCTCTGGCCTGATGGTGCTGGCGCGCGGTACGGCGGCGCAGCGCGCGCTATCGATCGCGTTTGCCGAGCGCCGCGTGCACAAGACCTACGTGGCGGTGGCCGCCGGCGTGCCGCTGGCACCCGACGCCCCGGACGGCTGGGGCGACGTGCGCCTGCCGCTCATCGTCGATTGGCCACGCCGTCCGCGCAGCAAGGTCGATTTCCGCCACGGCAAGCCCAGCCACACGCGCTGGCGCATGCTGGGGCTGGAGCGCTGGGGTGAGCTCTGGGCCACGCGGCTGGAACTGCAGCCGCTGACCGGCCGCTCGCACCAGCTGCGCGTACACCTGGCGGCGTTGGGCCACCCGATCCTGGGCGATCCGCTCTACGCCGAAGGCGCGGCCCGTCACACCGCCCCGCGCCTGCTGCTGCACGCGGCGGAGCTGGCATTGGCGCACCCGGTGAGCGATCAACCCTGCCGCTGGGTCTGCCCGGCGACGTTCTCGGCCGCCTCCGGGTAAAGCAGCGCCAGCGCGTCGCGCAGCACCGGCAGCGCCTGCTCGGCCGCGCGGCGGCCGGCGGCGATGGCGGGTGCCGCGCGGTGAAAGTCCATCGCCGCCACGTCGGCCAGCGCCGGGCGGATGACGACGTCGGCCGGCTCGCCGGCCAGGCGGCTTTGCGTGATGCGCCACTGCACGATCGCCATGCTGGTGGTCAGCACGTCCAGCAGCGACGGCGGGGCCGCTTCGTTCGTCGCTTCCGGGGCCTGCGCAGACCCGGCGGCATCGTCCGACCCACCGCCGCGCAGGCGCTGGAGCACCCCCTCCAGCAGGCCGCGCCGCGGCCCGCGCGCGCGGCTGGCCACGCGCTGGCGGCGGCGCATCAGGTCCCAGTTCAAGTCCACCGCGATGACGAACTCCGCCCCCATCGCGCGCGCCAGCGACACCGGCACCGGGTTGACCAGCCCGCCGTCCACCAGCAGCCCGCCGTCCTGCCGCGCCGGGGTAAAGACACCGGGGATGGCGATCGAGGCGCGCACCGCGTCGATCACCGGCCCCTGGCGTAACCAGACCTCGCGCCCGGTGGCCAAGTTGGTCGCCACGCAGCCGAACGGCCTCGGCAGCGCCTCGATGCCGCCGTCGACGAAGCGGCTGCGAAAGAACGCCTCCAGCTTGTCGCCCTCGATCAGCCCACCTCCGAAGCGCAGGTCGATCAGGCCGACCACCTGCCGCCAGTCCAGCGAGCGCACCCATGGCTCCAGCCGATCCAGCTCGTCGGCGGCGTAGGCCGCCCCGACCAGCGCGCCGATCGAGGTGCCGCAGACGATATCCGGCTCCAGCCCCGCCTCCTGCAGCACGCGCAGCACGCCGATGTGCGCCCAGCCGCGCGCCGCGCCGCTGCCCAGCGCCAGGCCAATGCGGGGGCGGGCGGGCGTGGCTTTCATCGGGCCAGCTGGGGCGCCGTCACAGCAGCGGCACGCCGGTCTTGCTCTGGATGAACTCGCGCGTCACGCCGGGGGCCAGCTCCACGAGCTTGAGCCCCTCGGGCGTGACGTCCATCACGCCCAAGTCGGTGATGATGCGGTCCACCACGCCCTTGCCGGTCAGCGGTAGCGTGCACTCGGGGATGATCTTCAGGTCCTCGGTGCCGTCCTTCTTGCGCGCGACGTGCTCCATCAGCACGATCACGCGCGGCACGCCGGCGACCAGGTCCATCGCGCCGCCCATGCCCTTGACCATCTTGCCCGGGATCATCCAGTTGGCCAGGTCGCCCTTGTGCGTGACCTGCATCGCGCCCAGGATCGACAGGTTGATCTTGCCGCCGCGGATCATGGCAAACGACTGGTCCGAGCCGAAGATGGACGAACCCTTGATCGTGGTCACGGTCTGCTTGCCGGCGTTGATCAGGTCGGGATCCACCTCGTCCTCATAAGGGAAGGGGCCGATGCCCAGCATGCCGTTTTCGCTCTGCAGCCAGACCTCGATGTGGTCGGGCACATGGTTGGCCACCAGCGTCGGGATGCCGATGCCCAGGTTGACGTAGAAGCCGTCCTGCAGTTCTTGGGCCGCGCGCGCGGCCATTTGGTCTTGGGTCCAAGGCATGATCGGGCTCCTCAAACTTTGCGGTCGCGGGTGGTGCGCTTCTCGATGCGCTTTTCGGGCGTGGGGTTGTGCACGATGCGGTGCACATAAATGCCGGGCAGGTGCACATCGTCCGGGTCGATGGCCCCGGTGGGCACGATGCGCTCGACCTCGACGATGCACAGCTTGCCCGCGGTCGCCGCGGCCGGGTTGAAGTTGCGCGCCGTGCGGCGAAAGCGCAGATTGCCCGACAGGTCGGCGACGTCGGCCTTGACCAGCGCCACGTCCGGGAACAGGGCGTGCTCCATGATGTAGGTCTCGCCGTTGAACTCGCGGTGCTCCTTGCCCTCGGCGACGATGGTGCCCACGCCCGTCTTGGTGAAGAACGCCGGGATGCCCGCGCCGCCGGCGCGCAGCTTCTCGGCCAGCGTGCCCTGCGGGGTGAACTCCAGCTCCAGCTCGCCGGCCAGGTACTGGCGCTCGAATTCCTTGTTCTCGCCCACGTAGCTGGAGATCATCTTCTTGATCTGGCGCGTCTCCAGCAGCTTGCCCAGGCCGAAGGCGTCCACGCCGGCGTTGTTGGAGATGACCGTGAGGTTCTTCACGCCGCTGTCGCGCAGCGCGTCGATCAGCGCCTCGGGGATGCCGCACAAGCCGAAGCCGCCGACCGCGATGAGCTGCCCATCGGCGACCACACCCTCGAGGGCTGCGGCCGCGCTGGGGTAGACCTTGTTCATGCTCGCACGCTCCTGTCCAAAAGTGGGGGAAAGCCGTACGATACTACGTAACCGCGTACGTAGTATTGCCTACTGTCCAACCCTAGGTCGTGACCGCTGCGCCCGCTCTGGACGACTACCGGCTGGCCTTCGAACTGGCGCCGGTGGGCTTGGTGTTGTCGCGCCACCGCACCATGGTCGATTGCAACCAGGCGGTGTGCGAGATGTTTGGCGCCAGCCGCGATCAGCTCATCGGGCAGAGCTTTCGCATCCTCTACCCCAGCGCGGACGAATTCGAGCGCATCGGCGAGCGCATCGCGCCCATCCTCAATGCCCACGGGCACTACAGCGACGAGCGCATCATGCGCCGGGTGGGCGGCCGCTTTGCCGGCCAGACGTTCTGGTGCCATGTGACCGGGCGCGCGCTCGACCGCGCCGATCCGCACGCCGCGGGCATCTGGAGCTTCGAGGACCTCTCCTCGCGGCGCCCCGTCAAGGCCGAGCTGACCGCGCGCGAGCGTGAGGTGGCCGGCCTGGTGATGAAAGGCCTGACCGCCAAGCAGACGGCCAAGGCGCTGGGCATCAGTCCGCGCACGGTGGAGGTGTACCGCGCACGGCTGATGCGCAAATACGGCGCCAGCAGCTCGGTGGACCTGGTGCAGCGGCTGCTGACGGGGTGATGGCGCCGCGCGGTGCCCGCCCGGTGCCGCACGACATCGGATCAGCCCTTGGGCCCGTCCACCACCTCGGCTGCGGTGCGGAAGGCCTCCACCGCGGCCGGCAGACCGCAGTAGATGCTGGCGTGCAGCAGCACCTCCTGAATCTCTTGCGGGGTGGCGCCGTTGTTGAGCGCCCCGCGCACATGGCCTTTGAGCTCGTGCTGCTTGCCCAGCGCGGTTAGCATCGCCACCGTGATCAGACTGCGGGTCTTGAGATCCAACCCCGGGCGCTGCCAAACGTCGCCCCAGGCGTTGCGCGTGATGTAGTGCTGCAGCGGCTCGGTAAACGGCGTCAGGTGGGCAAAGGCGCGCTCGACGAAATCGTCGCCCATGACGCGGCGGCGCATGGCCAGACCAGCTTCGAAATCTTTGTTCGGGGGGGTGTCCACGGCGGCTCTCCTTCAGAAGTGGTATCTGCGCACGGCAGCATAGCGCGACCGCCCCTTGTCCCCGACCCCTGTGGGCGATGCTGTGGACAAGCTGCGGGAGAATCCGGGAAAGCCCGCACCCCCAAGCCCTGGAACAGACTGCCCATATTTTCAGCAATCATGGATCGTCCGCCGCGCCGCATCGCGCACCTGGACATGGATGCGTTCTACGCGTCCGTCGAAGGGCTGCGCTACCCGCAACTGCGCGACGTGCCGCTGGTCATCGGCGGGCGGCAGGTGCGCTGGCGCGAGCCCGTGCCCGACGACCTGCCACGCGATCGCATCCCGCTGTCGGCCTTTGCCCGGCTGCGTGACTACCGCGGGCGCGGCGTCATCACCACCGCCAACTACGCGGCCCGGCAACACGGCATCGGCTCGGCCATGGGGCTGATGAAGGCCGCTCGGCTGTGCCCGGACGGCATCCTGCTACCGGTGGACTTCGACGCCTACCGCGCCGCCTCGCGCGCCTTCAAGGCGGTCATCCTGCACCATGCGCCGATGATGGAGGATCGCGGCATCGACGAGGTCTATATCGATTTCACCCACGCTCCAGACGGACAGTGCGACGGCGGGCGTGTGCTGGCCGAGCGGCTGCAGCGGGCCATCCGCGCCGCCACGGGGCTGAGCTGCTCGATCGGCGTGGCTCCCAACAAGCTGCTGGCCAAAATCGCCAGCGATCTGGACAAGCCCGGTGGCATCACCCTGCTGAACGAAGCGGACGTACCCTCCCGCCTGTGGCCCCTGCCCTGCCGCAAGATCCACGGTATCGGCCCGCGCACCGACGAGCGCCTGCAAGCCATGGGTCTGCGCACCATCGGCGAACTGGCCGCCTGCCCGCGCGCGACGCTGATCGAGCGCTTTGGCGCCAGTCACGGCGCTTGGCTGCACGAAGCCGCCTGGGGCCGGGACGAACGCCCACTCGTCACGACCAGCGAGCCGGTCAGCCTAAGCCGGGAAACCACCTTCGAGCGCGACCTCCACGCGGTGCACGACCGCGCGGAGCTGGGTCGCCTGTTCACCCGGCTGTGCGAGCAAGTGGCCGCCGACCTGCAGCGCAAGGGCTACGTCGGGCGCACCATCGGCATCAAGCTGCGGTACGAGGACTTTCGCATCGTCACCCGCGACCAGACCGTACCCACACACACGGCCGACGCCGCGGTGATCCGCCGCACCGCCGGACTGTGCCTGAAACGGGTGGACCTGACGCGGCGCATCCGCCTGCTGGGTGTGCGGGTGGGCAATCTGGCCCGGCCAGACGGCGCGACCCCAGCGGCCGCGGCCCGCCCGCGCATCCCGGACTTGTTCGACGCCCTGGACTGATGCCCTCGCCCCGTCGCCACGCCGTCACTGCCGCGCCGTGCGCGTGTTGACCGGCAGCTGCTGGGGATGGCTGGTGCGCCAGGGGTTGATGTCCAGCCCGCCACGGCGCGTGTAGCGCGCATACACGCTCAGGCGCACCGGCCGGCAGCGCGTCCAGATATCCATGAAGATGCGCTCCACGCACTGCTCGTGGAACTCCTGGTGCTGGCGAAAGCTGACCAGATAGCGCAGCAGGCCCTCCTGGTCGATCGGCGCGCCGCTGTAGGCGATCTGCACACTGCCCCAGTCCGGCTGCCCCGTGACCAGGCAGTTGCTTTTGAGCAGGTCACTGGTCAGCACCTCCTCCACCGGCGGCTGCTCGGGGTCGGCACGCAGCAGCTCGGGCGCCGGCTGGTAGTGGGTGCATTCCACGTCCAGGCGGTCCAGACTCAGACCGGGCAGCGGCCGCACGGCCTCGTCCGCCCACTCGTGCGGCAACCGCAGGCGCACACCGACGCTGCCGGCCCGCTCGCTGCCGCGCCACAAGGCCTCGGCCAGATCGGCACGCAGCCGCTCACGCACCTGCTCGGCGTCGGCAAAGCGCGTCTGGTTGAAGCTGTTCAGGTAAAGTTTGAACGATTTGCTCTCGATCAGATAGGGCGTCTCGGCCGGGATGGTGACATGCGCCAGCGCCACCTGCGGCTTGCCCCGATCGTTGAGCCAGCTCAGCTCGAACGCTGTCCACAGATCGGCCCCGGTGAACGGCGGGGTCCCGGCGATGCCGATCTCGGCACGCTTGGGAGCGCGCGGCAGCGGGCACAACAGCGTGGGGTCGTAGGTGTCGGTGTAGGCGCTCGCGCGCCCCAGGGGGGCATCGGCCAAGCCAGGTACGCCGGCAGCCCGGGCAGGATCGATGGCGGGGACGGACGCGGTGGAATCGGCAGACATGGGCGGGGGAAAAGCCGGCGCGGCGCGCCAGCGGTCGAACAGTGGTCAAACGGCAGTCAAACGGTGAACTCGCCTTCGCGCAGCCACTTGGTGGCCACCCACTTCTCGCCCTCCAGCACGGGGGCGCCGCCGTGCAGGGTCTGGGTGGCCGGCTCCGGCCGGTCGTAGGCAAAAAACACCGCGTGCCCGCGCTGCGGCATGACTTCCAGCCCCACGTCGGGGAAGGTGGTCCCGCCGCCGCGCTGCGGCTCGTTGAGGTACATGACGATGGTGGCGACACGCTGCCCGCCGCGCTCGCAGATGCGGGCGGTGCCGGCGGCGTTGGGGTCGAAATAGTCGTAGTGCGGCTTGTACTCGGCGCGGGGGCCGTAGCGCAGCACCTGCAGGCCCTCGCCGTTTTCCACCGGCCAGTGCACCAGCCGGCTCAGGCGCGCCTCGATGCGCTGGATCAGCGGCGTCTCGCCGCGGCGGAAGAACATGCCGTCGCTCGTCCGATCGGCGTTGAGTTCCTCGCCGCCCGTGCGGGTCTGGACCGTGCGGGAGCGCTTGAGCCGCGGCTGCGCAGCCTGGATCAGGGCGTCGCACTCCTCGGCCGACAGCAGGTTGCCCAGCACCGCCAGGCGCGGGCGGCGCAGGCTGACGTGCACCGTCACCACCCGGTCCCCCAGATCGATGACGCGCGGCGACCCGGACAGGTCCAGATACGGCCGCGCCACGCCCCGCCCGGTCACAGACCGCTCGGCCGCCTGGGCGCCGGCTGCGGCACGGGCCACGGTGCGAGCCGCTGCCGCGCGCGCCGTGGCGTCCTGCGCAACCACAGCCCCCAGGTGCGCCTCCAACACGGCCTCCATCGCGTCCAGCGCGACGGACTCTTGCCAACCCGCCTGCAGCATGGCCTGCAGCACCGACTCCGGCGTGCAGCCGGCCTGCGCCTGCTGCACGATCCAGGCGCGCAATTCCGGGGTGATGGTCGGGCTCATTGCGCCGCAGTGTGGGGATTCCGGCTCATCGTGACCGGTCATTCCGGTCTATCGAGACCGCCGGTTCCGGGTCATCGTATCCGATTTCGGCTCTGACTGCCATGACCGGTGCTCCGCCTGCAGTTTTTTTGGACACGAAGTTGGGGCAAATCGTCGTGCCTGGAGAAGGAGGGCGAAATGCTGAACGAGAGTGAGGTGTGTGGGGTTGCGCTGGTCGGCAGGCCGGAAGAAGCAAGTCGTGTTGCGCCCGCTGCGGAGCGAATCGGTCGATACCCTGTCCGGGCGCCGGCCGGCATGGATGGTAGCCTCAAGGAACGCGAGATCGACCCGCTCGAAAAGCAGCTCGACGAGGCCAACCCGGCGCATCGACGAACTGGTCATGGAGGTCGAGACCCTGCGCAAGGAAAGAGAGGTGCGCCGCCTCCTTCGTCGGACGGAGGTCGTCGCAATCAGCCAGGCGACCTCGCCGGGCACCGGCAAGCCCCACGGCCTGGCACGGGTCTGCCGGGGTTGGAGTTTACCCGTTCGGCCATTAACAGGCCGTTGGAAAAGTGCTCGCCCAAGCAGTCTTTTCTCCCTGCACACCG
>NZ_DAISXZ010000064.1:0-13402 GCF_036825565.1 Tepidimonas sp. | reverse complement strand
GTGGGTGGGGTGTTCATGCGCGGGCGCATGATAGCGGCACCGGCGGCATCGACGGACACGGCTACGCGCTGCCAAGGCGGGCACACCGACTACCCGTTCGCCGCTTGAGCCGCGGACGACGTCAAGGTCAGGGCGCCTCGGCGTAGCGCGCCCCCCAGCGGGCTCAGACCCAGCGGCGCCGCGGGATCGGCCATCAGCGCCCGCGCTTCGGCATCCGTCAAACTCAGGTGAAAGTGCAGCCCGCTGCCGGGGGCGTTGGCCAGCGGCTTGGGCATGGTGCTGAAGACGAAGCCGTGCCGATCCGCCACCGCATGCGCGGTCAGTTTGAAGAGCTGGTAGCGGTCGGCCGCTGCCAACGCCTCGTCGTGGCGGTAGTTGATCTCATACTGGCCGTTGGCGTCCTCGTGGTCGATCTGCTCGATCTCGAAACCCAGCGCGCCCAAGGCCGCGCGCGCAGCCGATCCAACTGCCGGCGCAGCACCTGACGCGAACAGGTCTCCAGCGGTTCGCCCCCCGTATGGCCATCGCAAACGGCGTGCGCCACCCCAGGCATGAAGGGCAACGGGCGCAGGCTGTCGGGCTGCACGCGGCCAAAATACCCGCTGCGCGGCCCCAGACGGGACAGGCCTGTGCCCCAGCATCTGGGGCCGGCAAAACCGGCCACCTCCCGCACCCATTTGGGCAAAGCCGCCAGCGGCACGATTTTGCCCCTGGGCGCACCCAGCAGGTCGGTAAACGTGGCCAGGATCGAGTGGATGCCTTGCGCGGACAGCCGCTCGACCGTGGCAAGCAGCGCAGCGTCGCGGTCCACGGTCACACCGGGCTGTCGATGCGAATCCAGGTCGTCTTGAGCTCGGTATATTTGTCGAGGGCGTGCAGCGACTTATCGCGCCCCACCCCGCTTTGCTTGAAGCCGCCAAACGGCACGGTAATGTCGTCTTCGTCGTACTGGTTGACGTGCACCGTACCCGCGCGCAGGGCCCGCGCCACGCCGTGCGCCTTGTTCAGGTCGCGCGTCCACACCGCCGCCTGCAGGCCGTAGATATTGGCGTTGGCCTGGCGGACCACATCCGCCGCATCGGTGAAGGCGATCACCGACAGCACCGGGCCGAAGATCTCCTCGCGTGCGATGGTCATGTCGTTGGTCACGCCGTCGAAGATGGTCGGCTGCACATAGCAGCCGCCAGGCACCGGCTCCACGGCCTGCCCGCCGGCGAGCAGCCGGGCACCCTCGGCCTGGCCCTGCTCGATGTAGCGCAGCACGGTGTCGAGCTGGATGCGGTCCACGATCGCGCCCATGACGGTGTTCATGTCCAGCGGATTGGCGGGTTGGTAGCGGGGCACTAGCGCCAGGGCTTTTTCCAGGAAGGCGTCCCTGATGGACGCCTCGACGAACAGGCGCGAGGGCGCGTTGCAGCTCTCGCCCTGGTTGAAAAAGATGCTGCCCACGGCCGCCTCGACCGCCCGATCCAAATCCGGGCAGTCGGCAAACACGATGTTGGGCGACTTGCCGCCCAGCTCGGTCCAGGCGCGCTTGAGGTTGCTCTGCCCGGCCATCACGTGGATCTGCTTGCCCACGCGCGTGCTGCCGGTAAAGGCAACGCAGTCCACGTCCATGTGCAGCGCCAGCGCGCTGCCCGCCTCGGGCCCGTAGCCCGGCACGACGTTGAACACGCCCGGCGGAATGCCCGCTTCCAGCGCCAGCTCGGCCAGCCGCAGCGCCGTCAGCGGCGACTTTTCGCTGGGCTTGAGCACGACCGAGTTGCCCGCGGCCAGGGCGGGCGCGATCTTCCACGCCGCCATGATCATGGGGTAGTTCCACGGCACGATCACCCCCACCACGCCGACCGGCTCGCGCGTGATCAGCGCCAGCGCCGTGTCGGGCGTGGGCGCGATCTCGTCATAGACCTTGTCCACCGCCTCGCCGTACCAGCGGATGCAGTTGGCGCTGCTGTTGACATCCACACCCTTGGCGTAGCGCAGGGGCTTGCCCATGTCCAGCGTCTCGGTCAGCGCCAGCTCGTCGCCGTGGGCCAGGATCAGCTCCGCAAAGCGGATGAGCACACGCTTGCGCGCCGCCGGGGGTTTGCCCGCCCAGCGCCGGTCCTCGAACGCCGCGCGTGCGGCGGCCACCGCGGCGTCGATATCGGCGGGTCCGCCGCGCGCCACGGCTGTCAGCAGCCGGCCATCCACGGGCGAGTGGCAGTCGAAGGTGCGGCCATCGGCCGCCTCGACGCGGCGACCGTCGATGAAGGCACGGCCATCCAGGGTCAGGGACGGGGTTTCGGGGGTCATGGTCATCCTCGCAAAGGGCGGAGCAATCCCGTCAGCGCACGCCCAGCGTCTTGGCCTCGGCCCGCGCGGCGGCGGCGATCTCGCGCTCGCGCCGGCGCGTGGCGCGCGCCACCCACACGGCGTAACCGACGATGACGGTGGTGACGACGACGATCAGGATGGTGGCGGCAGCGTAAATGGTGGGGTTGATGCCGCGGCGCGCGTAGCCGAAGATCACCTGCGGCAGTGTGTTGACGCCGGGGCCCGAGAGGAACTCGGAGATCACCACGTCGTCGAACGACAGGGTGAACGACAGCAAAAACGCCGCCAACACCGCCTGCGCAATGTTGGGCAGCGTCACCAGGAAAAACACCTGGTGCGGCCGTGCGCCCAGGTCCATCGCCGCCTCCTCGATGCGGCGGTCCATCTCCAGCAAGCGCGACTGGACCACCACCATCGCGTAGGCCATGCCCATCAGCGTGTGGCCCAGGATGATCGTCAGCATGCCGCGCTGCGGCCAGCCGAAGACATTTTGCGCCCCCACCATCAGCAGCAGCAGCGACAGGCCGATGATGACCTCCGGCATGACCAGCGGCGCGTTGACCATGCCCGAGAACACGGTGCGCCCCCAGAAGCGCCGGTAGCGCACCAGCACGAAGGCGGCAAAGGTGCCCAGCACGGCCGACAGCACGCCGGTGGTCAGCGCCACCTTCAGCGACACGATAAAGCCGTTGACGATCTTGCTGTCGTCCAGCAACGCCTGGTACCAGCGCAGCGAAAAGCCGGTGAACACCGCGTCCTGGCGCGTGCTGTTGAACGAAAACACGATCATGAACAGCAGCGGCGCGTACAGAAACGCATAGACCAGCAGCAGCCAGCCCTTGCCAAAGTGGCGCGTGAGGATGTTGCCCATGGTGTGGCCCCCCAGTCCTCAGGACTGCCCCGCGGCGCGCTCGCCGCTGTTGCGGTAGTAGATGGCCAGCGGCACGACGATCAGCCCGATCATCACCACGGCGAGTGCGGCGGCGCGCGGCCAGTTGTTGGCGGCGAACATTTCGTCCCACACCACGCGGCCGATCATCAGGTTTTCCGGGCCACCCAGCAGCGAGGGGATGACGAACTCGCCCACCGACGGGATGAACACCAGCATGAAGCCGGCGATGATGCCGGCCTTGGACAGCGGCACCGTCACCAGCCAGAAGGCGCGCCAGGGCGTGGCGCCGAGGTCGTAGGCCGCCTCCAGCAGCCGCCAGTCGAGTTTGACCAGGTTGGCGTACAGCGGCAGGACCATGAAGGGCAGATAGACGTAGGTCATGCCCACCAGCATCGACACGTTGGTGTAGAGCATGTGCAGCGGCTCGTCGATCACACCCAGCGCCATCAACACGCGGTTGAGGATGCCGGCATCGGCCAGAATCCCCTTCCACGCATAGACGCGCAGCAGGAACGAGGTCCAAAACGGCAGCATCACCATCAGCAGCAGGGCCGGGCGCACCGAGGCGGGGCTGCGCGCGATGAAGTAGGCGAACGGATAGCCGATGATCAAACAGAGCGTGGCGGTTATGGCCGCGTACAGCAACGAGCGGACGTAGGCCTCGGTGTAGAGCGTCTGGAACAGCGGGCCGTCCCACTCGGCCTTGAAGATGGTCCAGTAGTTCTCGTACTTCAGGCGCAGCACGCCGGCCGTGGCATCCCACAGGGGCTGGAAGGGGTCGATCCCCGTGCCCATGTCCACGAAGCTGATGTACAACAGAATCAGGAAGGGCAGGAAGAAGAACACCGTCAGCCAGCCGAACGGCACGGCGATGACGAAGCGGCGTCCGGGCACGGACAGCAGCGACGAGGCGGGGTTTCGGACCATGGCGGTTCTCCGGGATGGGTGCCCTCAGTCGCGCAGCACGACACCGGCGGTGTCGCTCCACCAGAACCAGACTTCGTCGTCCCAGGTGATGTCCGACAGGTCGTGGCGCGAGGTGTTGGCCTCGGTGATGCGCACCTTGTACCCCTGCGGTGTCACGACGATGTAGGCGTTGTAGGAGCCGAAGTAGGCGATCTCCTTGACGTGGCCCCGGAACAGGTTGCAGGCCACGCCCTCCGGGCGGGTCTTGGCGATGTCGATCTTCTCCGGGCGCACCGCCACGCTCAGCGGCATGCCCACGGTGCCGGTGGTGCCGTAGCCGACGTGGATGCGGCCGATCGGCGCGTCGATCGCGCAGTGGTCCGGCTGGTCCACCGCCAGCGTGCCGTCGAACAGGTTGACGCTGCCGATGAAGTCGGCGACGAACCGGTTGGCCGGGTACTCGTACATTTCCTGCGGCGTGCCGACTTGCAACACGCGGCCCTTGCTCATGACGGCGATGCGGCTGGCCATGGTCATCGCCTCTTCCTGGTCGTGCGTCACCATGACGCAGGTCACCCCGACCTGCTCGATGATGTTGACCAGCTCGAATTGCGTCTGCTCGCGCAGCTTTTTGTCCAGCGCGCCCAGGGGTTCGTCCAGCAGCAGCAGCTTGGGCCGCTTGGCCAGACTGCGCGCCAGCGCCACGCGCTGCTGCTGCCCGCCCGAGAGCTGGTGCGGCTTGCGCCGCGCATAGGGCGTGAGCTGCACCAACGCCAGCATGTCGTCCACGCGCTTGGCGACTTCGGCCTTGGGCAGACCTTCGCGCTTGAGGCCGAAGGCGATGTTCTCCCAGATGTCCAGGTGCGGAAAGAGCGCATAGCTCTGGAACATCATGTTGACCGGCCGCTCGTAGGGTGGCAGGCCCGCCACGTCCTGCCCCCCGAGCAGGATGCGGCCCGAGGTCGGCGTCTCGAAGCCCGCCAGCATGCGCAACAGGGTGGACTTGCCACACCCCGAGCTGCCCAGCAGCGCAAAGATCTCGCCCTTGCGCACGGACAGCGACACCTCGTCGACCGCCACCGCCTCGTCAAAGCGTTTGACGAGTTTTTCGGTGACCAGATAGTTCTCCTGCTCGCCTGGAGCACGGGGAGCTTCAGCCATGACGGATCACACTCCTGCAGGTCGGCCGGGGCCGACGGACAAATAAAACGGGCTGTTCATACACGGTGGCACGAACAGCCCGGGCTCATCGGCGGTGCGGGAGGACACCGCCCGGCATCACTTGCCGCGCTTGAACGCGTTGTAGGCCGAGGCCATCGCCTCGCGCGCCTCGTTGGTGTAGCTGCTCGGCTGGATCAGCTTGGGCATGTAGTCGGTCGGCGGGAAGATCGACGGATTGTTGACCACCTCCGGCTTCATCTGGTCGCGGCCCTTAGTGTTGCCGGTGTTGTAGCCCATCTCGTTGGCCATCGCGGCGGCGTTTTCCGGGCGCGAGAAGAAGTTGATGAACGCGTGCGCGTTGTTCGGGTGCTTGGCGTCCTTCAGAACGGCCATCGTGTCGAAGAACGCCAGCGCGCCGGTGGAGGGCAGCAGCGCGACGATCTCGTCCTTGGAGCCGGTCTCGGCCGCACGGGCAGCGGCGATGTTGATGTCGCCGGCCCAGCCGATGACCGCGCACGCCTTGCCGCTGGCGACGTCATCGATCATCGTCGAGCTGAAGATGCGGATGTCTTTGCGCACCTTCAGCAGCATGTCCACCGCCGCCTTGTAGTCGGCCGGGTCGTTGGAGTAGGCGTCTTTGCCGATGTAGTGCAGCGCCACCGGGATGATCTCGGTCGGCGAATCCAGGTAGGCGATGCCGCAGGACTTGACCTTGGCGGTGTACTTGGGGTCGAACACCAGGTCCCAGGCGTTGTCGGGCATGGGCATGTTGCCCAGCGCCTTGGCCAGCTTGGTCTTGTTGACGCCGACGGTGGTGAAGCTCCACGCCCAGGGCACGAGGTGCTGGTTGCCCGGGTCCACCTTGTCCAGCACCTTCAAGACACCGGCGTCGAGGTTGCCGTAGTTGGGGATCTTGGCTTTGTCCAACGGCTGGAACAGGCCGGCTTCGATTTGCGACTTGGCGAACACGCTGCCCGGCACGACGATGTCATAGCCGGTGTTGCCGGCCACCAGCTTGGCATGCAGCGCCTCGTTGGTCTCGAAGGTGTCGTAGTTGACCTTGATGCCGGTTTCCTTCTCGAAGGCCTCCAGCATGCCGTCCGGGATGTAGTCCGGCCAGTTGTAGATGTTGAGCACCTTCTCGTCGTCGAGCACCGGGCCAGCCGGGGCCTGCGCCACGGCGGGTGCCGGCGCCGGGGCGGGCTGAGCGACGGGCTCTTCCTTCTTGCCGCAGCCGGCGACGAACGCGGCTGCCAGGGCCAGGGCCAACAAGCGCTTTTTCATGTCCACACTCCAGTCAAGAGTTTGAGGGGTAAACGGTGAACGATTGCCAAGCAACAAACAGGCCGGTGCGGACGTGACCCACCACGACGCCCCTGAATGCTCGCATGGGATTCTAGGACACCCCCCGCTCAGGTTTTGCCTTGCCGTCGCAAATCTGCCAGCGTGGCGTCGAGCGCGGTGCGGACGAGGCGGATCATCTCGTCGATATCGGCGCGGGTCATGACCAGCGGCGGGGCGATGATCATGCGGTCACCGACGGCGCGCATGACGACCCCCGTGTCGAAGCAGTGACCGCGGCAGGTCATGCCCACGGCCCACTCTTCGGGGAAGCGCGCCAGCGTCGCCTTGTCCCGCACCAGGATGAGCCCCGCCACCAGGCCGCAGGTCTCGGCCACGCCCACCAGCGGGTGGTCGGTCAGCTCGGCAAAGCGCTGCACCAGGTAGGGGCCGGTGTCCTCGCGCACGCGCTGGGGCAGCGCCTCGGCGGCCATGAGGTCCAGATTGGCCAGCCCCACCGCGCAGGCCACCGGGTGGCCGCTGTAGGTGTAGCCATGGGTGAACTCGCCGCCGCTGTGCAGCACGCGGGCGATGCGCTCGTTGACCAGCACCCCCCCCAGCGGGATGTAACCGCTGGTGACCGCCTTGGCAAACGTCACCAGATCGGGCCGGGTGCCAAAGCGCTCGTAGGCAAACCAGTGGCCCAGGCGGCCAAAGGCGCAGATGACTTCGTCGGAGATGAGCAGGATGCCGTAGCGGTCGACGATGCGCTGGATTTCGGGCCAGTAGGTCTCGGGCGGGATGATGACGCCGCCGGCGCCCTGCACCGGCTCGGCGATGAAGGCCGCGACCTTGTCCGGGCCGACCTCCAGGATTTTTTCCTCCAGCCAGCGCGCGGCGCGCACGCCAAACTCGGCCGGCGTCTCGCCCGGCGCGCGCAGATCCCAGTAGTAGGGCTGCTGGATGTGGACGATGCCGGGGATGGGCAGGTCGCCCTGTTCGTGCATGCCCCCCATGCCGCCCAGCGACGCCGCGGCGACGGTGGAGCCGTGGTAGGCGTTCCAGCGGCTGATGATGACCTTGCGCTGCGGCTGGCCCATCAGATCCCAGTAGCGGCGCACCAGGCGCACATTGGTGTCGTTGGCCTCCGAGCCGCTGCTGGTGAAGAAGACGTGCGAAAACCGCCGCCCGTCCACCGGTGGGGCGAGTTCGGACAGGCGCGCCGCCAGCCGCACCGCCGGCTCGGTGGTGGTCTGGAAAAAGGTGTTGTAGAACGGCAGCTCCAGCATCTGGCGATAGGCGGCCTCGGCCAGCGGGCGCCGGCCGTAGCCCGCGTTGACGCACCACAGGCCGCTCATGCCATCCAGGATGCGGTGGCCCTCGGAGTCCCAGATATAGATGCCCTCGGCGCGGGTGATGACGCGCGCGCCCTTGGCCGCCAGCGCCTGGTGGTCGGTGAAGGGATGCAAAAAATGTGCGCTGTCCAGCGCCTGCAGCTCGCGGGTGTGCACGCTGGGCTGGGGCAGGCGGTCGGCGGGGGCGTTCATGGGAGGACTCCTCGGGATGGGCGGTGCGGTCAGACGTGCAGCAGCAGGTGCTCACGCTCCCAGGGCGAGATCACTTTCATGAACTCCTCGAACTCGAGTTCCTTGATCTCGGTGTAAATCGTGATGAACTCCTCACCCAGCACATGGTGCAGGTCGGGCTCGCGGCGCAGCCAGTCCAGCGCCTCGCCCAGGCTGCGCGGCAGCGCGTAAGCGGACAGGTAGGCGTCGCCGCGCATCTCGGGCTTGGGCTTGATCTTGTTGACCAGGCCAAGGTAACCACAGGCCAGCGTCATGGCCATGGCGACGTAGGGGTTGGCGTCGGCGCCGATGACGCGGTTCTCGATGCGGCGCGCCTGCGGCGGCGCGATCGGCGAGCGGATGCCGACCGTGCGGTTGTCATGGCCCCACTCGATGTTGATCGGCGCGGCGGTGTGGCGCGCCAGCCGCCGGTAGCTGTTGACGTAGGGCGCCACCAGCGCCATCGCTGCCGGGATGTAGCGCTGCAGCCCGCCGATATAGTGGCCAAAGGCCTCGGACGCGCTGCCATCTTCGTTGCTGAAGATGTTGCGCCCCGTGGCCTTGTCCACGATGCTTTGATGGATGTGCATCGCGCTGCCCGGCTCGCCCGCGATGGGCTTGGCCATGAAGGTGGCGTACATGTCGTGGCGCAGAGCGGCCTCGCGCACGGTGCGCTTGAACAGGAACACCTCGTCCGCCAACGCCAGCGGGTGGGAGTGGAAGAAGTTGATCTCCATCTGCCCAGCGCCGACCTCGTGGATCAGGGTGTCGACGTTGAGCTCCATCTTGTCGCAGTAGTCGTAGATCTCCTCGAACAGGGGATCGAACTCGTTGACCGCGTCGATGGAGTAGGCCTGGCGCGAGGTTTCGGCGCGTCCGCTGCGGCCAATGGGCGGGTGCAGCAGGGTGTTGGGATCGGTGTTGCGCGCGGTGAGGTAGAACTCCAGCTCGGGCGCGACGACCGGCTCCAGGCCCATCGCCTCGTACAGGCCGCAGACGTGGCGCAGCACGCTGCGCGGCGCGTAAGGGATGAGCTTGCCGCTGTGGTCGAAGCAGTCGTGGATGACCTGCGCGGTAGGGTCGCTGGCCCACGGCACGATGCGCGCCGTGGTCGGGTCCGGGCGCAGCTGCATGTCGCGGTCGGTGGGCTCGATGACGTCGTAGTACGGCCCGCTCTTGGGCTGCTCGCCGGTCACGCTCATGGCCACGATGGCCTGGGGCAGGCGCATGCCGCGGTCTTCGGTGAATTTCTCGCGCGGCAGGATCTTGCCGCGCGCCACGCCGGTCAGGTCGGGGACCAGGCACTCGACTTCGGTGACGCGCCGCTCATTGAGCCACTGCTCGAGATCGTTGAAGGACTTGAGGTCTTTGGAACTGCTCATGGGTTGCTCCGTTGCCCGGGGGGGGCGGCACCACGGCCGGCAGGGCCTGCGGTGCCCGCGGGGGGTTGCCCGGTCATTCTGGCCTCAAGCATGGCCGAAAACCAGAACCGGGCCCAGGGAACAGCCTAGGGGAGTTCGGGCGCGGCGGCAAAGGCGCGTGCATCGGCCTCGCGGCGCGCGCGGCGCTGGCGCAGCGCCTCGCCAAAGGCGCGGAAGATGGCACTGGACAGCGGGTCGTCCCAGCAGCGCCACTCGGGGTGCCACTGGACGGCCAGCGCAAAGGCGTGCGCGTGATCGAATTCGACGGCCTCGATCAGCCCATCGGGCGCATGGGCCACGGCCCGCAGGCCCGGCGCCAAACGGCGGATGCCCTGCCCGTGCAAGGAATTGACGCGCACGGTGGGGGCGCCACCCGCCAGCCGGTGCAGCACGCTGTCGGGCTGCAGCGTCACCTCGTGGCGCGGGCCGTACTGTTCGTCGAGCGGGGCGGCTTTGGGCTCGCGGTGATCCAAATGCCCGGGCAGAGCATGGACCGCCTGGTGCAGGCTGCCGCCGAGGGCGACGTTGATCTCTTGAAAGCCGCGGCAGATACCCAGCAGCGGGATGCCCCCGGCCAGCGCGTGGCGCACCACGGCCAGGGTGACCTCGTCGCGCGCCTCGTCCAGCGGCAGCGCTGGATCGGCCACGGCCTCGCCGAAGTGGCGCGGGTGCACGTTGGACGGCGAGCCGGTCAGAACGACCCCGTCCACGCCGGCCAACAGCGCCGGGACGTCGGCGGCATCCGCCAGCGGAAACATGACCGGCTGAGCCCGCGCGCCCACCTTGACCGCGCGAGCGTATTTGTCGCCCAGCAGCAAAAACGGCATCGCGTGGTCGTGGTCGCCGAGGAGGCGGTGGTCCGCCGGCATCCAGACGAGGGGGGTGGACGGGAAGGCAAGCATGTTCGGAGCCATTCTGGCGGCCGATTGGGTGCACAATGGGTGCCATTTGACCCCACGGCATGGGGCCAATTGACCGGGCGCAACGCCGGTGTCAGGACGTTTTCGTATGACCCAATCCTCTGCCCTGCTGGCCGATTTTTTGCTGACCGAAATGGCGCGCCCCGACGGCCCGGCCGGCCCAGGCGGCGGACTGCCGCTGAACCGGCGGCTGTACGAGGCGCTGCGCCGCGCCATGCTGGACGGGCGGTTGTCCGCGGGCGACCGTCTGCCCTCCAGCCGCGAACTGGCGCAGGACCTGCGGCTGTCGCGCAATACCGTGGTGGCGGCGCTGGAGCAACTGGGAGCCGAGGGTTATCTGGTCAGTCGGGTGGGCAGCGGCACTTATGTGCACGACCAACTGCCGCAAACCGTCCCCCTCGCCCGGCGCGGGGGGACGGCTGCCGCCACGCGGCTGCCGGGCCTGTCGGCGCGCGGGCGGGTGCTGGCCGAGCACTACGGCGCGCGGGAGCTGGAGATCCAGCCCTTCACACCCGGGACGGCGGACTTCAGCGCCTTTCCGGTGGCGCTGTGGCAACGGCTGCAAAACCGGCACTGGCGCAGCGCGCGGCCCGAGATGCTGGACTACACCACCTCGGGCGGTTACGGTCCGCTGCGGCGTGCGGTGGCCGACTATCTGCGCGTCTCGCGCAGCGTGCGGCTGGACCCGGAGCAGGTGCTCATCACCACCGGCACGCAGCAGTCGCTGGAGCTGTGCGCACGGCTGCTGGCCGATGCGGGCGACGCGGTGTGGATCGAAGACCCGGCCTACTGGGGTGCGATCAAGGCCTTTACCGCCTGCGGGCTGCGGCTGCAGCCCATCCCGGTGGACGGCGAGGGGTTGGCCCCCCCGGCGACGGCCGACGCCACGCCCCGGCTGATCTACGTCACCCCGTCGCACCAGTATCCGACGGGAGCGGTGATGTCGCTGGTGCGCCGGCGTGCGCTGTTGGCGCAGGCCGCGCGCGCCGATGCCTGGGTGCTGGAGGACGACTACGACAGCGAGTTTCGCTTCGACGGCGCGCCGATCGCGTCGCTCGCCGGACTGGACGACGACGGCCGGGTCTGTTACCTGGGCACCTTTTCCAAGGTGCTGTATCCGGGGCTGAAGCTGGGCTATCTGGTGGCCCCGCGCGGCCTGGTGGAGGCGTTTCGCCAAGCGCACTACGACCTGCACCGCCCGGGCCAACTGCCTCTGCAAGCGGCACTGGCGGAGTTCATCGAAATGGGCCACTTCGCCGCCGCGCTGCGGCGCACGCGCCAAACCTACGCCGGCCGGCGCGCGCAGTTGCTGCACGCGCTGGCCCCGCTGCTGGATGCCGAGGGCGTGCACATCACCGGCGCGGCCCAGGGGCTGCACCTGTGCCTACGGCTGCCGCTGACGGTGGACGACCGCGCCGTGGCGGACGCCCTGGCGGCCGAGGGCATCTCGGTGCGGCCTCTGTCGGCCTACTGCCTGCAGCGGCGCGACCTGCGCGGGCTGCTGATCGGCTATGGCTATGCCCAGCCGGCGCAGATCGAACCGAGCGCGCGCCGCGTCGTGGCGGCGGTGCGCCGCGCGCTGCGCTGACCGCTGCGCGGAGGGCGCCCGCGCTCATCCCCCCAGCGCATCGCGCCAGCGGTGCCAAGCCATGCCGAGCGCCAGCACCGGGGTGCGCAACCACGGCCCGCCCGGAAAAGCGTGGTGGCGCAGCCGCGCGAACAGATCGAAGCGCTCGGACTGCACCGCGATCGCCTCGGCCACCAGGCGACCGGCCAGGCCGGTCAGCGCCACGCCGTGGCCGCTAAAGCCCTGCAGGTAGTACACCCGCTGCCCCACGCGGCCGAAGTCGGGGGCGCGGTTCATGGTGATATCCACGAAGCCCCCCCACAGGTGGGCCGTGGGCGTGCCCGCCAGTTGCGGAAACACCGCCAGCAGGCGCTGGTGCAGCGTCTCGCGCAGGCGCGGCGGCGTCATGGTGGTGTAGCTGACACGCCCGCCAAACAGCAACCGGTCGTCGGCGCTGAGGCGGAAGTAATCCAGCACCACATTGTTGTCGCACACGGCCGCGCGGCCCGGGATCAGGGATGCGGCCAGCGCGCGCGGCAGCCGCTCGGTCGCCAGGATGTAGGTGCCCACCGGCATGATGCGCGGGTGGATGTCGGCCAGCACCCCGGGGCCGTGTTCGGGCAGGGTGCAGTTGCCGGCGACGACGACGAACTCCGCCTCCACCACACCCGCATCGGTGTGGGCCGCCACGCCGTCGGCGTGGCACTGCAGCCGACGCACGGGGCTGTGTTCGTGCAGCACCGCCCCGGTCGACTGGGCCGCGCGCGCCAGCCCCAGCGCGTATTTGAGCGGGTGCAGGTGGCCGGAGACGGTCTCGTACGCCACAGCGAGGTAGCGCGGGCTGTCGATGTAGCGGCGCACCTCGGCCCCATCGGCCCAGGTCGTGGCCAGCCCGTAGTCGCGCGCCAGCGCCTCCATCTCGGCGCGCAGCGCGCGGGCCTTGCGCGGGCGATCGGCGACGTAAAGGTAGCCGTGCTCGCGGTCGCAATCGATGCCGTGGCGCGCGATGCGCTCGTCGATCAAGCGCACCGCTTCCAGCGACCAGTCCCAGGCTGCGCGGGCCGCAGCCCGCCCGAGCTGGCTCTCGAACACGCCCATACCGCAGGCGTAGCCGACGATGGCCTGGCCGCCGTTGCGCCCGCTGGCGCCGGCGCCGATGCGATCGGCCTCCAGCAGGACCACGCGGCGCCCGCGCTGCGCCAGTTCCAGCGCCGCGCTCAGGCCGGCGAAGCCCCCGCCCACCACCACCACATCGGCACGCTGGCGGCCGACCAGCGCGGGCTGTGCCGGTGGTCGCACCACGCTGGCTTCGTAGTAGCTGTCGGTGTGGAGCTGGGTGTCGGAACGCAGCAAGGAGGGGCGCAGCATGGGGG
>NZ_DAISXZ010000063.1:0-13516 GCF_036825565.1 Tepidimonas sp. | reverse complement strand
GGGCGGCGGCTCCGCCTACCGGGGCGCGCAGGGGGTGGACCCCAAGCGGCTGGAGCAGATCAAGGCGCTTTACGGCTTCGACAAGCCGCCGCACGAGCGCTTTTGGCAAATGCTGCGGCAGTTCGCCCGTTTCGATCTGGGGCAGAGCTTTTTCCAAAACAAGCCCGTGGCGCAGCTGATCTGGGAGAAGCTGCCCGTGTCCATGAGCTTGGGCCTGTGGACCTTCGTCATTAGCTATGCGGTGGCCGTGCCCCTGGGGGTGGCCAAGGCCGTGCGCGCGGGCTCGCGGTTCGACGTCGTCACCTCCCTGATCGTCCTTGTGGCGTATGCGATTCCGGGCTTCGTGCTGGGGGTGGCGCTGCTGGTGATTTTCGGCGGACAGTTGCAGTGGTTTCCGCTGCGCGGGCTGGTCAGCGACCATTGGGCCGAGCTGTCGTGGCCGGCGCGGATCGTCGATTACCTGTGGCACATCACGCTGCCGGTGCTGTCGATGGTGCTGGGCAGTTTCGCCGTGACCGCGATGCTGACCAAGAATGCGTTTTTGGAAGAAATCCGCAAGCAGTACGTCCTGGTGGCGCGCGCCAAGGGCCTGAGCGAGCGACAGGTGCTCTGGAAGCATGTGCTGCGCAACGCGATGATCCCGATCGTGACCGGCTTTCCGGCCGCGTTCATCGGCGCGTTTTTTACCGGCAGTCTGTTGATCGAGACGCTGTTCTCGCTCGACGGCCTGGGGCTGCTGAGTTACGAGAGCGTGATCCGCCGCGACTACCCGGTGGTCATGGGCACGCTGTTTTTGTTCACGCTGATCGGGCTGGTCACCAAACTGGTCAGCGACCTCTGTTACGTGTGGGTGGACCCCCGTGTCAAGTTCGATTGACGCTTCGCACGCGTCCCCAAGCCCGGCGCGACGGGCCTGGCGGCGCTTCGCGCGCAACCGGCTCGGCTGGTGGAGCCTGGTGCTGTTCGTGGCGATGGTGGCCGCCAGCCTGTTGGCCGAAGTCCTGTCCAACGACCGCCCGCTGCTGGTGCGCTACGAGGGCCAGTGGTACCTGCCGCTGCTGCACGACTACCCGGAAACCATTTTTGGCGGCGACCTCGAGGCACCCACCGACTATCTGGACCCGTATGTGCGCGAACGCCTGACGACGGGGGGCAACTGGGCGCTGTACCCGCCCAACCCGTATGGCCCCCAGGCGCTCAACTACTGGGCACCGGGGCCGCACCCCGCGCCGCCCAGCCGCGCCAACCTGTTGGGCACCGACGACCGCGGGCGCGATCTGCTGGCGCAACTGATCTATGGTTTTCGCATCAGCGTGCTGTTCGCGCTGGCGCTCACCGCCATCGGTGTGGTGCTGGGGGTGCTGGCCGGTGCGGTGCAGGGCTATTATGGCGGCCGGCTCGATTTGACGATGCAGCGGCTCATCGAGATCTGGTCGTCGATGCCAGAGCTGTATTTGCTCATCATCTTCAGCGCGGTGTTTGCCCCCAGCGTCACGCTGCTGCTGGTGCTGCTGAGCCTGTTTGGCTGGATGGGGCTGGCCGACTATGTGCGCGCGGAGTTTTTGCGCAACCGCCAGCTCGACTATGTGCGCGCGGCGCGGGCGCTGGGGCTGTCGCACGCGGCCATCATCTGGCGGCATGTGCTGCCCAACAGTCTGACCCCGGTGGTGACGTTCCTGCCCTTTCGCATGAGCGCGGCGATCCTGGCGCTGACGTCGCTGGACTTTCTGGGGCTGGGCGTGCCGCCCGGCACGCCGTCGCTGGGCGAACTGCTGGCCCAGGGCAAGAACAACATCGATGCGTGGTGGATTTCGCTGTCCACCTTTGGTGTTCTGGTGCTGACGTTGACGCTGCTCACCTTCATGGGTGACGCGCTGCGCGATGCGCTCGACCCCCGAAAGGCCGACTGATGGACAGGCAGGTGACCCCGTTGCTGACCGTACGTGGCCTGCGCGTCGCTTTTGGCGGACGTGCCGTGGTGCACGGCATCGACTTCGATGTGGGGGCGGGCGAGAAGGTGGCCCTGGTGGGGGAGTCTGGATCGGGCAAGACGGTGTCCGCGCTGAGCCTGCTGCGGCTGTTGCCCGACGCCCGTGTCGAGGGCGAGGTTCGCTTCGACGGGCAGCCGCTGCTCACGCTGCCGGAGCGCGCGCTGCGCGCCTTGCGCGGCGATGCGGTGGCGTATGTTTTTCAGGAGCCGATGACGGCGCTCGATCCGCTGTACCCCCTGGGGGAGCAGATCGCCGAGGTGCTGCTCCTAAAGCGGGCGCTGCTGCCGCGGCAGGCCTGGGCACGCGCGGTGGAGTGGTTGGCACAGGTCGGCATCGACGACGCCCCACGCCGGGCGCGTCAGTATCCCCATCAGCTCAGCGGCGGGCAGCGCCAGCGCGCGATGATCGCCATGGCGCTGGCCGGCGAGCCGCGCCTGTTGATCGCGGACGAGCCGACCACGGCGCTGGATGCCAGCCTGCGGTTGCAAATCCTGGCGCTCCTGGAGGATTTGCAGCGCCGCCTGGGGCTGGCGGTTTTGTTGATCACGCACGATCTGAACCTGGTGCGGCGTTTTGCCGACCGTGTGGTCGTGATGGAACAGGGGCAGGTGGTCGAGGCGGGGCCGGTGGCCCAGGTGTTTGACGCGCCGGCGCATCCCTACACGGCGCGCCTGCTGGGCAGCCGCCCCGTGCGGCCCGAATGTCTGCAAGCGGATGCCCCCGCCGGGGACGCCCCCCCATGCCTGGAGCTGGACGGCGTGAGCGTGACGTACCGTGTGCCGCGCCCCGGGTGGCGGGGGTGGTTTTGCGCCGGGCAGTTCCCCGCAGTGCATGGGGTGTCGGCCCGGCTGGCGCCCGGCCGCACGCTGGGGGTGGTGGGGGAGTCCGGATCGGGCAAGTCGACGCTGGCGCTGGCCGCTCTGGGCCTGCTGCCGGTGCAGGGCCGCCTGGCGGTGATGGGCAGGGCCTGGCAGGGCGGGGCGATGGACCGTCCTCTGCGCCGCGATGTGCAGGTGGTGTTTCAGGATCCGTTCTCGTCGCTGTCGCCGCGCCTGACGGTCGAGCAGATCGTCGAAGAAGGCTTGCGGGTGCACGAGCCGCGGCTGTCCGCGGCCGAGCGGCGCGAGCGCGTCGTGGCCGCCTTGCAGGAGGTTGGCTTGCTGCCCGTCACGGCGACGCCTGCCGAGGTCGCCGCGTGGTTGCAGCGCTATCCCCACGCTTTTTCGGGCGGGCAGCGGCAGCGCATCGCCATCGCCCGCGCGCTCATCGTGCAACCGCGCATGCTGGTGCTGGACGAGCCGACCAGCGCCCTGGATGTCACGGTGCAGCGGCAGGTGATCGAGCTGCTGCTGCGCTTGCAGCGCGAGCGCGGCCTGTCGTACCTGCTGATCACCCACGACGTGGATGTGGTGTGGGCGATGGCGCACGATGTGTTGGTCATGCGCGCTGGCGCCGTGGTGGAGTTGGGGCCTGCCCTGCAAGTGCTGCGCGCGCCGCGCGAGTCTTACACCCGCCAGTTGCTCGAGAGCGCCGCTCCCCTGGCGGCTTGATCCCCTGACGACTCGATGGCGACAGCGGCGGCCCGCGGGCACCGTACCGTGCAACGGTTGTGGTCCAATTCGGGGCGGGGCCGCCATGCCGTCACGGAGGCGGTCCGTTCGATTTCTGCGTGATCTCCGGGAGAGGTTCTCATGATGACCCCATCGCCCCCACCCGCCGTCGCCGGTGACCGGCAGCCCGCGTTTGCCATCGGCTGGGCGGCACCACTGCGGTGGCTGCGGCTGGGATGGCGCGACTATGTGACCAATCCCCTGCCGGGGGTGCTGCACGGCGGCATGATGGCGCTGTTCGGGCTGATTCTGTGGCTGGCGCTGCGCGATGAGTTCTGGCTGCTGGCCGGTGCGTTTTCCGGGTTCTTGATCATCGCGCCGGTGCTGGCGTCGGGCCTGTATGCGGTGAGCCGTTATCTGGAGCGCGGCGAGAAGGTGTGCTGCGCCGAAGTCGTGCGGCTGTGGTCGTCGGGCGATCGACGCTTGATGACCTTTGGGCTGCTGCTGGGGCTGGCGGGGACCGGATGGGTGCTCACCTCGGCGGCCCTCATCACGCTGTGGGCCCCTGCGCCGGTGCAGCGGCCGATGGACTTCGTGCAGCATGTGGTCCTGGCCCAAGGGGTGGGGCTGTTCGAGGTCTGGCTGCTGCTCGGGGCCTGGCTGGCCGCGCCGGTGTTTGCCTCCAGCGTCATGACCCTGCCCATGCTGGTGGACACGCCCACGCCGCTGTGGCATGCGGTGGGCGAGAGTTGGCGGGCTGTTGGTAGCCATCCGGTGGTCATGGGGGTCTGGGCGGTGTGCATCGTGGCGCTGGTGGCCCTGGGCATGGCTCTGGCCATGGTGGGCTTGGTGCTGACGGTGCCGGTCGTGGCGTATGCCAGCTGGCACGCCTATCGGGATTTCGAGCGGGCCGGGCTGATTCGGCCGCTGCGAGGGTGAAGGGCGCGATGGACGGGACGTTGTTTGGTTATACCGAGGCGCAGGTAGCGCAGTTCGGGCTCACTTTTGGGGTGGGAGCCTTCATTTTGTACATGCTCTTCATCGTCTTCAATCTGGCGCGTGAGTCCAGGGCGGGCAAGTTCGGCACCTTCGTGCTGTTCCTGGTGTTGTCGCTGGGGATGCTGGGGTTCCTGGCAAAGAACGTGATTCAATGGATACTGGGGATGTAGCATTCGCCGGCGTCCTCCGGCGACCCACATCTGGCTGACCCCTATGGCCCCCAACGCCCAATTTGCGATTCCGAACCGCGATACCGACGAAACCTACGTTGCGGGGCAGCCGAGCCTGCCCGTGGCCGTGGAGGGGTGGAATCGGCGTGTCGTGAGCGGCGCGTTGGTGGATTTTCAGCCGGAGGGCGGCGTGCTCAAGATTCTGGTCGAGGCGCCGCATCGCCTGTTGTCGTTGCGCTTCAACCAGGTCAAGCGCTTGCGCGTGGACCCGCGGGACGCGCCCGCGTCGCTGGACGCTGCGTCGGGGTATGCGGACGAGGTGCTGCACTCCTTCGTGGTGCAGCTGAGGGATGGGTCGGTGTATGCAGGGCTGTGCCATGGCTGTCGACGCACGCCGCACGGGCTGTGGGTGTTCCCCAAGATGGCGCTCGAGGGCGATCCGGAGCGCGTGTTCCTGCCCAAGAGCGGCATCGTCCGCTACGAGGTGCAGAGCCGGCACGGCGGCCTGCTGGCAGACAGCGGCTTCAGTGAGACGCTGCTGAGCGCCACCGAAGAAGTGTCTCCGGAATCGCTGCGGCACATCGAGGTCTCGATGGTCGAGAACCTCGAGCAGCTCAAGGCCGCGCTGCAGCGGCAGGCGACGCTCAAGCCCGTGCCTATCGGCGAGGCCCTGATGGGCCTGGGCAAGATCGCCCCCGAGCAGTTGCTGCGCGCGCTGGAGCGCCAGAAGGCGCAGCCCAAGACCCCGCTCGGTCAGACGCTGGTCGAAATGGGGCTGATCCAGCCCGCCGATCTGCAGGTCGCGCTGGCGCGCAAGATGGGCTATCCCTTCGTGGATGTCCGCAAGTTTCCACTGGACGCGGCGGCGCTGCGGCTGGTGCTGATGGTGCTGGCCATTCGACTGCAGGTGCTGCCGATTGCCATCCTGGGCGCGTCGGTCGTGGTCGCCATGCCGGATCCGCTGCAGTTCAAGGCAATCGACGAGCTGGAGTTCACCGCACAGCGCAAGGTGATCCCGGTGGTGAGCTCGGCCGCCGACCTGCGGGCCAAGATTGCGGAGGCCTACCGCGCCATCGGCCTGGGGGATGAGGCCGTGCCGGCTGCGGTCGAGCCCGTCAAGCCGTCCGTGGCCCCCGCATCCAACGTGGAGGCATGGCAACTGGCCGTCGAGCTGGCTGGAGAGGCCTCATTGCAAGGCGTCGACGAGCGGCCGATCGAGCAGTCGGACAATACGCTGGTCAAGCTGGTCAATTCGATGATCGTCGAGGCCTTCCATCAGCGCGCGTCCGATATCCACATCGAGCCGTATCCTGGGCGGGAGAAGGTGATCATCCGCTTCCGGGTCGACGGCGAGCTGCGCCCTTATCTGGAGTTGCCCGCCAACTACCGCAATGCGCTCATCGCCCGCATCAAGGTGATGTGCAGCCTCGACATTTCGGAGAGGCGCAAGCCGCAGGACGGCAAAATCCATTTCCGCCGCTTCGGGGGGTTGCCGATCGAGCTGCGCGTGGCCACCATTCCAACCACCGATGGGCTGGAGGATGTGGTGATGCGCATCCTCAACTCGTCGGCGCCCATGCCGCTGGAGGGGCTGGCGCTCGCCCCGCGCAACCTGGCGGCCATCGAGCAGATTCTGCAGCGGCCGTATGGGTTGTTCCTGTGCGTTGGCCCGACCGGATCGGGCAAGACCACGACGCTGCATGCCGCCTTGCAGCGGCTCAACACGCCCAAGCGCAAGATCTGGACTGCCGAGGACCCGGTGGAAATCACCCAGCGCGGACTGCGTCAGATCCAGGTCAATGCCAAGATCGGCTGGACGTTCGCCAACGCGCTGCGCTCGCTGTTGCGCGCGGACCCGGACGTGATCATGGTGGGCGAGATCCGCGATGCCGAGACGGCCGAGATGGCGATCGAGGCCTCGTTGACGGGGCATCTGGTGATGTCCACGCTGCACACCAACTCGGCGGCCGAGACCATCTTGCGCCTGGGCGACATGGGGGTGGATCCGTTTTCGTTCGCCGACTCCTTGCAGGGCATCCTGGCGCAACGGCTGGTGCGCCGGCTGTGCTCGTCCTGTGTGCAGCACGAGCCCGTGACCCCGGAGCGGCTGCGCGAGCTGGTGAACGACTACCGCGCGCAACTGCCGGACGACCATCCCTTGCAGGGGCCCGACGCGCTGGAGCGGGAATGGCGCCAGCGCTTCAGCCGCGATGGCCAATTGACGATCGCGCGGTCCCCGGGTTGCCGGGAATGCGGGCAGACGGGGTACCGCGGCCGCCTGCCGATGCACGAGCTGTTGATCGCCAGCCCCGAGCTGCGTCGCCTAGTGCAGTCCCGCGCGCGCCCCGCCGATATCCAGGCGCAAGCCATCCGCGAGGGTATGCGAACCCTGCGACAGGACGGCATCGAAAAGGTGCTGATGGGGCTGACCACCCTGGCCGAGGTGCGCGCCTCCAGCAACCTGTGACGCGGACCGGGTGCCGCCCGGGGCCGGGCCCGGAACCGTCCCCCTGCGCCGAGCCGGCTCAGCAGCCGCGGGTGATCGGCATCTCCACCTCCGGCGCGCACACCCGATGCTTGGCCAGCTCCAGCTTGGCGATCGCATTGCGGTGCACCTCGTCGGGGCCGTCCGCGAGCCGCAGTGTGCGCTGGTTGGCGTAACTGCGCGCCAGCGGCGTGACCTGCGACACGCCGGCACCGCCGTAGGCTTGGATCGCCCAGTCCAGCACCTGGCAGGCGACGTTGGGGGCAACGACCTTGATCATCGCGATCTCGGCGCGCGCGGCCTTGTTGCCCACCGTGTCCATCATGTACGCGGCCTTGAGCACCAGCAGCCGCGCCTGCTCGATCATGCAGCGGGCTTCGGCGATGCGCTCCTGCCAGACGGTCTGCGCGGCGATTGCCTTGCCGAAGGCGACGCGCTCGTTGAGCCGGCGGCACATCAGCTCCAGCGCTCGCTCGGCCGCGCCGATCGAGCGCATGCAATGGTGAATGCGCCCGGGGCCGAGCCGCCCCTGCGCGATTTCGAAGCCGCGCCCCTCGCCGAGCAGGATGTGGTCGGCCGGCACGCGCACGTCCTTCAGCTCGATTTCCATGTGGCCATGCGGCGCGTCGTCGTAGCCGAACACCGAGAGTGCCCGCACGACGCGGATGCCGGGTGTGTCGGCCGGCACCACGATCATCGACTGCTGCGCATGGCGCGGCGCATCGGGGTTGGTCTTGCCCATGACGATGTAGACCGCGCAGCGCGGATCGCCGGCACCGGACGACCACCACTTGCGCCCGTTGATGACGTAGTGGTCGCCGTCGCGCTCGATGCGGCACTGGATGTTGGTGGCGTCCGAAGAGGCCACCTCCGGCTCGGTCATCAGGAAGGCCGAGCGGATCTCGCCGCGCAGCAGCGGCTCCAGCCAGCGGTCCTTGAGCGCCTCGCTGGCGTAGCGCTCCAGCGTTTCCATGTTGCCGGTGTCGGGGGCGGAGCAGTTGAACACCTCCGCCGCCCACGGCACGCGGCCCATGATCTCGCACAGCGGCGCGTATTCGAGGTTGCTGAGTCCCTCCGGCGCGCGCGGGGAGTTGGGCAGGAACAGGTTCCACAGGCCGGCGGTGCGCGCCTTGGGCTTGAGGTTTTCGATCAGGCGCGTGGGGACCCAGGCGTTGCCGGCGGCGCGGTTGGCCTCGACCTCCGCCTCGAATCGCTCCTCGTTGGGGTAAATGTGTTCGTCCATGAAGGCCATCAGGCGTTCGCGCAGGGCCTGGACGCGGGGGCTGTAGGCAAAGTCCATCGGGGTCTCCGGGGTCAGGTCAGGGGAGGGGAGCTCAGCGCGCCTGTTGCGCGAAGCGCCAGGCCAACTGGGCGAGGGGGCGGGCGCCGGCCGCGCTCTGGCGGGCCTGGGCGCTGGAGGCGATGCCCAGCTCGACACGCTTGGCGATGCCTTGCAGGATGGCCGCCAGGCGGAAGGCGTTGTAGGCCAGGTAGAACGGCCAGTCGCGGCGCAGGGCCTCGGGGGTGGCAAAGCCGGTTTGCTCGCAGTAGCGCTCGATGTACTCGTCCTCGGACGGGATGCCCAGGGCCGCCCAGTCCAGCCCGGCGATGCCGCGGAAGGCGCCGGGTTCGATGTGCCAGGACATGCAGTGGTAGCTGAAGTCCGCCAGCGGATGGCCCAGCGTGGACAGCTCCCAGTCCAGCACCGCCACGATGCGCGGCGCCGTAGGGTGGAACATCAGGTTGTCCAGGCGGTAGTCGCCATGGACCACGCTGACCAGCCGTTCGTCGCGCGCCATGTCGGGCAGGTGGGCGGGCAGCCAGGCCATGAGCGCGTCCATCTCGGGGATGGGGTCGGTGATGGAGGCGACATACTGCTTGCTCCAACGCGCGATCTGGCGCTCGAAATAGTTGCCGGGCTTGCCGTAGTCGGCCAGGCCCACGGCCTGCACGTCCACCCGGTGCAGGGCGGCGAGCACGCGGTTCATTTCCAGATAGTGCGCGCGGCGCTGTTCGGGGGCCATCCCGGGCAGCGACTGGTCCCACAGCACGCGGCCATCGACGTGCTCCATGACGTAGAAGGCGCGCCCGATGACGGACTCGTCCTCGCACAGCACATGCATGCGCGCCACGGGCACGTCGGTGGCGGCCAGGGCTTGCATGACGCGAAACTCGCGCTCGATGGCGTGTGCCGACGGCAGCAGCTTGGCAACCGGGCCGGGCTTGGCGCGCATGACGTACGCCCGCCCCGGGGTGACGAGGCGATAGGTCGGATTGGACTGCCCGCCGGGAAACTTTTCGATGGACAGCGGCCCGGCAAAGCCCGGCAGGTGCGCCGTCAGCCAGCGCTCCAGCGCGGCGACGTCCAGGGCGTGGCTGGCGGAGGTATCAGCGGGAGAGGGGGATTCGGGCATGGCAGGCAGGGGAAAAAGTCGACCCACCCGCCATGCGGCCGGGGGTCAGGGTTCGGATTCGACGATACGCATGAGCTGGCCACGGTCGCGGATCACCAGGCCACCCGGCTCGATGCGGATGGCGCCGTCGCGCTCCATGGCCTTGAGCTCCTGGTTGACGCGCTGGCGCGACGCGCCGAGCAACTGGGCCAACTCTTCCTGAGCGAGTTGCAGGCCGATGCGCGTCTCTTGCCCGTTGGACAGGCACGGCACGCCGTAGGAGCGGCACAGGTGCAGCAGCTGCTTGGCCAGCCGCGCGCGCAGGGGCAGGGTGTTCAAGTCCTCCACCAGGCCGAACAGCGTGCGAATGCGCCGCGCCTGCAGGCGCAGCAGCGCTTCGTACAGCTCCACATGCTGGTCCAGGATTTTTTGCAAATCGCTGCGCGCCACGCACAGCAAGGTCGTCGGACCGTGGGCGTAGGCGTCGTGGGTGCGCGCATCGCCGTCGAACATTGCGACGTCGCCAAACCACACACCCGGCTCCACATAGGTCAGCGTGATCTGCTTGCCTGTGATGGAGGTGGAGCTGACGCGCACGGCACCTTTGGCCACGGCGGTCCACAGCGCCGGCGGATCGCCGCGCGCGGCGATCAGATCGCCGTCCTGATAGCGTTTGACGAAGGCGCATCGGAGGATGTCGTGCCGAAGCGACGGTGAAAGACTGGAAAACCAGCGACCTTGGTTGATCGCTTCCCGTTCTTCCATTGTCAGAATGGGCTCGTCGAAGGGCTGTCGTATGAGCGACTTGGACATCATGGGTTTGTCTCCTCGGTGACCCGCACCGGCCGGTGTGGCGCAGGGGCCCGCCAGCGGCGCAGTCGGTCCACTCAGCGGTATTGGGCGGCGCGCTTGTCCAGGAAGGCAAGGATGCCTTCGCCCGCGTTGGGGTGGTGTAGGTTGCGCACGAAATGGTCGCGCTCGTCGCGCAGTTGCGCCGGCAGCGATTGCGTGAGCGCATCGTTGGCCAGTGCCTTGATGCTGGCCAGCGCGTTGGGGGCCTTGGCGTTGAGGCGTTCGGCCAGGGTCAGCGCATCGGCAAGTGCCGCGCCCGGGGCGCTGACCGTGGTGACCAGGCCGAGCTGGTGCAGCCGCTCGGCGCCAACGCGCTCACCCAGCATCAGCAGCTGCAGCGCGGTGGCACGCGGTAACTGGCGCAGCAGGCTCCAGGTGGCTCCGCCGTCCGGCGACAGCGCCACGTTGACATAGGCCATCACGAACACCGCATCGCGCGCGGCCACCAGCAGGTCGCACGCCAGCGCCAGCGAAAACCCCGCCCCGGCGCAGGCGCCCTCGACCGCGGCGATGACCGGCTTGGGAAAGCTGCGGATCGCCTCGATCCAGCTATGCAGTGCCTCGATGCTGTCGGCCTGCACCTCGGGCGGCTGCTGCCGGTTGGCCAGCAGCCGCTGCAGGTTGCCGCCCGCGCAAAAGGTGCCGCCGTCGCCGGTGAGGATGACGCTGCGCACTTCGGCGTTGCGCTCGGCAGCGATCAGCGCCTCGATGCCGGCGACGTAGATCTCTGGCGCCAGCGCGTTGCGCTGCTCGGGGTTGTGGATCGTCAGCACCAGTGTGCCGCCGTGGCTGTGGCTCTTGAGCGTGGCGGTCATCGCATCACTCCTCCGGGTGCAGCAGGCTCAGGCCCAGCGCGCCGCGGCGGCGCAGCCACGGCGCGGGGCGGTAGCGCGGATCGCCGTAGACGGTCTGCAGGTTGAACAGGATCTCCAGCACGCTGGCCGCGCCGACGCGGTCGCCCATCGCCAGCGGCCCGGCCGGGTAGCCCAGGCCCAGCGTGACGGCGGTCTCGAGGTCGCCGGGGGTGCAGATGCCCTGTTGGCAGATGTCGGCGGCGATGTTGACGATGGTGGCCACCACGCGCTGCGTCACGAAGCCGCCGCTGTCGCGGATGACGCTGACCGGCTTGCCGTCGCGGGCGAACAGGGCGTGTGCCGCGGCGCGCATGTCGTGGCGGGTGGCGGGGTTGGTGGCCAGCACGCGGCGCTTGACGGCGCCATCCGGCAGCAGCATGTCGATGCCGACGGTGCGGCCGGGGTCCAGCCGCTCCACCGCCGCCACCGTCGTGACGTCGTGGCCGACAGGGGCCACCACGATCAGCGCCTGCTCGGACGGCTGGGCGGCGGTCTCGATCGTCGCGCCCAGATCCTTCAGCAGCTGCAGCAGCTCCGCGCGGCGCGCGGCACGCGGCGGCACCCACACCGGCGGCAGCGCCTCCGCCACCGGCACGGGCGGCTCCGGCGGCATCTGCGCCTGCCCATCGACATAACGGTAGAAGCCTTCGCCCACCTTGCGCCCGACCACCCCGCCGGCCAGCCGCTGCGCCGCGATCACGCTCGGGCGAAACCGCGGCTCCTCGTAATACTGGTGGTAGATCGACTCCATCACCGGCTGCGAGACGTCCAGCGCCGTCAGGTCCAGCAGCTCGAACGGTCCGAGGCGAAAGCCCATCTGATCCTTCAGGATGCGGTCGATGGTGGCGAAGTCGGCCACACACTCGCCGGCGATGCGCAGCGCCTCGGTGATGTAGCCGCGCCCGGCGTGGTTGACGATGAAGCCCGGCGTGTCCTGCGCCATCACCGGGGTGTGGCCCATCTCGCGCGAGAAGGCGGCCAGCCGTTCGCCCACCGCCGGGTCGGTCTTGAGGCCGCGGATGACCTCCACCACCTTCATCAGCGGCACCGGGTTGAAAAAGTGAAACCCGGCCAGTCGCTGCGGGGCGCGCAGCCGGCTGCCGATCGCCGTCACCGACAACGACGAGGTGTTGGTGGCCAGCACCGCGTCCGGGGCGACGACGTCTTCGAGCTGGCGGAACAGGTCTTGCTTGACATCCAACCGCTCGACGATCGCTTCGATGACGAGGTCGCAGCCGGCGAGCGCCTCCACGCCCGCCGCCGGCACCAGCCGCTGCAGGCACGCCGCGGCGTCATCCGCGGTCATGCGGCCCTTGGCCACCAGCTTGTCCCAGGTATCGCGCAGGGCGGTGCGGGCCGCCTCCACCGCCTCGGGTCGGGCGTCCACCAGGTGCACCGTGCTGCCGGCCTGGGCGGCAATCTGGGCGATGCCCCGACCCATGGCGCCGGTGCCGACGAGGCCGATGTTGCGGAAAGTCAAACGGTTGAAGGCTTGGGGCATGCTCAATACGGTATCGTTTGGAACGGATGTGACAGAATCGGCCAGCCAGAATGCGTCTCAAAGCGCGTATCGGCCAGTCCACAGGAATCCCCGCATGCACCCCAAATCCGCGTTGATCAGCTTGCTGCTCGTGGCGGCCGTGCAGGGTCGCGCCCAGTCGCTGGGGGCGGTGCAGGGCGCAGTCATTATCGGTCGACCGCTTGATATTGTGGTGCAAAGCCCGGGGGCCACGGGGGACGACACCGGCGCCCAATGCGTCCAGGCGGACGTCCGCTATGGCGAGATGCGCCTGAGTCCGTCGGACGTCAGCGTCACTGTCGAGCGCGACGTGGCGCAGGGCACGGGCGCATTGCGCGTGCGCTCACGCCTGCCGGTCAATGAGCCGTTCGTCACCGTCGAACTGCGCGTCGGCTGCCCCATGCGGTTCACCCGCGCGTACACGCTGTTGGCGGATGTGGAGCCGGTGCGGCCCGGGCCCCCGCCTGCGGTGGCGGCGCCCGTTCTGGCGCCGACGGCTACCTCGGTGCCGACGGATCGACCCGGCGCGGCGCCCGTCGCACCGGCCAACCCCGGTGCCCCCGTCGCGCGGAACCCGGCACCGGAAACCCCCATCCGGTCGCTGACCACGGCCCCGCGCCCGGCCGGCGTGGCGCGCCTGGCCTCCAAGGTCAAACCGGTGGCTGCGACGGTCCCTGCGGTGCGCGAGGCGACTGGAGAGGCC
>NZ_DAISXZ010000062.1:0-13822 GCF_036825565.1 Tepidimonas sp. | reverse complement strand
CCCGTCGGGGGGGGGTGGTGTTGCCGGTGGCGCCGGCATGGCCGCAGATGGGCAGGCCGCAGCAGCGCAGGGCACGCCGGGGACGGCGGTGGCCCGTGCTCCAGCGGGCGCGGTGGCCGTGCCGGCGGCGGGCGCTGGTTTGCAGACACTCGATCTCGACGCCCCCTTGCGCGAGGCCCGCGACGCGTTCGAGAAGGCGTACTTCGAGTTCCACCTGGCCAAGGAGCAAGGCTCCATGACCCGCGTGGCCGAGAAAACGGGGCTGGAGCGCACCCACCTCTACCGCAAGCTCAAGCAGTTGGGGGTCGATCTTTCCCGCGCCAAGCGCAACGGGGCGTGAGGGCGCGATCTTCCGCTATAATGCGGGCTCTGCTGGCCCGGTAGCTCAGTTGGTAGAGCAGAGGACTGAAAATCCTTGTGTCGGTGGTTCGATTCCGCCCCAGGCCACCACCATTCAGCGCCCAACCCTCTGCGGTTGGGCGTTTTCATTTCCGGGTTCCGCGACACCACGCGGGGTTCGGCGCAGATGTGCATGTGCCACGCCGTGGCGGCCAGACGTCCTGAAGTCGCCCGGTTCGACTCTCTTTCGCTCTCAGTTCTCTCAAGGCCCGCGCCAACTTCTTCGCCGGAGCGCCCGATGCAGCGCGTTATGCGGGCCTATGCGGGCACAGCACGCGGGACCGATCGGTCACGGCCGCCTGGACCGCGCGGCCCAGGTGTGGCAGCAACGCCACCGTGCGCGGCGACAGGCTGGCGCGCAGCACCGGCACAGCTGCGGCAAACAGCCGGCAGAGGGGCGGCCAGCCCTCGTGCGCCGACATCTCACGCGCCCTCGGGCGTCGTCGCTCCCACCGGGCCCGCGGACAAGGGCGCCTCCCGCCCGCTACCATCGCGCTCATGCTGACCGTCACCACCCTCAACCTCAACGGAATCCGCTCCGCCGCCAGCAAGGGGCTGGAGGACTGGGTCGCCGCCACGGCGCCGGACCTGCTGTGCGTGCAGGAGCTCAAAGCCCAGCCCCCCGACATGGCCGGCCGTTTCGACACCCTGGCGGGTCTGCGAGGGTATTTTCACTGCGCCGTCAAGAAAGGCTACTCGGGTGTGGGCATCTACACCCGGCACGAGCCCAGCGACGTCGTCGTCGGCATCGGTGTGCCGGAGTTCGACGACGAGGGGCGGTATCTGGAGCTGCGCTTCGACACGCCGGCGCGCGCCTTCAGTGTGGTGAGTGTGTACTTTCCCAGCGGATCCTCGGGCGACGAGCGCCAGCAGGCCAAGTTTCGGTTTCTGGACGAAATCGCGCCGCAGCTCGCCCGCCTGGCGGCCGAGCGCGAGTGTTTGGTTTGCGGCGATGTCAACATCGCCCACACCGAAAAAGACCTGAAAAACTGGCGCAGCAACCAAAAAAACAGCGGTTTTTTGCCCGAAGAGCGGGCCTGGATGACGCGGCTGCTGGCCAGCGGCTGGGTGGACGTGTACCGCCGCCTGTACCCCCACGCCGAAGGCGAGGGCTACACCTGGTGGAGCCAGCGTGGCCAGGCGCGGGCCAAAAATGTGGGCTGGCGCATCGACTACCAGCTCGCCACCCCGGCGCTGGCCGCGGTGGCGCGCAGCGCCTTTGTGTACAAGGCACAGCGCTTCAGCGACCATGCGCCGTTGACGGTCGTTTACGCGCTGACCATATAAGCGCCATTGTTGGACTGCCACTGTCGGTTGTTGACAGGAATAAAAAACCGCCCGGGTAGGGCGGTCGGATCTGTGCAGACGGGTGGTGGGTTTCGACCCCACCACCATGTGTTACGCCTTAGAAGTTGTGGCGCACGCCAACTGCGAACAGCTTGGTTTCATCGGTCTTGACGCCAACGGCGTTTTCGCGTTTGGTATCGCGATAGCCAGCGTAGAGACGGGTACGCTTGGACAGATCGTAGTACGCGGTGATACCAAACCCGCTGCCATCGCCCGTTTTGACACCGGCCGAGTTCTTATACTTGGCCTTGGCGTAACCAAAAGCAACTTGGGCATTGGCGGCCACTGGCACCGAAACCCCGAATTGATATTCGTTGTCTTTGCCAGCCTGATCCTGCTTGGCGCGGTTAAAGCCAGCAGTCAGCTTCGCAACGCCAAAGTCATAAGAGCCGGCCAGCAACGTGTACGTGCGATCAACCGTGTTGCTGACTTCTTGTTTTTGATACGCCACACCGACGAGCACCGGACCTTGCGCGTAGCGGACATGCAGGCTGGTGTTATCTTTCGCAGAAGCTGTGGGGGTCTTATCCTCACCAAAACCATAGCCAATCGCTGCTCGGAAACCATTCATTACCGGCGTGGCGTAGTAAAGTTGGTTATCGATTCGGTTCTTGTAGTCATCAACGCCACCCGCAAAAGTGCGCGCGGTAGGAGCGAAAGCAGAATCATACGCGTTATTGGTGGCTCCACGCAACTCATCGTAGGCGCTGTATTGGCGTCCAAGGCGCACGGTGCCGAATCCACCATCTAAGCCAAGATAGGCTTGCCGAGAAAATTGCAGGCCCGTGGCTGCAGCGGCGCCACTATCAATATTGAAGCCTTGCTCCAAAACAAAGCCGGCCTTCAGGCCGCCGCCCAAATCTTCGGTGCCGCGAAAACCAAAGCGACTACCGTTGTAGCCGCCGCTGCCCATTTGGGTTTTACGGATTACGGGACCTGAGCGTGGATCACCAGCTTTTTCAGAGCCCACCCAGACATCGGCCACGCCGTACAGGGTAACGGACGATTGCGCGTACGCCGCCCCGCCCAGGGCGGCTATAGCCAAGGCAATCAGCGATTTTTTCATCACGACAACTCCTCTTTGGTTGAAGCTGAGTGCCGCCAAATGCGGCCCTCTGAGCGTGACCTCTGCCTTCTTCAAGACGTTAGGCCTGTCGTTATTAGACCAGAGGGCGTGCACGCTTGCCAAGGCTGCACCCTGAACGAGAGGCTGCCGTGTTGCGTTGTTACAACAAAAAAGCCGGCAGGTGCGGCTGCCGGCTGCTCGCGATGGCTTGGGGTGAGGCGCGCTTGCCGGCTCGGCGGCGGTGAGGAAATCGAGACTACCCCGCCTAGGCGCGACGAGCGGCCGCACCGATGCACGATCAGAACGTGTGCTTCACGCCGATGGCGTAGATGTTTTGCTTGAGCTCGGTCGTCTTGGGCGAATCTTCCCGCTTGGTCTGGTTGAAGCCAGCGTAGACCAAGGTCCGCTTGGACAGGCTGTAGGCGACGGCCGCGCCCAGGCTGTTGCCCTTACCAATCTTGACGCCATTGTCTTTGAGGGTCACACGGCCGTAACCCGCTGACAGCGCCAGGTTGCCAGCAAGCGGTACTTCGACGCCCAGTTCCCACTCGTTCGAACGAAGGGAGTCGCCTGCGGCTTTGGCTTTCGCGCGGCCGTAGGAGGCGAGGGCTTTGGCGACCCCGAAGTCGTACGCTACGTTCAGGCGTGTTGCGTCGAGGCTTCCCTTGACGGTGCCCAAGTCAAATACGCTCAAGTCCGCTTCGCCGTCCACGTCCATCTTGGCGTAACCAGCGCCAACCATCAGCGGCCCGTTTTCGTACTTGGCGCTTAGCGCGTACAGCTTGGTGGCGCTAGTCGTGGCGGTTTTGTCTTCGCCTAGCGAGTAGCTCACCGCGCCGCTGAAGCCGTTGAACGCGGGGGTTTCGTAACGGATCGTGTTGTCCACGCGTGTGGAGGCCCACGTGGAGACGAAGATGTTGTTGATGGGGGCCAGCGCAGAGTCAAACACCGAAGATGCTGCGCCGCTGACATCGTCGAACGCGGTGTAAGCGCGGCCAAGCTTGACAGCACCGAAGCCGCCGGCCAAGCCAATCCAGGCCTGGCGGTTGAAGGCCTTATCCGGCTCAGCTTGGCTGCCCCTGTCGAGCTCGAAGCCCTGCTCGAGCGTGAATTCAGCCTTTAGGCCGCCGCCCAGATCTTCGGTGCCCTTGAAGCCAAACCGGCTGCCAGAGACACCGCCGTCGAACAAACCCGTTTGCGATTCGGGGTAGAGCTTGGTCCCGTTTTCCTTGACGGTTTTGGAGCCTGCCCAGACGTCAGCGACACCATAGACTTGGACCGAAGATTGTGCAAAAACGGGAGCAACTGCAGCCAAGGCGGCCGCGCAGACGAGTGACTTCTTCATGGATAGCCTTTCGTGGTTGGTTTTGTTGATACGAGGGTGACTCGCATATTTAGTATATGCCGATACCAGGGTAAACCCGAATACTTTGTGACAAAAAAACGACAGAACAGTCTGGGTTCTTGAAAGGGGGCGATGTGGCGGCCGTCGCGACGCTCGACGGTGTAAGAAGGCGCAGCTGGCCGCGCCAGGCTGCGCCGAAAACTGCAAGCGTCGGGCTTTAGAAACGGTGCCGGATACCCAGCGCAATGCTGGTGCTGTCTACGCCAGCCGCGCGTGTGACGCCGCCCAGGTAACCGTTGCCGCCAGGGGCCGCCTGGCCGTTGCGCTTGTTGTCCAAGCGCACCACCACGGCGTTGAGGTCGGTGCGCTTGGACAGCGCGTAGCTGTATGCCACGCCGAAGGAGCGGGCGTCGCTGTCAGGCGCGGTTTTGTCGTTGCGCGTGGTGTAGGCCACGGTGACGGTGTGCGGACCTTCGGTGATGCGATAGCCAATGTTGAACAGGTCGAACTTCTGCACGAACGCCGTGCGGTAGGCGGCAAGGATTCCGGGAACCTGACCGGCCAGCGGTGTGCTGCCCAGTTTGCTCACCACACCTTGCGCCGCCAGCAGATACAGGTCGGGGTTGTTGTCTTTGTGGCGCGAATACACGGCGCTGAGCTTGCCCGGCCCCACCTTGGCCCAGCCGCCCACCGACGTGGTGGTGAGCGCTTTTTGGCCGATGGCGTTGTTGCGTTGGTTGTAGCCCACGCCCACCGAGAAGCTGTCGGTGGTGTAGTTGGCCATGGTGCCGACGAAGCGGTTGTTCGAGTTGGAGTTGCCGGTTTCGCCAAAGCCGTACATGACGCTGGCCTCTACGCCGGCGGCGCGAATGCGGTACTGCAGGGCGTTGTTGACGCGGATGTCAAACCCTGCGGGAATGGCGGCCAACTGCCCCGCAGCCAGCGCCGACTGGGTTTCCATCGCGTCATACTTGGCAGCGATTTCATAGTCGGGCGTATACATGCGCCCAGCCATGATGGCTCCCACCGGGGTGATGATTCCGACATACGCCTGGCGGTCGAACTGATTGTTGCCCAGGTTGACCCCCAATTGGTCGCCAATGGCTTGGTTGACACCGCTGACCACAGCGCCGGCTGGCGCCAGGGGGCCAACCAGCCCAAGTCTTTGTGCCGTCGGCACGCGGTCAGGCAGTTGCCCGCCCGAGGCGGGCCGGTTGCCCAAGCCGCCGGTGTCCGCTTCGAAGCGGCTCTCCAGGGTGAAGATGGCTTTGTAGCCGTTGCCCAGGTCCTCCGTGCCACGCAGGCCCCAGCGCGAGCCTTCCATGATGCCGCTGGACAGCTGGGTGACCGTACCCTGGGCCAGACCGCTGACGCGTGTTACACCGACGTCGACCAGGCCGTAGAGTTGGACATTGGGCGCTTGCGCCTGAGCCAACGAAGCGCTGGCGGTGACAAGCAGGCCCGCTGCTACTGAGATGGGGCGAATCCGAGAAGCCATTGAGGCGTTGGTCATGTCGCTGTTCTCCATGAAGTTGTCCGCGAAAACGATGGGGGCGGAATCGTCGATGCACCATGCCGAGCCAATATGCTAGTCAAGCACGCCAGGAAAGCGAACGATCGTTAGAAAAAACTCGTGATTTTCGCCACAGAGGTTTTCCCTTGGTTGCCAGCGCGGCGCACAGGTTACCAAGGCTTTTCCGCGGTCCGTGGTTTTGGCGTGGCTGTTGCTGGCTCGGCCTCGGCGAGCGCCCCGAGAGTTGTGAATCAGCGATCCTGAAGCTCAAGCGCGCGCTGTCGGTGGTAGCGCCCGTCGCCCCGCGTAATCACCGTATCCTGCGGCAGCACGGCATCGGCCGGCAGGGTGTCCAGCCGGCCCACCTGTTCGTACAGCGGCGCGAAGTCGATCTCGGCCAGGCGCAGCAGATCGTCCAGGCGGTCGAGCACGAAGTAGGTTTGCTGGAAGTCGTCGATGCGGTAGCGGGTTCGCATCACCCGCGCCAGATCGAACCCCAGGCGGTGGGGCGAGGGGGACTCCAGGCAGAAGCGGCTCTCGGACGCGGATGAGACGATGCCCGCACCGTAGATGCGCAGCGCGCCGGCCTCGCGCACCAGGCCAAACTCCACCGTGTACCAGTAGACGCGGGCCAGCATGTCCAGCGCGCCCAGGCGCTGCGCGCGCAGGCCGCCGTGCCCGTAGGCCTGGATGAAGTCGGCCATGACCGGGTGCATCAGCATGGGCACATGGCCAAACACGTCGTGGAAGATGTCCGGCTCCTGCAGATAGTCCAACTGGTCGGCGCGGCGGATGAACTGCCCGGCGGGAAAGCGCCGGTGGGCCAGGTGCTCGAAAAAGACGTCGTCCGGCACCAGCCCCGGCACGGCGACCACCTGCCAGCCGGTGTGGCGCATCAGCACCTCGGACAGGCGCTCGAAGTCCGGGATGCGGTCGGGCTCGATCGGCAGGCGGCGCATGCCGTCGACGAAGGCGTCGCACGCCCGGCCGGGCAGCAGCGCCATCTGGCGTCGGTACAGCGTGGCCCAGGTGGCGTGTTCCTGCGGGGTGTAGGCGGACCAGTTTTGCGGGATGGTCCAGTCCGGGCTGTCCGGGCGGCCGGACTCGCCGGCGGCCAGGCCGTGCAGGACGGTGTCAGCGGTTGCGCTCATCGATCGCCCCCATGGCCGGGGCGGTGGCATCGACCCAGTGCGCAAACGCGATGTCGCGCTCGGTCAGCCCCCCGGCATCGTGCGTGGAAAACAGGATGTCCACCCGGTTGTAAACGTTGAACCACTCCGGATGGTGGTCGCGGCGCTCGGCCTCCAGGGCGGCGCGTGTCATGAAGCCGAAGGCCGCGTTGAAGTCCGCAAAGCGCAGCGTCCGGCGGATGGCGTGCCGTTCGGCGTCCAACGTCCAGGCGGGCAACTGGGCCAGGGCGGCTTGCAGGGCGGGTCCTTCGAGCTTGGTCATGGTGGCTTTCCTTCTGGGGGGTCAGGCCGCGGCGGTCTCCACCTTGAGGGTGCCGCGGCGGATCTGGTCGCGCTCCAGGCTTTCGAACAGGGCCTTGAAGTTGCCCTCGCCAAAGCCCTCGTCGTTCTTGCGCTGGATGAACTCGAAAAACACCGGTCCGAGCAGCGGCTGGCTGAAGATCTGCAGCAGCAGGCGCTTTTCACCGTCCGCGGTGGAGCCGTCGAGCAGGATGCCGCGCGCCCGCAGCGCGGCCACCGGCTCGCCATGGCCGGGCAGGCGCTCTTCCAGCATCTCGTAATAAATGTCGTTGGGCGCGGTCATCAGCGGCACGCCGGCCATCTGCAGGGCGTCCACGCTGGCCAGCAGGTCGTCGGTCAGCAGGGCGATGTGCTGGATGCCCTCGCCGTTGAACTGCATCAAAAACTCCTCGATCTGGCCGTTGCCGCCGGAACCCCCCTCCTCGTTGAGCGGGATGCGGATAAGGCCGTCCGGCGCAGTCATGGCGCGGCTCTTGAGGCCCGTGTACTCGCCTTGGATGTCGAAGTAGCGGATCTCGCGGAAGTTGAACAGGCGCTCGTAAAACTGCGCCCAGTAGGCCATGCGCCCGCGGTAGACGTTGTGCGTGAGGTGGTCGATGATCTGAAAGCCGTGCCCCACGGGGTGGCGGCTGGCCGGGTCCTCGAAGCCGGGCAGGAACTCGAAGTCGATGTCGTAGATGCTCTTGCCGTCCTCGTAGCGGTCGATCAGGTACAGCGGCGCGCCGCCGATGCCTTTGATCGCCGGCAGGCGCAGCTCCATCGGGCCGGTGGGGATGTCGATGGGTTGCGCGCCCAGCTCCAGCGCGCGGTAGTAGGCCTTGTGGGCGTCCTTCACGCGGAACGCCAGCCCGCAGGCGCTGGGCCCGTGCTCCTGCGCAAAGTAATCGGCCAGGCTGCGCGGCTCGCGGTTGATGATGAAGTTGATCTGCCCCTGGCGCCACAGCTCCACATCCTTGGAGCGGTGGCGCGCGATGCGGGTGAAGCCCAGTGCCTGAAACAGCGGCTCCAGCACGTTGGGGGTGGGCGCGGCAAACTCGACGAACTCGAATCCGCACAGCCCCATGGGGTTGTCGAAGAGGTCGGCCATGGTCACGACTCCTGCACTGAAATTGAAAGCCGGAAGCATATGTCCGTGTCGACGCAATGGGCTTGCGTTTCGATCACCGGTAAACCCTCAATGGCGCAAGATCGTTGTGGGTTTCTGGTAAAACCCGCACTGTTCTGCTCCAGGAGAGCCCCATGACGCCCAGCCCTTCCATCGATGCGGTGGACCGCCGCATCCTGGCCCGTTTGCAGGAGGACGGGCGCATCACCAATCAGGCCTTGGCCGAAGCAGTGCATCTGTCCCCGGCGCAGTGCAACCGCCGCCACCGCCGGCTGGAGGAGCAGGGCTATGTGCGCCGCTACGAGGCGCGGCTGGACGCGCCGCGGCTGGGGCTGGGCGTGACCGCATTCGTGCATGTGACGATGGAGTGCGGCCACATCCGCGAGGTGGAGCAATTCCGCCAGCGGGTGCGCGACATGGCGCAGGTGCAGGAGTGCTATGCGGTGACGGGCGATTTCGACTATGTGCTCAAGGTGGTGGCGCGCGATCTGAAGGCGCTGTCGGATTTTTTGCTCGGCACGCTGGCGCAACTGCCCGGCGTCAACGGCGTGCGTTCCAGCGTCTGTCTGGACGAGATCAAATGCACCAGCGCGCTGCCGCTCGACGGTTGATGGTCAGGGGGTAGCCTGCCACGCCGTGCTGTGCTACAACAAACGCTACGGTGGCTGGTAGCGCCTGGGGGAGGGTTCGCCGGCACAGGGAAGGCGGCCGCCTGGGTGGCGAGGAGTTTGGCGCCATGTTGCCCGGTGCCGATCCCGGCCAGATCGGCACGATCGCCGAGCGGCTGTGCGCCGGGGTGGCCGAGCGGCCGTTCGAGCTGCCGGACGGCACTGCGTCGGTGGCCACCGTCAGCGTCGGCGCAGTGGTGGCGCTGCCCGACGAGGACGCCGATGCTTTGCCGATGCGCGCCGACCGCGCCCTCTACGCCGCCAAGCACGCCGGCCGCAACCGAGTCGCGCTGGACGGCATCGACCCGGCGGCGTTCGCCGACACCGAGCCTTCTGGTGCACCCGCGCTGCCGCCGTTTCCGGCCCTCGGCGAGCGCTGAGCGCGAGGTCTCACCCCCGTCCAACGAAGGGCATTTTGGTGGCCATGACGGTGGTGAACAGCACATTGGCCTCCAGCGGCAGGCGCACCATGGCCATGAAGGTCTGCACCACCGCGTCCATGTCCATGCGCGCCTCGGGGCGCACGCTGCCATCGGCTTGCAGCACACCTGCGGCCATGCGCTCGGTCATGTCGCTGGCGACGTTGCCGATGTCGATTTGACCGACTGCGATGTCGAATGCCCGACCATCCAGCGCCGCCGCCTTGGTCAGGCCGGTGATCGCGTGTTTGGTGGCGGTGTAGGGGGCGGAGCCCGGTCGCGGCGTGTGCGCCGAGATGGAGCCGTTGTTGATAATGCGCCCGCCGCGGGGGGACTGCTCGCGCATCAGCGCGAAGGCCGCACGCAGGCAGTAAAACGCGCCGTTGAGGTTGGTCTGCACCGACTGGTGCCAGTGCTCCAGCGCCGTGGCGTCCGGCGTGGCGGCGGGGGTGAACACCCCCGCGTTGTTGAACAGCAGATCCAGCCGCCCATGGCGGGCGCGCACCGCGGCAAATGTCCGCGCCACCGCGGCGGGATCGCCAATGTCGGCCGCGACCGGGTGCGCGCGGGCAGCTACGTCCGGGTGACCAAGGGCGGCCTGGGCGATGGCATCCTGCAAGGCCGCGGCGCGGCGGCCGACCAGCCAGACGGTCCAGCCTTCGCGCAGCAAGGCGATGGCGCAGGCCCGCCCAATGCCGCTGCTGGCGCCGGTGACCAAGGCGATGCGCGAGGGGGTGGTGGGTGTGTCCATCGGCCAATTGTCTCGCAAGGCGTAGGGGCCCGCACGGTGCCCCGCGTCCGGGGCAAACCGGGCACAATGACACGGACTTTGCCCGCGTTACCGCCCGCTCCCCATGGCCGACGACACCGCCCTCGACCCGCAGCCCGGCACCGCCGCACACCCCCCGCAGCCCCGCACACCGGCCGAACTGTGGCAGTTGCTGCGCCGGCCGGAGGGGCGTGCGCTGACCGCCCGGCACGTGGGCGAGGCGCTGGTGCAGGCCGGCCTGATCGACGAGCGGCAGTTGCGCGAAGCGCTGCGGGTGCAGATGGACGAGCGCCGGCTGGGATTGAACCGCCAGTTGGGGGAGCAGTTGGTCGATTCCGGCGTCATCACCGAGAGCCAGTTGCGCCAGGTGATCGCGGCTTGGCTTGGCAACCGGGTGGTGGACCCCACGCACTACCGCTTCGACCCCGAGGCGGTGGCGCTCGTGCCGCAGACCGTGGCCCAGCGCGAGGCGGTGGTGCCGCTGGCGCTGGAGGGGGATGTGCTCGTCATGCTGATGGCGGACCCGCTGGACCAGCGGTTGTTGGACGAGCTGCGCTTCATGACGCAGCGGCGCATCGTCCCCGTGCTGGCGGCTGCGGGCACGCTGCCCGCGGCGATTGCGCGCGCCTACGAACGGCCGGCCTCCCCCGCGCCAGCGCCGCGGGCCGGCTCATTGGCCTCCGGGCGGCAACGCCAGGCCGCGCGGGATTTGCTGCTGGACCTGCAGCAGGCCAGCGACATTGGCGCCGAGCAGCAGGCCGACGTCGTCAGCGAGTCCGACAACACGCTGGTGCGCCTGATCAATACCCTGATCGAGGAGGCCATCGCGCAGAAAGCCTCCGACATCCATATCGAGACCGAGCTGCCCCCGAAGCCGGTGCGCGTGCGGCTGCGCATCGACGGCGAGCTGGTCAAGTACCTGGAGATCGAGTCGCGCTTTCGCTATGCGCTGGTGGCGCGCATCAAGATCATGGCCGGGATGGACATCTCGGAGCACCGTAAGCCGCAGGACGGCAAGATCGACTTCGCGCGCTTCGGCGGGCCGCGCACCGAGCTGCGCGTCGTCACCGTGCCCACCACCGGCGGGCTGGAGGACGTGGTGCTGCGGCTGCTGGCCGGCTCCAAGCCGATGCCGGTCGACAGCATCGGCCTGGCCCCGCGCGATCTGGCGGCGCTGCGGCGCATGGCGCTCAAGCCGTACGGGCTGATCCTGGTCTGCGGCCCCACCGGCAGCGGCAAGACCACCACGCTGCACTCGCTGATCGCCGACATCAACACCGAAAACCGCAAGATCTGGACCGCCGAGGACCCGATCGAGATCACCCAGCCGGGGCTGCGCCAGGTGCAGATGAACCCGCGCATCGGCTGGACCTTCGCCGCGGCGATGCGCACCTTCCTGCGCGCCGACCCGGACGTCATCATGATCGGCGAGATGCGCGACGAGGAGACCGCGCGCATCGCGGTGGAGGCCTCCCTCACCGGCCACCTGGTGCTGTCGACGCTGCACACCAACAGCGCGCCGGAGAGCATCACGCGGCTGCTGGAGATCGGCATCGATCCGTTCAACTTCTCCGACTCGCTGCTGGGCATCCTGGCGCAGCGGCTGGTGCGGCGGCTGTGCAAGCAGTGCGTGCAGACGCGGCCGGCCACCGATGACGAGCTGGAGGCGCTGGCGGTGCAGCACCTCGAATCGTGCACCGCGCCGGGCGAGGCGCTCGACGTGGCCGGGCAGATCGAGCGCTGGCGCACGCAGTACGGCGTCGAGGAGGGCGGGCGGCGCATCCTGCGCACGTACGTCAAACGCGGCTGCCCGGCGTGCGAGGGGCGCGGCTACAAGGGGCGGCTCGGCATCTACGAGCTGATGCTCAGCGACGACACCATCCGCCACCACATCCGCCGTCGCTCCTGCGCCGGCGAGATCCGCGCCAGCGCGCTGGCCGCGGGCATGCACACGCTACGGCAGGACGGCATCGAGAAGGTGCTGGCCGGCCTGACCGACCTGGCGGAGGTCATCGCCGCCACCAATGTTTGATCGGCTCCCCCGGATCGGCCCGCCCGCCCGGCCGCCGCCTACAATGGCCGCCATGCTGCGCTACGCCACGATCCCGGTCACCCCGTTCGCCCAAAACTGCTCGCTCGTTTGGTGCGACGCCACGCGCGAGGCGGCGGTGATCGACCCGGGCGGCGACCTCGACGCCGTGCTGGAGGAGGTGCGGCGGCTGGGACTGGACCTGCGCCAGATCTGGCTCACGCACGCGCACATCGACCACGCCGGCGGCGCCGGCGAGCTGGCCGAGCGGCTCGGCCTGCCGATCGTCGGCCCGCACCGCGGCGACCAGTTCTGGATCGACGGCCTGCCGCAGCAGAGCCGCATGTTCGGCTTTGCGCCGGCCAGGCCGTTTGCGCCGACGCGCTGGCTGGACGACGGCGACGAGGTCACCGTGGGGCAGGAGCGGCTGCACGTGCGCCACTGCCCGGGCCACACGCCCGGCCACGTGGTGTTCCACGCGCCGCAGATCTGGCGCGCCTTCGTCGGGGATGTGCTGTTTGTCGGCAGCATCGGCCGCACCGACTTTCCCGGCGGCAACCACCAGCAGCTGATCGACAGCATCACGCAGCGCCTGTGGCCGATGGGCGACGACACCGTTTTCATCCCCGGCCACGGGCCGGAAGGCACCTTCGGCGAGGAGCGCCGCCACAACCCGTTCGTCGGCGGGACGTGACCGGCACCGAGGGCCCGCACCCTACCCCGCGCGGCGCGCCTGCTCGTACAGCGCCTCGACCTTGGGGATGTTGGCCTCCAGGTCGCGGATGCGGCTGGGGCCACTCGGGTGGGTGGAAAGAAATTCGAGGCCGTTGTCGCCGGTCATGCGCGCCATCTTCTGCCACAGCGTGACGCTGGCGCGCGGGTGGTAGGCACCGCGCGCGGCCAGCTCCAGCCCGACCAGGTCGGCCTCGGTCTCGTCCTCGCGGCTGAACTTGAGCGACAGCAGCTGCGTGCCCAAGTCTGCCGCCAGCCGGCCGAGGTCGCCCAGCCCGAGCAGCTGCGCGCCGAGCGAAAGGCCCAGTCCGGTGGCCTGCGTCTTGGCGATGCGCGAGCGCGCGTGCTCGCGCAGCGCGTGCGCCATCTCGTGCCCCATGACCATCGCCGCCTCGTCGTCGTTCAGCTGCAATTGGTCGAGGATGCCGGTGAAGAAGGCGATCTTGCCGCCCGGCATGCAAAAGGCGTTGATCTGCTTGCTGCCGATCAGGTTGACCTCCCAGCGCCACTGGCGCGCGCGCTCGTTCCACGGCAGCGCATGCGGCACCAGCCGCTGGGCGATCGCGCGCAGTCGGCGCAGTTGTGGGTGGTCGTCCGGGGCCAGCGCGCCCTTGGCGCGCGCCTGCGCCAGCAGCTGGGCGTATTGCTGGCCGGCTGCGGATTCCAACTGTGCGGCAGGCACCAGCGAGCGCAGCGCGGAAGGCTGCCCCACCTGCACCTGGCCCCACACCGGCGCCAGCGCACTCGCCCCGGCCGCCGCCGTCGCCGTGCGCAAAAAACCCCGTCGGCCCGACAGGGCGGCTCGAGCATCGCACATCCAGCACATGGGTGCATGATAGGCACAATCGGTGGCCTGTGTCGTGACCGATCGTGTCATTTGTAACCCCGTCGCCCGCCCGCATCCATGTCCGCGCCGCCTGCCCGCCCCGCCGATTCGTCC
>NZ_DAISXZ010000061.1:0-14641 GCF_036825565.1 Tepidimonas sp. | reverse complement strand
CGGGGCGGTCGGCGGTGGCGTTCGTAGAATGCCGTCGATTATCCATGAGCACCCCTGACCCCACCCCCACCCCGCCCCTCGTCTGGCCCGATTCGGCACGCGCCGCCGCCTTCGAGCGCTGGCTGGCGCGCGTGGCCCCCGCGCACGGCCTGCGCCCCGAGACGCTGCGCCTGGCCAGCGCCGACGCGAGCTTTCGCCGCTACTTCCGCCTCGACGTCGACGCCGCGCACGGCGGCGGCACGCGCATCGTCATGGACGCCCCGCCGGCGCACGAGGACAGCCGCCCGTTCGTGCGCGTCGCCGGCCTGATGCGCGAGGCCGGCGTGTGCGTGCCGCAGGTGTTGGACTGGGACGAGGCCGGCGGCTTTCTGCTGCTGACGGATCTGGGCACGCAGACGCTGCTGCAGGCGCTGGATCCGCAGCAGCCCGACGCCGCGCTGCCGTACTTCAAGGACGCGATGGCCGCGCTGGTGGCGTGGCAGCGCGCCAGCCGCCCCGGCGTGCTGCCGCCGTACGACGAGGCGCTGCTGCGGCGCGAGCTGGCGCTGTTTCCCGACTGGTACCTGGCGCGCCACAAGGGCATCACGCTGTCGGACGCGCAGCGCCGCACGCTCGAGGCGGCCTTCGACCTGATCGTGCAGCGCGTGCTGGCGCAGCCCACCGTGTGGGTGCACCGCGACTACATGCCGCGCAACCTGATGCTGCCCGCCGGCGGCTTCGACCCCGCGCGGCCCGAGGGGCGGCTGGGCGTGCTGGACTTTCAGGACGCCGTGCACGGCCCGCTGACGTACGACATCGCCAGCCTCATGCGCGACGCCTTCCTCAGCTGGGACGAGGAGGTGGTGCTCGACGTCACCATCCGCTACTGGGAGGCGGCGCGCCGGGCCAGCCTGTTGGACGCCGACGGCTGGGCGCAGGACTTCGGGGCGTTTTACCGTGCGGTGGAGTGGATGGGGCTGCAGCGCCACCTGAAGGTGGCCGGCATCTTCGCGCGGCTGACGCTGCGCGACGGCAAGCCGACGTACCTGGCCGATGCGCCGCGCTTCATCGCCTACATTCGCCACACCGCGGCGCGCTACCGCGAGCTCAAACCCCTGCTGCAGCTGATCGACGCGGTGGAGGGCATCGAGACCCCGGTGGCCTATGCTTTCGGCCGTCCGGGCATGAGCTGACGACCCCATGGCCGCCCCCCCGCGCATCCACCTGCCGCAGCCGCTTCAGGCCGGCCAGACGCTGGCGCTGCCGGCGGAGGCGGCCCGCCACGTGCAGGTGCTGCGGCTGCAGCCGGGCGACGCCCTGACGCTGTTCGGCGACCCGGCGCGCGGCGGCGAGTGGCGCGCGCGGGTGCAGGCGATGGGCCGGCGCGATGTCACGGTGGCGGTGGAGGCGCATGCGGCCGTGGAGCGCGAGCCGGCGCGCGCGGTGCACCTGGCGGTGGGCATGCCCGCCAACGAGCGCATGGACTGGCTGGTCGAGAAGGCCACCGAACTCGGCGTGGCCAGCGTCCAGCCGCTGCTGACCGCCCGCACGGTGCTGCGGCTGGACGGCGAGCGCGCGGCGCGCAAGGTGGCGCACTGGCAGGCGGTGGCCGTGGCCGCGTGCGAGCAGTGCGGCGGCAACCGCGTCCCGCTGGTGCATCCGGTGCGGCCGCTGGCGGACTGGCTGGCCGACCCGGCGCGCGCGGCGCTCGGCACCGGCGTCTGGCTGTCGCTGGCCACTGGCAGCGTGCCGCTGCCGGCTTGGGGCGCGGCGCACGGCGGCCCGTGCCACGTCGTGCTGGGGCCGGAGGGTGGGCTGACCGACGCGGAGGAGTCGGCGCTGGCGCAGGCGGGCCTGGTGCCGCTGTCGCTGGGCGCGCGCACGCTGCGCAGCGAGACCGCGGCGCTGGCCGCGCTGGTGTGCCTCACGCTGGGCCAGGCTCAGCGTGATGGGGCCCAAACCGATGCGTCGGTGTAAACCGCCTCCAGCGGCAGGCGCCGACCGGCGGCGTGGTCCTCGATGCAGCGCAGCACCAGCGGGCTGCGGTGGCGGGCGCGGCTGGCGCACACCTCCTCCAGCGTCAGCCACAGCGTGCGCACGATACCGTCGTCCAGCGCGCGGCCCGGCTCGGCCTCGCCCAGCGAGCCGGTGAAGGCCAGCCGCAGGTAGGTGATGTCCTCGCCGGTGGCCGGGCGCTGCAAGCGCGACAGGTACACCCCCAGCAGCGCCGTCGGGGTGAAGGGGTGCGCGGTTTCTTCCAGCACCTCGCGCACGCAGGCTTGCACTGGCCCCTCGCCCGGGTCCAGGTGGCCGGCCGGGTTGTTCAGGCGCAATCCCTCGGGTGTGTGCTCCTCCACCATCAGGTAGCGGCCGTCGCGCTCGATGATGGCGGCCACGGTGACGCTCGGTTTCCAGCGTATGCTCATGTCACTATATTATGTGGCGGCGGGCAGATCATCAGGGTAAACCCACCCACGCCCGGACGATGCGATGGGCAGAATCGCAAAACATGAGCCATCACTTATATTTGAGGGGCGGGTAAACCCCATCCGGCAAGTGTCGGCGCGGCGATGGCGACCCGTGGCAAAACCGGGTACCCTGCCGGCGGTGGGCCGGCTTCGGCCCGCACGAAAATGACGATGAGCCGGGCACCGCAGGCGGTGCCCCAACGAGTGAGGAGAACACCATGCGCATAGGCGTGCCTGCCGAGACGGCAGCACTGGAGACCCGGGTAGCCGTCACCCCGGAGACCGCCAAGAAGCTCGTGGCCCAGGGGCATACGGTGCTGGTGCAGGCCGGCGCCGGCGTGGCCTCCAGCGCCCCGGACGAGGCCTATCGCGCCGTCGGCGCCGAGATCGTCGATGCCGCCACGGCGCTGGGGGCCGACCTGGTGTTGAAGGTGCGTGGCCCCTGCGCCGACGAGCTGGCGCAGATGAAGGCCGGCTCGACGCTGGTCGGCATGCTCAACCCGTTCGATGCCGAGGGCCTGCAGCGCCTGGCCGCCGCCGGCCTGACGGCGTTTGCGCTGGAGGCCGCGCCGCGCACCACGCGCGCGCAGAGCATGGACGTGCTGTCCAGCCAGGCCAACATCGCCGGCTACAAGGCCGTGATGCTGGCGGCGAACCACTACCAGCGGCTGTTTCCGATGTTGATGACGGCGGCTGGCACCATCAAGGCCGCGCGCGTCGTCGTGCTGGGCGTGGGGGTGGCGGGTCTGCAGGCCATCGCCACCGCCAAGCGGCTGGGCGCGGTGATCGAGGCCTCCGACGTGCGCCCGGCGGTCAAGGAGCAGGTCGAGTCGCTCGGCGCCAAGTTCATCGACGTGCCGTACGAGACCGACGAGGAGCGCGAGTGCGCGCAGGGTATCGGCGGCTACGCGCGCCCGATGCCGCAGAGCTGGCTCGACCGCCAGAAGGCTGAGGTGGCCAAGCGCGTCGCGCAGGCCGACGTGGTCATCTCCACCGCGCTGATCCCGGGTCGGCCGGCGCCCACCCTCGTCACCGAGGAGATGGTGCGCGGCATGAAGCCCGGCTCGGTGATCGTCGATATTGCCGCCGGTCGCGGCCCGGTCGGACCGCACGGCCAGCCCGGCGGCAACTGCCCGCTGACGGTGCCGGACCAGGTCGTCAGCGCGCACGGCGTGACGATCGTTGGCCACACCAACCTGCCGGCGCTGGTGGCGGCCGACGCCTCGGCGCTGTACGCGCGCAACTTGCTGGACTTCCTGAAGCTGGTCTTGCCTAAGGACGCCACCGCCGTGCAGGTATCCCTGGACGACGACATCGTCGCCGCCTGCCTGATGGCACAAGGTGGCGAGGTCAAGCGCCGCGCCTGAGTGCACCGTCTCCGATCCCTCCGCGAGGTTCCGCCATGGAAGCCGTCTCCCCCCTGCTCGTCAACCTCATCATCTTCGTGCTCGCTATCTACGTGGGCTACCACGTCGTGTGGAACGTCACGCCTGCGCTGCACACGCCGCTCATGGCGGTGACCAACGCCATTTCGGCCATCGTCATCGTCGGTGCGATGCTCGCCGCCGCGCTGACCGAAACCGGCCTGGCCAAGACCATGGGCGTGCTGGCCGTCGCGCTGGCCGCCGTCAATGTGTTCGGTGGCTTTCTGGTGACGCGCCGCATGCTCGAAATGTTCAAGAAGAAGGAGCGCAAGGCCCCGACGGCTGCGGGTTCCTCCGGTGAAGGAGCTGCCCAATGAGCATGAACGTCGTCGTCCTGCTGTATCTGGTGGCCAGCGTCTGCTTCATCCAGGCGCTCAAGGGCCTGAGCCACCCCACCACTTCCATCCGGGGCAACGTCTTCGGCATGGTGGGCATGGGCATTGCCATCGTCACCACCGTGGGCCTGATCACCACCCTGGCCGACCGCATGGCGCTCGACGAGGTCAGCGGCCTGGGCTGGGTCGCGCTCGGTCTGGTGGCCGGAGGCACCATCGGCGCGATCATGGCCAAGCGTGTGGAGATGACCAAGATGCCCGAGCTGGTCGCCTTCATGCACAGCATGATCGGTCTGGCCGCGGTGTGCATCGCCATCGCCGTGGTCACCGAGCCCTGGGCCTTCGACCTGGCGCCCAAGGGCGGGCAAATTCCGTTTGGCAACAAGATCGAGCTGTTCCTCGGCTCGGCCATCGGCGCCATCACCTTCAGCGGCTCGGTCATCGCCTTCGGCAAGCTGTCGGGCAAGTACAAGTTCCGCCTGTTCCAGGGCGCGCCGGTCGTGTTTGCCGGCCAGCACTGGCTCAACCTGGCGCTGGGCGTGGCCGTGATCGCCTTGGGGCTGACGTTTGCCGCCACGGGCGACTGGGCGGCCTTTTACGCACTGACGGCGTTGAGTTTCGTGCTCGGTGTGCTCATCATCATCCCCATCGGCGGGGCCGACATGCCGGTGGTGGTGTCCATGCTCAACAGCTATTCCGGCTGGGCGGCAGCTGGCATCGGTTTTTCGCTGAACAATCCGATGCTCATCATCGCCGGCTCGTTGGTCGGCTCGTCCGGCGCGATCCTGAGCTACATCATGTGCAAGGCGATGAACCGCTCGTTCATCAACGTCATCCTGGGCGGCTTTGGCGGCGACGCTGGCGGCGGTGCCCAGGCGGCGCAGCAGCAGCGCAGTGTCAAGAGCGGCAGCGCCGACGATGCCGCCTTCATCCTGTCCAACGCAGAAACCGTGATCATCGTGCCGGGCTACGGCCTGGCCGTGGCGCGCGCCCAGCATGCCGTCAAGGAGCTGGCCGAGAAGCTCACCCACAAGGGGGTGACGGTCAAGTACGCCATCCATCCGGTGGCGGGCCGCATGCCCGGCCACATGAACGTGCTGCTGGCCGAGGCCGAGGTGCCGTACGACCAGGTGTTCGAGATGGAGGACATCAACGGCGAATTCGGCCAGGCCGACGTGGCCATCATCCTGGGTGCCAACGACGTGGTCAACCCGGCCGCGCTGCAAAAGGGCAGCCCGATCTACGGCATGCCCATCCTCGAGGCCTACAAGGCGCGCACCGTCATCGTCAACAAGCGCTCCATGGCCGCCGGTTATGCCGGTCTGGACAACGAGCTGTTTTACATGGATAAGACGATGATGGTGTTTGGCGACGCCAAAAAGGTCGTGGAGGACATGGTCAAGGCGATCGAGTGACCCGCCCGTTGCCCCGCCTGGCTTCGTGGGCTGGGTGTCTGCGGCCGGTCGCCAGGGCGCGCCGACTGTCGACGGGCCGTCAAATGGAGCGAACGACCGTTCGGAAAAACCCCTAAACCGAGCGCTGTTGAACGGGGTTTCAGGAATAATGTCAGCACCGTCAGCCTGCTGTCAGGCAGATCGGGCGATTCCAGGGCCATTCCCAAAAACCCAGACAGGAGACTGCATGAGCACCGTCACCGCCGCCGACAAGCCATGGCTGAAGCACTATCCCGAGGGCGTGCCCACCGAGATCGACCCCAGCCGTTACCGCTCGCTGGTCGCGCTGATGGAGGAAAGCTTTGCCAAATACGCCGACCGCCCGGCGTACAGCTTTCTGGGCAAAGAGTGGACCTACCGCGAGGTGGACGAGGCCTCGCGCGCCGTGGCGGGCTATCTGCAGAGCCTGGGGCTGCAGCGCGGCGAACGCGTGGCGGTGATGATGCCCAACGTGCCGCAGTACCCGATCGCGGTCGCGGCCATCCTGCGCGCCGGTTATGTGTTGGTCAACGTCAATCCGCTCTACACCGCGCGCGAGCTGGAGCACCAGCTCAAGGACAGCGGGGCGAAGGCGATTTTCATCATCGAAAACTTTGCCCACACCCTGCAGCAGTGCCAGGCCGCCACGCCGGTCCAGCACGTGGTGTTGTGCGCCATGGGCGATTTGCTCGGGGTCAAGGGCTTGATCGTCAACCTGGTAGTGCGCCACGTCAAAAAGCTGGTGCCGCCGTTCCAATCGACGGGGGCGGTGCGCTTCAACCATGCGGTGGCGCGCGGCCGCCGGGCGGGCTTTCGGCCGGCGGAGATCGGCCCCGACGACGTGGCCGTGCTGCAGTACACCGGTGGCACCACCGGGGTCAGCAAAGGCGCGGTGCTGCTGCATCGCAACATCCTGGCCAACGTGTTGCAGTCCGAGGCCTGGAACGACCCGGTGATGAAAAAAATCCCCCCGGGCGAGCAGTCCACGGCGGTTTGCGCGCTGCCGCTCTATCACATCTTCGCCTTCACGGTGAACATGATGTTGAGCATGCGCACCGGGGGCAAGACGATCCTCATCCCCAACCCGCGCGACCTGCCCGCGGTGCTCAAGGAGCTGTCGCGCCACACCTTCCACAGCTTTCCGGCGGTCAACACGCTGTTCAATGCGCTGGTGCACCACCCGCAGTTCGACACCGTCAACTGGCGCAACCTGAAGGTGTCGGTCGGCGGGGGCATGGCGGTGCAGGCGGCGGTGGCCAAGAAGTGGCTGGAGCGCACCGGCTGCCCGATCTGCGAGGGCTATGGCTTGTCCGAAACCAGCCCGTCGGCGAGCTGCAACCCGGTCACCACCACCGAGTTCACGGGCACCATCGGCCTGCCGCTGCCCAGCACCGAGATGAAGTGCATCGACGATGCCGACAATGAAGTGCCGCTGGGCGCGCCCGGCGAGATCGCCATCCGCGGCCCTCAGGTCATGGCCGGCTACTGGCAGCGCCCGGACGAAACCGCCAAGGTCATGACGGCCGACGGGTGGTTCCGCACCGGTGACATCGGCGTCATGGACGAGCGCGGCTACTTCAAGATCGTGGATCGCAAGAAGGACATGATTCTGGTGTCCGGCTTCAATGTCTACCCCAACGAGGTCGAGGACGTGGTCGCGCAGTGCGACGGCGTTCTGGAGTGTGCGGCGGTGGGCATTCCCGACGAACACTCGGGCGAAGCGGTCAAGCTCGTCGTCGTCAAGAAGGACCCGGCGCTGACCGAGGCGCACATCCGCGAATTCTGCGAAGCACGGCTGACCCGCTACAAGCGACCCAAGGTGATCGAGTTTCGTACCGAGCTGCCCAAGACGCCCGTGGGCAAAATTTTGCGGCGAGAATTGCGGGACAAAAAGTAACCTTTCTCGGAGAGCCCGCCATGGCCCGCGTCGCCGTCATCAGTGCCGTTCACGAGGAATTGGCCGAGATCCTGCAGCTCATGCCCGACGAGCGCAAGGTCAGTGTCGCGGGCCGCGAGTTCTGGCAGGGCCATCTGCAGGGCCACGAGGTCGTGGCGGTGCTGTGCGGCATCGGCAAGGTGGCGGCTGCCACCACCGCCACCGTGCTGCACGAGCGGTTTGCGCCCCAACACATCCTGTTCACGGGGGTGGCCGGGGGGCTGGCCCTCGGTGCCGAGGTCGGCGACGTCGTCGTGGGCGCGCGCTATCTGCAGCACGACCTGAGCGCCGCACCGCTGTTTCCGCGCTGGGAGGTGCCCGGCACCGGCAAGATGCATTTCGACGCCGACCTGGTGCTGGCCCAGGTGCTGGAGGAGGCCGCGCGCGACGCGGTCACCTGGCTGCCCAAGCTGGTCAGCGAGGAGACGCTGCGCGCCCTGGGTCTGCACCGGCCCACGGTGCACCGCGGGCTGATCGTCAGTGGCGACCGCTTCATTACCAGCGCGGCCGAGTCCCAGGCCCTGCGCGAGGAGCTGCCCGAGGCCCTGGCGGTGGACATGGAAAGCGCTGCCGTGGCCCAGGTCTGCTGGGACTACGGCACGCCGTTCGCCGCGGTGCGCACGCTGTCCGACCGCGCCGACGACGAGGCGCACGTGGATTTTCAGGCCTTCATGCGCGACGTGGCGCGCCACTACAGCGCGCGCATCGTGCGCAAGGCGCTCAATCTGCTCTGACTAGGCGGGTGCGGATCCCCGGGGGCATGGAGCCGCGCATCGGCGGCCGACTAGCCGTGAGCGCCGGGGGTTTCGCGGCCAAACCAGTGCAACGATAGCCGGCCTTTGCCGGCTCCCTTGGCACGGTACATCAGCGTGTCGGCCGCTGCCAGCAGCGCCGGCAGCGGGTGTTGGCCGCGGAACATCAGCACGCCGACGCTGGCCGAAGGCATGATCCCCGGGACCTCGTGCAGCGGCGCGCGCAGCGTGCGTACGAGCGTGCGCGCCACCCGCTGCGCCACCCGGCGCGCCGTGGCTGCGTCGGGGGAGAGGTCCAGCAGCAGGGCGACGAACTCGTCGCCAGCCAGCCTTCCCAGCGGGTCGGTCTCGCGCACGCAGGCACGCAAGCGCTGCGCCACCACGGCCAGCACCTGGTCGCCGGTTCCGTGACCATGGCGGTCGTTGACGGCCTTGAAATCGTCCAGGTCAATGAACAGCAGCGCGCACCAGGTCGGCTCGCGCGCCTGGCGCAGCAGCACCTGCTCGATGCGATCCAGCAGCAGGCGGCGGTTCGGCAGGCCGGTCAGCGCGTCGTAGAAGGCCAGCTCGCTCAGCTCGGCCTCGCGGCGCTTGAGTTCGGTGATGTCGCGCACGAGCGCGACGAAGCGCGGAGTACGGTCGGCCGCGGCGTCCTTGCGCGCGGCGGACAGCTCGAACCAGCGACGGCCATCCGCCAGATCCAGCGCATAGCGCAAGCCATGCGCCTGCCCCTGCCGCTCGGCCAGCACCAGCGCCTACTCGGTCAATTCTTGGACCGCCGGCGGCAGCAGATCGCGCTGATTGCGACCGACGATCGCATCCGGCGGCACCAGCAACAGCTCGGGCCGTGGCGCGTGCACTTGATGGAAGACGCCATCGCGGTCGATTTCGAACATCAGGTCCGGCAACGCCTTCAGCGTCGCGTCGAGTTCGGCGCGGGCCTCGCGCAACGCCCGTTCGCTGCGCTTGCGCGCGGTGATGTCCTGCGCGATGCCGACGTAGCCTAGGAAGCGGTCTTGCGCGTCAAAACGCGGCAGCCCGCTGATCGCGCACCAGCGCAGCGCGCGCCCGCCCGGGCGCCAGGCTACCTCCAGGCCGCTGAACGGCTGGTGCGCCCACAGGATGCGACGGTGCCGGCGCCACTGCGCCGGCGTGGCCTCGAAGACGGGACCGTCCCACGGCGCGCGGCCGAGCGCCGCGTCCATACCCCCAGCGGGCGGGTGTCCGTCGACGCGGGCCATGCGCGTCAGCCTCAGCTGGGCGTCCATCTCCCATAGCCAGTCGGCCGCCAGCGCCAGCAAGGCCTGTGCCGGCAGTGGCCACGACCAGCCGGCATCCTCGAGGGGCGCTTCGGTGTCGGTGGACAGCGGTCGACGGTGCATGGAGGGGCACTTTCCAAGCCTAGCCTTCCATGCTAGCCTCCGCATCCGTTCAAGGGCATCCCCCATTTGGGGGAAATGGAGTCACTCTGACGCGCGCCATCCGGTTTTTCGGGGCGCAGCTTCACGCGCAGCGTCGGCCTGCGGCAGCTCGTCCATCACGTCGTAGAAGCGGCCAGCCAGGCGCGCCAGCCGCCGCAGGCGGTGATGTCGGCGGCACCCTCGACGCCGGCGGCCTCGCAGACGAAGCCGTTGACCCAGCGGCCGTCATCCAGCGCGACCTTGCCGATGGCCAGCGGCGCGGCCACCAGGTCGACGAAGGAGCCGAAGGCCGTCGCCGGCAGTTCCCATACCTCGCACGCGATACGTTGACCGCCCTCGTGGATCCGCACGAGGCCGGGCCGACGTCCGTCCGGCAGCCCATCGCGTCGGATGACGGCGCCCGGCCTGCTCACCCGCTCACTTGAGCCAGCCGCGCTTGCGGAAGTACAGCATTGGCCCCACGGCGCTGGCCACCATCAGCACCAGCGCGGCCGGGTAGCCCCAGGGCTGGTTCAGCTCGGGCATGTACTGGAAGTTCATGCCGTAGATGCTGGCGATCAGCGTCGGTGGCAGCAGCGCGACCGACGCCACCGAGAAGATCTTGATGATCTTGTTCTGGTTGATGTTGATGAAGCCGATCGTGGCATCCATCAGGAAGTTGATCTTCTCGAACAGGAACGCGGTGTGGCTGTCCAGCGAGTCCAGGTCGCGCAGAATCTGGCGGGCGTCCTCGAACTGCTCGGCCGACAGCATGCGCGAGCGCATCATGAAGCTGACCGCGCGCCGCGTGTCCATCATGTTGCGGCGGATGCGGCCCGACATGTCCTCGTGTCGGGCGATGGCCGCCAGCACCTCGGTCGCGATGTCGTCCGTCACCTGACCGGACAGCACTTTGGTGCTGATGCGCTCCAGGTCCTCGTAAATATCCTCGAGCGTGTCGGCGCAGTACTCCGCGTCGGTGTCGTACAGGCTCAGCAGCACGTCCTTGGCGTCGTCGATCAGGCCCGGCATGCGCCGCGCCCGCAGCCGCAGCAGGCGAAAGACCGGCACGTCCTCGTCGTGGATGGAGAACAGCACCCCGTGGCTTTTGAGGTCCGGATTGCGGTCGTTCAGAATAAAGGCCACCCGCACATGGCGCGGGTCGTCCTCGTCGTCGATGAGGAAGTCCGAGCGCACGTGCAGCTCGCCGTTGTCCTCTTCGAAGAAGCGGGCCGACTCCTCGATGTCGTCGTCGATGGCGTCTTCGGGGATGGACAGGCCGAAGAGCTGCCGCACCCAGCGGCGCTCCTCGGGGGTGGGCGACTCCATGTCGACCCAGATGGGTTTGAAGCGGGCCAGATCCTCCAGGGAATCGATTTCTTCCTGGAACAGGCGGCCGTTGACGAGCGTGAAGACGTTGAGCATGGGGCGCTTCCGACTGGGGGGGTGGGGCGACGATGATCGGGGAGTGCTTTCGATCACCGGCCGCCGGCCCCGGCGCCCCTGCCACACAGGGCGGGCGCAGCCTCAGGACTGGGGCTCCGGCGCCGAAAGCACGCGACTAGGGCTGCTTTCCACGGCGGGAACTCCAACGAAAAAGATGTGGCGTGGATTATCGCACCGCGCGCGCGATGGGGGCGTTGGCGGGGCGCCGGCAGGCCGGAAACCGCGCTTGTCACGCCCGCTTCAAACAGGCATAGTAGAGGCGGTGGGGCGGCCCGCCCGGCCCCGCCGTTCGGCCCTCGGCAGCCGAACCATTCCCCGGAGCGAAAGGAGGCTCTTCATGAACCTGACCATCAGCGGACACCACCTCGACGTCACCCCGGCGCTGCGCAGCTACGTGGCGAGTAAGCTCGAGCGAATCTCGCGCCATTTCGATCAGGTGGTGGACATCCGCGTCCTGCTCACCGTCGACAAAATCAAGGACAAGGATCACCGTCAGAAAGCCGAGTGCAACATCCACGTCAAAGGCAAGGACATTTACGCCGAAAGCACGCACGCCGACCTCTACGCAGCGGTCGATGAGCTGGCCGACAAGCTCGATCGCCAGGTGCTGCGCTACAAGGACAAGGCGCAGGAGCATCACCACCTGCCTCTCAAGCGCGAAGTCGTCTGAGTGTTTTCTGGGCAGCCGCGGCTGTCCCGGCGCAAACCGCTTGGCTGCCGTCAAGCGGTTTGTCGTTTTCGGGCCACGGCAGCGCGGCGGCGATGGGGGCATAATGGCCCCCACGTTTCGAGGCATACCCCGATGAACCGACTCTCTGCGATTCTGCCGCCCCAACACGTGCTCGTGGCCGTCGAGGCCACGAGCAAGAAGCGCGCGTTCGAGGAGGCCGGTCTGCTGTTCGAATCCCTGCACGGCCTCAACCGCGCGCTCGTCACCGACAGCCTGTTCGCCCGCGAGCGCCTGGGCTCCACCGGGTTGGGGCATGGCGTGGCCATCCCGCACGGGCGCATCAAGGGCCTGAAGCAACCCATGGCGGCGGTGTTCCAGCTGGTCCAGCCGATCGGCTTCGACGCGCCGGACGAGCAGCCCGTCAACCTGCTGATCTTTTTGCTCGTGCCCGAGGCGGCCACCCAGAAGCATCTGGAAATCCTGTCCGAAATCGCCGAGCTGTTGAGCGACGCGGCGTTGCGCGAGAAGTTGCGCAGCGCCGACAATGCCGCCACCTTGCACGGCCTGATCGCGGGCTGGCAGTCCGCGCACGCGGCCGCCTGATCGCGCGCGGCGGCCGCGCGCCGCCGGCAAGCCAACCATGAAGCCCAGCGCCGTCAGCGCCGACGTCCTGTTCGAGGACCACCGCGAGACCCTCAAATGGCAGTGGGTCGCGGGGCAGACGGCGTCCGAGCGGTGCTTTCACGACAAGGCGGTGTCCGAAGCCCGCTCGGGCGCCGATTTGGTCGGACACCTCAATTACATCCACCCCTACCGCGCGCAGGTGCTGGGCGTGCGCGAGGTCGCCTATTTGCTCAATTCCACGGCCGAGGACTGCCGTCGCCGTGTCGCGCGCATCGTCACGCTGGAGCCGCCGCTGCTCGTCGTCGCCGACGACCAGACGCCGCCGGCCGAGCTGGTGGCAATGTGCGAGCGCGCGCACATCCCGCTGTTTGCCACTGCGGCGTCGGCGGCGTTCGTGATCGACGTGCTGCGCGCCTACCTGTCGCGCCACTTCGCCGAGCGGGCGACGATGCACGGCGTCTTCATGGACATTCTGGGGCTGGGCGTGTTGATCACCGGCGAATCCGGCCTGGGCAAGAGCGAGCTGGGCCTGGAGCTGATCTCGCGCGGCCATGGCTTGGTGGCCGACGACGCGGTCGATGTCTACCGCGTCAACCAGACCATCGTCGAAGGCCGCTGCCCCGATCTGCTGCAAAACCTGCTCGAAGTGCGCGGCATCGGCCTGCTGGACATCAAAGCCATCTTTGGCGAAACGGCGGTGCGCCGCAAGATGCGGCTGCGCCTGATCGTCCACCTGGTGCGCCAGGCGACGCTAGAGCGCGATTACGAGCGCCTGCCCAGTGAGCCCATCTACCAGGACGTGCTCGGTGTCGCCATCCGCAAGGCCGTCATTCCGGTGGTGGCGGGGCGCAACATCGCCGTGCTGGTCGAGGCCGCCGTGCGCAATGCCATTTTGCAGTTGCGCGGCATCGACACCTACCAGGAATTCGTGCAACGTCAGCGCGCCGCCATGCTGCGCGACGATTGATCGGGGGGAGTCCCGCCCGGGTTGCCCAGTCAGCCCCGCCGTGGCCGGTTGCGGTGGGGGCAATCGGTTCGCTGGCAGTGGGCGTATAGCGACAACGCGTGCTCTTGCAGGGCAAAGCCGCGCTCCTGGGCGATGGCCTGTTGGCGCCGCTCGATTTCGGCGTCGTAGAACTCCTCCACCCGGCCGCAATCCAGGCACACCAAATGGTCGTGGTGCTGGCCTTCGTTGAGCTCGTAGACCGCCTTGCCGGATTCGAAATTGCTGCGCACCAGAATCCCGGCCTGCTCGAACTGCATCAACACCCGGTACACGGTGGCCAGCCCAATGTCGGACTGCTCGTCCAGCAGCACCTTGAAGACGTCCTCGGCCGTCATGTGGCGCTGGCGCCCCGACTGGAAGATCTCCAGGATCTTCAGTCGCGGCAACGTGGCCTTGAGCCCCGTGTTCTTGAGTTCTTCGATGCCGGTCATGCGTGCGAGGGGGGGTGCGGGCGGCCCGGGGCGCGCGCCACTACAATGGGCCCGATGATATAACCTCGCGCCAAGTCCTGCGCGCCCGTGTGCCCATTCGTCCCACGCCATGAAACCTGCCGCCTCCCCGATGCCCTCGACCCCGCGGTGCCTGGTGCGCCGGGCCGTCTGGCTCGCCCCGCTGCTGGCCCTGACCGGCTGCAGCGCCCTGGACGGGGCCGCGTCGCGGCTGTCCACCATCGGCGGTCTGGTCACCCCGTATCGCATGGACATCCTGCAGGGCAACGTGGTCGTGCGGGAGCAGGTGCAAGCCCTGCAGCCCGGCATGACGCGCGAGCAGGTGCAGGCCATCCTTGGCACGCCGCTGGTGGCCAGCGTCTTCCACGCCAACCGCTGGGATTACGTCTTCACCTTCCAGCGCCAGGGCCAGGCCCCGCAGCGCCGCGTGGTCAGCGTGTTCTTCCAAGGCGACCGGCTGGAGCGGGTGCAGGCGGATGAACTGCCCACGGAGGAGGAGTTCGTCTCCTCCCTGGACGTGCGCCGCAAGGCCGCGCAGCCCCCGGTGCTCGAGGCGACCGAGGAGCAACTCAAGGCCTTCGAGGCCAAGGCGCCCGCCCCCCGCGCCGCCAGCCCCGCGCCCGCCGCTAGGGAGCCCGCCTCTGGATCCGCTCCCGCCGTGGCGCCGAGCTATCCGCCGCTCGAGCCGCGCTGAACGCCCCCGCCCGCTGCCATGACCG
>NZ_DAISXZ010000060.1:0-14727 GCF_036825565.1 Tepidimonas sp. | reverse complement strand
GTGGTGGGGTGGGTGGAAACGGGGTCGCTCACGGCGACGATTCTAGGGCCTGCACGACGTCGGGCAGTGTGGGGCGGCAGGTGCGAACCTCGCCGTAGCCGAGGGCCCGGGCCGCTTCGGCAATGCGCGGGTGGGTGGCGATGGCGCGGGCCCGCGCCCATGCGGCCTGCGGCAGCAGGTCGCGCAAATGCCCGACCGCCTCGCTGCTGCTGAACAACCACACCGCCCCATCCGCCACCGCCCGACCGGCTTTGGCGCGTTGGATCACGTCCCAGGTGGGGGGTTGGCGCCGGTAGGCCACGACGGTGCGCACGGTGGCACCGCCGCCACGGCAACGCTCCAGCAGCCAGTCCCGCCCCGCATGCCCGTTGGCCGAAACCCCGCGCACGATCAACAGGCGGTGGCCCGGGTGCACCTGCGGCGCGATCACCGGCCACAGCGCCTCGGAATCCATCTGCGCCGCATCGGCCGGGGGGTGATCGATGGCCGCCGGGGCCACACCCCAGTCCCGTAGGGCACGCACCGTGCCGGCGCCCGGCGCCCAGCAGCGCAGCCCAGGCGCGGGGACGGGGACGGCAGCCTGACGCAGCGCCTCCACCGCGGCGGGGCTGACGAACATCGCAGCGTCCAGATCGGCCCAGCCCGCCACCGCGGCGCGCAAGGCGGACGGATCGGCGGCGGGGACGATGTCGATGAGCGGCAGCGCCAACACGGGCCAGCCCGCCGCACGCAAGCCCTGCACCCACGCGCCGGCTTGATCGGCCGGCCGGGTGACGACGACCAAGGGCCGCGACGCCCGCTCGGCGGACACGGCATCACCCTGCGGCAACGGCACGCGCTCCCTGCGCGATAAGGCTGTGCGCCACGCGCTGCCCAGCCGCCTCCGCCGCGGCCAGGTCGGCCACCTCGGCCTCGACCACCGCGCGCAACAGAGGCAAGACGGCGTCGGACTCGGCCCAGGCGGCTTCGATGCGCAAGCGGGCCGGGTTGCCCGGCCCGGACGGCGCCGGCCCCACCCAGGTGGCGTGCGCCGCCAGCGGGACGGAACAGCTCCCGCCCAACGCGCGGGAGACGGCCCGCTCCGCGGCCACGGCGGCCCAGGTCGGCCAATGCCCCAGGGGCGCGAGGGCTGCCGCAACGTCCGCGCGTTCGGCCCGGATTTCGATACCAAGCGCACCCTGCCCGGCTGCAGGCAGCATCTCGGCCGGCTCGAACACGCGACGGATGCGCGCCTGCAGCCCCAAGCGGCGCAAACCGGCTGCCGCCAGGACAATGGCGTGGTACTGCCCCTCGTCCAGCTTGCGCAGCCGGGTATCCAGATTGCCGCGCAGGGGCTCGATGCGGACGTCGTCGCGGCCCAGACGGGCCAGCGCCTCGCGCAGCAACACGACCCGGCGCAGGCTGGAGGTGCCGATCACCGCCCCGGCCGGCAGGTCCTGCGGGCCGTCGCCATGGGGGGAGACCCAGGCATCGCGCGGGTCCTCCCGCGCCATCACGCAAGCCAGCCGAAAGCCCTCGGGCAGCTCCATCGGCACATCCTTGAGCGAGTGGACTGCCAGATCCGCCCGCCCTTCGTCCATGGCCACTTCCAGCTCTTTGACGAACAGGCCCTTGCCGCCCACCTTGGACAGCGCCCGGTCCAGGATTTGGTCGCCCCGCGTGGTCATGCCCAGCAGACGCACCCGGTGGCCCAGCCCCTGCAGGCAGGAGCGGACGTGTTCGGCCTGCCACAGCGCCAGGCGGCTTTCTCGGGTGGCGATGGTCAGGTCAAGAGAGGGCAAAGAGGCACGGGACGGCGCAGCGGCCGCCTCACGGGTCAGGGATTGGGACATGCTGGGGATGCTAGCACGCCGCCCGTTCGGCCAGCAGGGCCTCGCGCACGGTGGCAAGCTGGCGACGCGAGACCTGCAGACGCTCGCTCACGCCATCCAGCCGCACCACCCAGCCGTCGAACGGCTCGCCCGGGTTGTCGCCGGTGCGTTCGTGCACCCGCTCCAGGGCACGCACCCGCTCGCGCGCGACCAAGGCGTTGCGGTGGATGCGCAGCCAGCGCTCGGGCTGAGCCCGCTCGAACTCGTGCAGCGATCCGTCGTAGATGTAGCTGCGGTCCCGCGTGCGCACGGTGACGTACTTGAGTTCCGCTTTCAGATAGACGACCTCGTCGATCGACACGCGCTCGGTGCGCCCGCGGTCGTGGATGACGAGGCAGGTGCCGCTGCCACCCGCGGGGCCCGATCCGGCCCCCTCCGCCGCCACGTCCTGCCCGGCGGCGCGCCAGCGCAGTGCCTTGTCCAGCGCCTGGCGCAAGCGCTCCAGCCGCACGGGCTTGGTCAGGTAATCGACCGCGTCCAGCTCGAACGCCCGCAGCGCATGCTCGGCGTAGGCGGTAACGAAGACCACCGCAGGCGCCCGCGCACGGCCGCGCAGCAGCTCCGCCAGGCCCAGCCCATCCATGCCGGGCATCTGCACATCCAGCAAGAGCACATCCCACGGCTCGCTGATCACACGCGCATAGGCCGCGCGGGCATCCGCCGCCTCCCCGACCTCGATCGCCCCGCCCAGCCGCCCAAGCAGATCGCGCAGGCGTTCTCGCGCCAAGGCCTCGTCGTCCACCACCAGCACCCGAGTGACCATCGTGCGTACTCCCGCCGGGCCGGGCCGGCGCCCCCGGTAGAATCGTCGTTGCTCCATTTATACCCTTGCGCTCGGCCGTCGTCCATCGGCGCCCCACCCCACCTTTCCCGCCATGTCGCCCAATCAGCTCGAAGCCAAGACCCAGGCCTGGTCGGCCCTGTTTTCCGAACCGATGAGCGAGCTGGTCAAGCGCTACACCGCCAGCGTCTTTTTCGACCGCCGGCTCTGGCAGGCCGACATCCAGGGCAGCCTGGCGCACGCCGAGATGCTGGCGGCACAGGGCATCCTCAGCGCGCAGGACTGGGCCGACATCCAGCGCGGCATGGCGCAGATCCGCGCCGAAATCGAGTCCAGCCAGTTCGAGTGGAAGCTGGACCTGGAAGACGTGCACCTCAACATCGAGGCGCGGCTGACGCAGCTGGTCGGCGACGCCGGCAAGCGGCTGCACACCGGGCGTAGCCGCAACGACCAGGTCGCCACCGACGTGCGCCTGTGGCTGCGCGACGAGATCGACGCCATCGCCGCACTGTTGCGCGAGCTGCAGGCGGCGCTGGTGGAGGTGGCTGCGCGGCACGTGGACGTGATTCTGCCGGGCTTCACGCACCTGCAGGTGGCGCAGCCCGTCAGCTTCGCGCACCACCTGCTGGCGTATGTGGAGATGTTTGCGCGCGACGAGGAGCGGCTGGCCGACGTGCGCCGCCGCACCAACCGCTTGCCGCTGGGCAGCGCGGCGCTGGCCGGCACCACCTACCCGCTGGACCGCGCGCGCGTGGCGCGCACGCTCGGCATGGTCGACGAACACGGCGAGCCGCAGCTGTGCCTCAACAGCCTGGATGCGGTCAGCGACCGCGACTTCGCCATCGAGTTCAGCGCCGCCGCCGCACTGATCATGGTGCACATCAGCCGCCTGAGCGAAGAGCTGATCCTATGGATGAGCCAGAACTTCGGCTTCATCCGCATCGCCGACCGCTTCACCACCGGCAGCTCCATCATGCCGCAGAAGAAAAATCCCGACGTGCCGGAGCTCGCGCGCGGCAAGACCGGCCGCGTCGTCGGCCATCTGATGGGGCTGCTGACGCTGATGAAAGGCCAGCCGCTGGCCTACAATAAGGACAACCAAGAAGATAAGGAACCGCTGTTTGACACGGTGGACACGGTGAAAGACACGCTGCGCATCTTCACCGACATGATCGGCGGCGAGTGTGACCCGGCCAGCGGGCAGCGCTCGGGGGGCCTGAGCGTCAACCGTGAGGCGATGGAGGCCGCTGCGCGGCGCGGCTACGCCACCGCCACCGACCTGGCGGACTACCTGGTCAAGAAGGGCGTGCCGTTTCGCGACGCGCACGAGACGGTGGCCCACGCCGTCAAGGCCGCGACCAGCCATGCCTGCGACCTGTCGGAGCTGCCGCTGGCGGTGCTGCAGGGCTTTCACCCCCTGATCGAGAAGGACGTCTACGACGTGCTGAGCCTGCGCGGCTCGCTGCAGGCCCGCAACACCCTGGGCGGCACCGCGCCGGCCCAGGTGCAAGCGCAGATCGAGCGCCACCGCGCCCGTCTCGCCGCTCTGGCTTGACCCCCCTCCGGCACGACAGCCCGCCCATCGGGCCGGTGCCCGCCGCTCACTCGGCCGGTGCTGTGGGCGGCGGCGCGACGACCACCCGGTTGCGCCCGTGGCGCTTGGCCTCGTACAGTGCGCGGTCCGCGCGCGCGAGCAAGGCCTCCCAATCGGCATCGTGCGGGTGCAGAAGCGCCACACCGACGCTGACCGACACCCGGATGGTGCGCCCGTGCTGTTGCAGCTGCCGCTGCTCGGCCAGTTGGCGCACGCGCTCCGCCGCCGCCTCGGCAGACGCCAGATCGCAGCGCGGCAGCAGCGCCACGAACTCCTCGCCCCCCAGCCGCGCGATCACATCCACCTCGCGCAGGCCGGCCGCCAAATCGCGGCCGAAGCCTGCCAACACGGTATCACCGACCGCATGACCGAAGGTGTCGTTGACGAACTTGAAGTGGTCCAGGTCGAACATCAGCAGCGCTAGCGACTCCCCATAGCGGTGGGCGCGCAACACCTCGGCCTGGGCGGCCTCGGTGAACGCGCGGCGCGTGCCCAGCCCCGTCAGCGGATCGACCCGAGCCTGTCGCTCGGCCTCCTCTTTTTGGCGACGCAGCTCGTCGGTGGCCACCCGCACGCGTTGCTCCAGCCGGGCCTGGTCGAACGCCACGGCGTCGGCCATCGCGTCCACGCCATGCGCCAGCGCATCCAAAATGCCCCGCCGCGCCGGGTCGGTGCGCGCATCCAGTTCACCCCGGCCGATGTGCCCGACGACTTCGCTGATGTGCGCAAGCGGCCGGGTCACGCTGGCGGCGATGCGCTGCGCGAGCACACCCGCCACTGCCAACGCCAGCAGCGCCAGCGCAAGCGCCCAGATCCAGAAGGCCTGACGGTCGCGTTGCAGGCCACTGAGGTCCAAGCGCAACACGACGTGCCCCAAGGGCGGGCCCGAAGCGGCAGACGATGCCTGCCCCCCTGCCCCGGGGTAGAACCAGTCGTCCCCACCCACGATCCGCTGCCGCACAGGCGCGATGACGAGGATGTCGGCCTGCCCGACCGTCACGATGTCGACATCCCCCAGCATGGCCGGCGTGATGCGAACCTGCCCCACCAGCGCCCGCAGACGCTGGTCCTGCCCGTACAGGGCGATGCCGAGCAGTTGGGCATCGCGCGCCCGCGCCCCTTCGACGAGTTGCATGAGCGCCGCGCCGTCGTCGGCGAACAGGGCAAACTCCGACGCCGCCGCGAGTTGCTGCGCGCTGGCCACGGCGCGCTGCTGCCAGGCGGCGGTCACGTCCTGGCGGTGGCGCTCCACCAATCCAACGGTCAGTACCAGCAGCACCAGCAATGCCGGCAGCGCCGCGGCCCACCACAGCCGCCAGCCTATGCGTTGCCGCTGCTGCTGCCAATTCATCCCCGCCCCTCCTGCCGATCGGCTTGGCGCAACGCCGCCTCCAGCGTGGCGGCCGTCGGCAACACCAGCTCCAGCGATCGGGCCACGGGTTCGTTGACCGCGACGGCAAAGTCGCGCGCCAGCGCCAGCGCGGGCAGCGCGCGTCCTTGCAGGGCGGCCCGCGCCGACTCGGCGATCTGCCGCCCCGCTTGCGCCGGCGTGACTGCCAGCGCCAGCACGGCACCGGCCCGCACATGGGCCGGCGCGTAGCTGACCACGGGCACGCGGCGACGCCGCCCTCCCACCCGGACTGCTCCACCGCCGCCACGGCAGCCAGCCCCTCGTGCACCGCGGCGGCGGCTTCCTCGTTGGCGGCTCCTGTATCGGAGGGCACCAACCACACGCGCGGCGACGACGCCACCCCGCGCCCTGCCACCCCCAGCAAGGCCGTGCCCAACAGCAGCCGGCGCCTGCGCCAGCCCTCCCCCGTCGACGCCACCGGCCCGCTCACGCCCCACTCACTGTGACAGGCGCCAGGTCACGAACGCCCGGCGGTCCAGCACCCGCTCCGGGATGAAGGCCGACTGCGCCCCACCCAGGGACTGGACGGTAAAGGCCAGTTCCGACTCGGCATCGCCCAGGCGCCAGGAGCGCGCCAGCCGCACATCGACGCGCCCACGTCCGGGCAGCGAATTCACCCCAGGGCGCCGCCAACTCATGCGGCTTTGCGCCGTGAAGACGACCGAGACATCCCACCCCTGCGGCAGCCGCTGCCACCACCCGGACGTCAGCATGCGCTTGGGCGGCTGGCGCAGATAGTCGGCATCGATCCACTCAGTGTCCGTCCAGACTTGCCCCAACCACACCTGCGTCTCGCGCGAGGGGTTCCAGCGCAACTGGTACTCCAGGGCACGCAGCACGAAGCCCCCCCGATTGACGAAATCCCGCCGTTGGCCGCCCCTCGACACGGTTTCGATATAGTCGCGCAACCGCTCGCGCGCCAGCCGCACGTCCAGGGTGAGCTGTCGCTCGGGCCAGTGCCCCAGATAACCGACCTCCTGCACATCGAGCCGCTCGGGGCCGACCGTTCCGCTGGAGACGAAGGTGGCAATCTCATACGGCGGCGTCGGAAAGCGATAGCGCACATTGGCCGACAGGTCGAACGGCGACGGATCGCGCTCCGCCCGCGTGACCCCCAGGCGCAGGGTGTGGTGCTCGGCCACCCGATGGTTGACCATCAACCGCGGCCAGGCGCTCGGGCCCAGACGGCTGTGGTGGCTGGCATACAGCCCTGCGTTGAGCAGCCAGTCGGGGGTCAGCGACCACTCGGCGGTGCCGAACAAGCGCCAGCGTTGCACGGACACGGCAGCATCGGTGTCGAACAGCGGGCGCGACCGCACGCGATCGTCGGACCAGCCGATGCCACCCACGGTGCGCCAGGTGTCGCTCCACTGGCGCTGGTGCTGCACCTCCAAATCGATGCGGTCTTCGCGACCGCCAAAATCCACCGTCACCGGCCGGATGGGCGCGTAGTCGAAGCGGTCCTGGACATCGATGCGACCCCACGACAGGGACCACTGCAGCGAATCGTGGGCAGACAGTTCCTGCCGCGCCACGCCGTGTGCGTACGTGCTGCGGAAGCGCAGCGTGCGCGGTGCGTCGCCTGGGTTGCCCACATAGCCGACGCCCAGCGCCAAATCCGACACCCCCGCCCGCCACGACCATTCCAGACCGGGGCCGGCGCTACCGTCGGCCCGCCAGTGCAGCTGGGCGATACGGCGGTCGTCGTTGATGCCCCCGATGGGCCGATAGCCCTCGTCGCCCCGCCGGTGCGCGGTCAAGCGGTGAAAGGTGCCCGCGTCCTCCCACGCCAGCCCCGCCGTCACGTCGCGGACGCCGTCGTTGCCAGCGTGACGGCCACGCGGCGCCGCTCCACATCGGCGGCGTGACGCGTGACGATGTTGATGACGCCAAAGAGCGCATTCGCGCCATAGGCTGCGGAGTTGGTCCCGCGCAGAATTTCGATGCGCTCGATGTCATCGAGCGTCACCGTCATCAGCCCGCGCATGGTCCCGCCCAGATAGCCGCTGCTGTAGATGGACCGGCCGTCCACCAACACGAGGTTGCGCTGACCGTATTCGTCCAGCGGCATGTGGTAGGCCGCGGTGACGTTGGCGCCGTTGAAGCCGCCCACCGTGTAGCCCGGTACCAGGCGCAGCAAATCGGTCACGTCGCGGGCGGGTGTGCGGCGGATGGTGTCGCGGTCGATCACCGTCACCGCCCCGGGCACGTCGTCCAGCGGCTGCGCCAGCCGCGTGACCGTCAGGACCTGCGGCAGCGGGGCGTAATAATCGGCCTCGGTGAGCGGGGCATCGGCCTGGGCGGCTGCCGACAGCGCCAGCAAGCCCCCGGCCAGCGCGCTGCGACGGCCAGGGCGCGCACGACACGCCCCGCCGGGACCGGAATCCCCACATTTCCAACGCCCCTGCGATCCGTCATCATGCGCCACGCGCGCCCCTTTGTGCGGACAACCGCTGCCCGCATCGGACCGATGTTACCCTGTCCGGCCGACCGTGGTCAGACCGGCGCGGCCTCGGCGCAACAACCCAGGGACGCCGCCGGGGCGGCGGCAGGCTGCGGCTGCACCAGCTGGCGGTAGTAGGTCGGCAGCGCGAACAGCGCCGGGTGCACCTCAGCGTTGTAGTACTGCAGGTCCGGCAGCGCCGCCACGCGCGCCTGCAGCGTGGTCGCATCCAGCGCGCGCGGCTGCAGCCGGTCGGAGGCGATGGCAAAGCCCCAATAGGCCCCGTAGAGCGGGATGTAGAGCCCGAACGGATGCACCTGATCGAAGACCGCGCGCAGCTCGGCGTTGATGCGGCGCACCTGTTGCGGCTCGAACACCGGCGTGCCGGTGTGCAGCACCACCGCCCCGCCCGGATTCAGGATGCGCTTGAGCGACCGGAAGAACGGCTCCTGGTACAGCGAGCCGGCCGGCGTCTCCGGGTCGGTCAGGTCCAGCAGGATCAGGTCGAAGCGCTCCTCAGTCTCGGCCACGTACGTCAGGCCATCCCCGATGCGCATCTCCAGCCGCGGGTCGTCGAAGGCGCCGCGGTGCACCGCGCGCAGATGCTCCTTGGCGATGGCCACCACCTCGCCGTCCAGCTCGGCCATCACGACGCGCTCGACGCTGCGGTGCTTGAGCACCTCCTCCGCCGCGCCGCCGTCGCCGCCGCCGATGATCAGCACGCGCCGCGGCGCCCCGTGCGCCACCGCGGCCGGATGCACCAGGCATTCGTGGTAGTAGAACTCCTCGCCTTCGGAGGTCATGAAGTGCCCGTCGATGCGCATGGCCAGTCCGAAGCGCGGCGTGCGCATCAGCTCGATCGTCTGGTACGGGCTGCGGCGGCTCAGCACACGCTCGCTGCTGGCGTAGCCGTAGACCGCGTCTGCGGCGTCGTTGAGCGCCTCCAGAATCGTCTCCGCCGGCGGGCGCTGCTCGCTGCCACGCTCCAGGCGGTGGATCTCGCTGCGGCTGGGCTCGAAGGCGGCCACGATCTCGCGCAGCAGCGCCTCGGCCTTGGCGGAGTTGTCGGTGGTGAAGTTGCAGACGTAGACGTCCAGCGTCACCGCGCGGCGCTCCGGCCACGTGTGCACCGCCAGGTGCGACTCGGCCAGCAGCAGCATGCCGGTCACGCCCCCGGGCTGGCCGTTGTACGGCGGAAACGGGTACCACTTCTCATCGACCAGGGTCAACCCCACCCCGATCGTGTGGCGCCGGCACAGCTCGGCCAGCATGGCCGCATCGGTCAACAGACCGTCGGCCCCTCGGCAGTCGTACAGATCAGCCGTCAGATGAAGCCCTTGCATGGCTCGATCCCCCATCCAATCGTGTTGCACCACCAGACCGACTCAGGTCTGGACGAAACCCTCCATTTTACCGCCCCGGACCACCAAAACCCCGCACGGCCGCCCCGCATGCCGCGGCACGGACCACAGCGCACCCCAAACGCCGACCGGCCCGCGAGGGGCCGGTCGATGAGGAAGAGGACGCTTGCGCGATCAACGGAAGCGGGACTGCGGCTTGGTCGCCAGCTCACCCGGCACGGCCGCCAGATAGTTGGCGATCTGCTTCAACTCGGCGTTGCTGAACTGTTGCGTGATGCCGGCCATGATCGGGTTGGCACGACCGATGTGTGGGTTGCCCTGCACGTTGTACGACTTCAGCGCGACGTACAGATAGTCCGCATACTGCCCGGCGACCTTGGGGTAGCTCGGATCGATGGGCTTGCTGAAGTTGGCCCCGTGGCACGACACGCAAGCACCTTTTTCGAGCAGCGCCGCGACGGCCGGCGGTGCCGCCTTGGGCTGCTCGGGCGCGGTCACGCCGGGGTTGTGCCCCGCGTAGAACGCCGCCAGATCGGCGATGTCCTGGTCCGACAGCGAGCCGGCGATGCCGCGCATCGTCGGGTGCTTGCGATCGCCCTTGCGGTACGCCTGCAACGCGCCCGCGATGTATGGCGCCGACTGACCGGAGATTTTGGGGACCTTGTGGATTTCCGGAAAGCTGTTCTGGTAACCCGGGATGCCGTGGCAGCCGATGCACATGGCCGCCTTGGATTCACCGGCTTTGACGTCCCCCGCGGGGGTCTGGGCTTGCGCGCCCAGGGCAGCAACGACGGTCGCGCTTGCGACAACGGATTTCAGCAGAGTGGTCATCGTTTGGTTCATGTTGCAAGCACAATCGGAGGGATGTTTGACAAAAATCAACGCGTGATTATATAGACTCGTTCCACTCTCCTGCCTCCCTGAAAACCATGCGTTTTACCGGCTCTTCCTCCTACGTTGCGACCCCCGACCTGCTGCTGGCAGTCAACGCCGCCATCCGGCTGCAGCGACCGCTGCTGCTCAAGGGCGAGCCCGGCACTGGCAAGACCATGCTGGCCGAGGAGGTGGCGCGGGCGCTGGATATGCCGCTGCTGCAGTGGCACATCAAATCCACCACCAAAGCGCAGCAGGGCCTGTACGAATACGACGCCGTCAGCCGCCTGCGCGACAGCCAGCTCGGCGACGACCGGGTCAAGGACATTCGCAACTACATCGTCAAGGGCGTGCTGTGGGAGGCGTTTGCCGCCGAGCGCCCGGTGGCGCTGCTGATCGACGAAATCGACAAAGCCGACATCGAGTTCCCCAACGACCTGCTGCGCGAGCTCGACCGCATGGAGTTCCATTGCTACGAGACGCGCGAGACCATCCGTGCGCGGCATCGACCGCTGGTGTTCATCACCTCCAACAACGAGAAGGAACTGCCCGACGCCTTCCTGCGCCGCTGTTTCTTCCACTACATCAAGTTCCCGGAGCCGGCCACGATGAAGCAGATCGTCGAAGTGCACTTCCCCGGCCTGAAGGACGAGCTGGTCGGCGCCGCGATGCGGACCTTCTTTGACATTCGGCAACTGCCGGGGCTGAAGAAGAAGCCCTCCACGTCGGAGCTGTTGGACTGGCTCAAGCTGCTGGCCGCCGAAGACATCGCCCCGAGCGCGCTGCAGTCGGGCGACGGCAAGCTGGCGGTGCCCCCGCTGGTCGGCGCCTTGCTCAAGAACGAGCAAGACCTGGTGCTGTTCGAAAAGCTGGTGTTCATGAACCTGCGCAACCGCTGACCCGCCGGCATCGGTGTGCCCACGACCCCACCCCAGCCCCCCCTGGTGCCAGCCCGTCGCCCTGGTCGGCCAACACGCCCGGCTGGAGCCCCTGGCGCCAACGCACTACGACCACCTGGTGGATGCGGTGCAGGACGGCGTGCTGCGCAGCCACCAGATCTGCACCCATCCGAACGCGCCGGGCCGCTTGCGCGACACCTGTGTCTACAGCATCATCGCCAACAAGTGGCCGAGCGTGAAGGCGCACCTGCAGCACCCGCTGGCGCGCCCGCGCTGACCCGACACACCCCACCCCCATGCTGACCGATTTTTTTTATACCCTGCGTGCGGCCCGATTACCCGTGTCGGTCAAGGAGTACCTCACGCTGTTGGAAGCCCTGCAGGCCGGCGTGGTCGGCCCGCTCAACCCCCAAGCCTGCTCGATCGACGACTTTTACTACCTGGCCCGCACCACCCTGGTCAAGGACGAAAAGCACTACGACAAATTCGACCGCGCCTTCGCCGCGTACTTCCACGGGGTGGAGCAGATCGCCGACTTCACCCAAGACATCCCCGCCGACTGGCTGCGCCAGACCCTGGAGCGGCTGCTGTCTGAGGAACAAAAGGCCAACGCTCCACGGCTGGAGTGGGACCAGTTGATGGAGGAGTTGCGCAAGCGCCTGGAAGAGCAAAAAGAGCGCCACGCCGGCGGCAGCAAGTGGATTGGCACCGGCGGCACCAGCCCCTTTGGCCACGGCGGCCACAACCCGCAGGGCATCCGCATCGGCGGCAAGGGGGGTGGGCGCAGCGCCGTCAAGGTGTGGGAGCAGCGCAGCTACCGCGACTACGACGACACGCAAGAGCTGGGCACGCGCAACATCAAAATGGCGCTGCGGCGGCTGCGGCGCTTTGCGCGCGAGGGCTCGGACCTGGAGCTGGACCTGCCCGACACCATCCGCGCCACCGCAGCCAACGCGGGCTATCTGGACATCAAAATGGTGCCCGAGCGGCACAACCATGTGAAAGTGCTGCTGCTGATGGACGTGGGCGGCACCATGGACGAGCACATCCAGCGGGTGGAGGAGCTGTTTTCGGCCGTGCGGGCCGAGTTCAAGCGTCTGGAATTCTATTACTTCCACAACTGCGTGTACGACTATGTGTGGAAGAACAACCGCCGCCGTTTCGCCGAGAAGCACCCCACCTGGGACGTGATCCGCCGCTACAACAAGGACTACAAGCTCATCTTCGTGGGCGACGCCACCATGAGCCCCTACGAAATCCTGCAGCCCGGTGGCAGCGTCGAATACAACAACGAGGAGGCCGGCGCGGAGTGGCTGCAGCGCCTGACGCACGCCTTCCCGCGCTTTGCCTGGATCAATCCCGAGCCGCAGGGCGTCTGGCAGTACCGACAAAGCATCTCGATCATCCAGCAGCTGATGGGCGGGCGCATGTTCCCGCTCACGCTCAAGGGGCTGGAGGAGGCGATGCGCCTGCTGTCCAAATGACCGCGCTGCAAGACAGCGCTGAAAGACGGCGCGGCCAGCGTCAGGCCATGCAACCGCGCGATGGGGGCGATCTGGGCATCTTCGGTGCTGATGGGGCGCTCGGCGCGGGTGCGCCGCGCAACGATGGCAGCGTGGGGCGCCGCCGCCCATGGTAGTCAAGGCCCAAGCACGTGAAGGTCTTGGTGTAGACTGGCGCGTTTTGTGGGGCCGCAACGCCACACCGGGAACCCGCCGTAGTTCAATGGATAGAACGGCCGCCTCCTAAGCGGCAAATCCAGGTTCGATTCCTGGCGGGGGGGCCAATGGCTTCCAGCGCCCTGTGGGCTCACCCCATCAGCACGCAGCCGCCTTTCCGCGGCGCAGCGCGCGGCTGAGCAGCACGACGGGGATCAAGCCCACCGCCACCAGCGCAAGTGCAGGCAAGGCGGCTTCGCCCAAGCGCTCGTCGCGGGCGAGCTGGTGCGCCACCACCGCCAGCGTGTCGCTGTTGAAGGGCCGCAGAACCAGTGTCGCGGGCAGTTCCTTCATCACATCGACGAACACCAGCAGCAGCGCGGCCAGCGTGGAGCGCCGCAACAGCGGCCAGTGCACGCGCCACCACAGGGCGGCGCCCGCCACCCCGAGGGTGGCGGCCGCATCGTCCCAACTGGCGGGAATGCGGCTGTAGCCGCTCTGCACCGACTGCAGCGCCACCGCCGTGAAGCGCACCAGATACGCCCAGACGATGCCCAGCACCGTGGCCGTCACCCAGTAGGACACCGAGCTGTCGGGCCAACGGGCCTGCGCCCAGCCCACGGGCAGCAGCAGGCCGACCACGACCACGGCCCCTGGCACCGCATACCCGAGGCCCACCACACGCACCGCTGACCGGTTGAGCGCGCTGGGCGCTCGCCGCACCGCATGGGCCAGGGCCAGGGCTGCCCCCGCCGCGAGCAAGGCACTGCCACCCGCCAGCAGCAGGCTGTTGCGCGCCCACCCGCCAAAGGCGTGCCAGGGCAGCTCATGCCAACCCTGCACCAAGGGGCGCAGCATGAAGGCCACCGGCAGCACGAAACCAAACACGACGGGCAGTCCGCACACCGTCCAGGCCAGCAGCACCTGCCGGCCCGCCAGCCGCGCCAGCTGTGCATCGGCCCCCCAGCGCTGGGCGCGCGGGGCGGAAAAACGCAACCGCCGTTGCGCACGCCGCTCTGCCCAGAGCAGCACGGCCACGGTGCCCAACAACATCAGGGCGAGCTGCGCCGCGGCGGTGCGGTCATCCATCACCAACCACGCCTTGTAGATGCCGGCGGTGAAGGTCTGCACGCCGAAGTAGCTGACCACCCCGTAGTCGGCGAGCGTCTCCATCAGCGCCAGGGCGATGCCGGCCGCGATGGCTGGGCGCGCCAGGGGCAGCGCCACCTCGCGCACACGCCGGCCGAGCGGTGCGCCCAGCAGCCGCGCCGCTTCCAGCAGTTGGGGCGCGCGCTCCGCCAGTGCCGTGCGCGCCAACAAATAGACGTAGGGGTACAGGGTGAAGGTGAACACCCAGGCCGCGCCCCAGGGGTTGCGAATCTCGGGGAACAACCGACCCTGCCAGCCGAACGCCTCGCGCAACGTGGTCTGCAGCGGCCCGGAAAACTGCAGAAAGTCCGTGTAGGCGTAGGCCACGACATACGCCGGCATGGCCAGCGGCAGCAGCAGCAGCCATTCGGCCGTGCGCCGTCCGGGAAAGTCGAACAGCGTCACGGCCACCGCCGTCACCGAGCCGACCAGCCCCACCGCCACCGCCACGCCCAGGCACAGCCAGATGCTGGTCCACACGTAACCGGGCAGCACCGTGGCCGCCATCTCGCGTAGGACACTGGCGGACGCGGCATCCCACGCCAGCGCCGCCACGACCAGGGCGATAACCGGCAAGGACAGCGCGGCGGCAAAGAGCGGCAGCCCCGCCCGGGCCAGCGTCCGGCCCACGGGCCAGCAGTGCCCCCCCCACCGGGGCGGAGCCACCGCGGGATGCGGTGCAGGGGG
>NZ_DAISXZ010000059.1:0-15136 GCF_036825565.1 Tepidimonas sp. | reverse complement strand
GGATTGGGGGCAGGGGCGGCGGGCGCGGGCGGCACGGCGGCGCCGGGCCAGGCGGGCGGCAGCAGCGGCGCGTCCTGCACCGGGTGCAGGCGGCTCGGTTCGGGCTGGGCCTGCTCCTGCACGCCGCGCATCCACTGGTAGCGGTCCAGTGCCAGTGCGTCGCCGGCGCGCGCGTCGCGCACCACCACCGGGCGCAGAAACACCATCAGGTTGGTCTTCTTGCGCGAGCGCTTTTCGCTGCGGAACAGGTTGCCCAGCACCGGCACGTCGCCCAGCCCCGGCACCTTGTCCTGGTTGCCGCCGAATTCGTCTTGCAGCAGCCCGCCCAGCACGACGATGCCGCCGTCTTCCACCATCACGGTGGACTCGATCGAGCGCTTGTTGGTGATCAGGCCGCTCGGGTTGCCGATCGAGCTTGGCAGCACGCTGCTGACCTCTTGGAAGATCTGCAGTTTGACGGTGCCCTGGTCGTTGATCTGCGGTCGCACCCGCAGCGTCAGGCCGACGTCACGTCGCTCGATGGTCTGGAACGGGTTGACCGCGCCCTGGTTGGTGTTGTTGGCGGTGTACTGGCCGGTGATGAACGGCACGTTCTGGCCGATGACGATCTTGGCCTCCTCGTTGTCCAGCGTCAGCAGGTTGGGCGTGGACAGGATGTTGGCGTCGCCTTTGGTCTCGAGAAAGCGCGCCAGCGCGCTCAGCACATAGGTGCCGCCAATGCGCTGCGCCAGACCTATGTTGAACCCCGGCGCTGGCAGCTGACCCTGGCCGCCGTTTTGCGTGGCCAGGTTGAGGATGTTGGCCCCGCCGGAGCCGAAGTTGGTGCCGAGCAGCCCGATGGCGCCGTCGCCGTCGCGGCCGATGATGCTTTGCCACTGCACGCCGATCTCGGAGGCTTTCTCCGCGCTGACCTCGGCGATCAGGCTCTCCACATAGACCTGCGCGCGGCGCACGTCCAGCAGGTCGATGACGCGGCGCAGCTCGCGGTACAGCGGCTCCGGCGCGGTGATGATGAGGGCGTTGTTGGCGACATCGGCCTGCACCTGGCCGCCGGTGGGCGTCGCCGTGGCGGTCCCCGCGGAGCCGGTGGTGGCTGCGCGCGTCCCGCTGCCCGGCCCCGGGGTGCCGGCGCCCGGGTTGGTTGCCGGGGCCGTGACCGGGGCGACGGGCGCGCCGTCGGCGCCACCGGGGGTGCCCGCGGCGGCCAGCGCGGCGCGCAGCGTCGCGGCCAGCTGCGCCGCGTCGGCGTGGCGCAGGTAGACGACGTGGATGTTGGCCGCCGCACTGGCGGCACTGGGGCGGTCCAGCCGCTCGATCAGCGCCCGGGCCAGCTGCAGCCGCGCCGGGTGGCTGGCGCGCAGCAGCAGGCTGTTGCTGCGCGGGTCGGCCAGCACCGTGATGCGCGGCCCGCCGGGCGTGCGGTTGGGGCCGGCGCTGCCGTCGTCGTCGAGCAGCTGGCGCAACCAGCCGACCACGTCGGTGGCGATGGCGTGCTTCAGCGGCACCACCTCCAGTTCGGTGGCGGTGCCCACGTCCAACGCCGCGATGATGCGCGCCAGCCGCTGCAGGTTGTCGGCGTAGTCGGTGATGACCAGCGCGTTGTGCGTGTTGTTGACGGTGATCGGGTTGTTCGGGCTGATCAGCGGGCGCAGGATCGGCAGCAGGTGGTTGGCGTTCTCGTGCTGCAGGCGAAAGATCTGCGTGACGAGCAGCCCGTCGCGCGCGGGGGCCGGCTCCTCGGTCAGCACCGGGCCGCCGAGCAGCTTGGCTTCGGCCTCCGGCACGATCTTCAGGATCCCGGCCGACTCCACCAATGCAAAGCCGCGCAGCCGCAGCTCGGCACCGAACTGCGCCAGCGCTGCAGACGGGCGCACCGGCGTTTCGGTGACCAGCGTCAGCGGCCCCTTGACGCGCGGATCGACCACGATGGCGCGGCCGGTGGCCACACCCAGCGCTCGCGCCACGGCCTCGATGTCCGCATCGACGAAGTTGAGCGTGATCGGCTGGCCAGGCCGCACCGCCGGCGGCGGGGTCTGCGCGGCCAGCGGGCCGGCCAGCGCCGCCGCCAGCAGCGCCAGCGCCGCGGCACGGCCCAGGCGGACGGAGAGGGTGGCGTCGTTCATGCGGGGTTTCCGATGCGCAGGTGGGCGCGCGCGCCGTCGCGGCGGCCCAGCAGGATGAGCAGGTTGGATAGGGCGTCGAGCCGATCGGGGTTGGCCTCGGCCAGCCCCTGCAGCTGCAGCCGGCCACCGGGCCAGCCGCCGCTGGCCTGAAGCCGCAGGTCGCCGCGCAGCGTGGCCAGCTCGAACGTCGGCGCGGCGCCCGGCGCGGCCTGCAGCGTGAGCCGGTAGCTGCCCAGCGGCCGCAGCGGACTGACGGCGGAAGCGACGTCGAGCAGCTCGACGGTGACTGGGGCGGGGGCGACCGGGGCTGCGGCGGCCGCCCCGAGCGGCCAGCGCAGCGCCGGCAGCGCGAGGTGCACGCGCCCCTGCAGGCCGAAGGTGTTCCACGGCGCGCCCAGCGCCTGCAGCCAGGCCAGATCGAACTGCGCCCGCCACGGCTCGGCCTGCAGCCACCAGCCGCCGTCGCGGCGGGCCAGCGTGGCGCGCCACGGCGCGTCGGCGGCGGCGTCGGGCTGCAGCGTCAGGCGCGCGCCGAGGGTGGCGAGGTCGGGCGAGAGCGTCCAGCGCAGCCGCCCGGGCAGCGTCAGCGCCGCGCCGTCGCCGGCCACGCGCAGCACGCCGGAGCCGGCCCACAGCGTGCCGGCCGGCTGCAGCAGCCGCACCCGGCCGTCGCTCGCGGCGGCCAGCGCCACGTCGGCCCAGCGCGCCGGGGCCTGGACGACGCTGGCGACGAGTGCGCCGAGCAGCGCGCCGAGCACCGCTGCGCGCCAGGGGATGCGGCGCGCGCGCGCGCTCACCGGGCGCCTCCCGCGGGGGCCAGGCGCGCATGGCCGCGCCAGAGGTCACTGTCGCGCTGCAAGTCGAGCTCGACCACCTGCAGCGCCAGCCGCTCGCGCAGCGCCACCAGCCAGTGCGCCAGCGCCTGTGCCGGCACGCCGTCCAGCTCGACGCGCCAGCCGCCGTTCTCGTCGGCCCGCACTTGGGCACCGGTGCCGAGCTGTTCCTGAGTCAGCACGCGCACCCCCTCCGGCGTGGCGGGGGAGGTGGTGCCGGAGTCGGCGGCGGCTTTGCGCTCGGCCAGCGCCTGCGCCAAGGCCGCGGTGCGTTGAGTCTGCGCTTGGGCCTGCGCCAGGCGCTGCGGGGCCTGCTGCAGCGCGCGCCACGCGGGCCAGGCCACGCCCAGCGCCCAGGCCAGCAGCAGCACGGCGGCCAGTCCCAGCCCGGCGTGGCGCTGCAGCGGCGCCGGCAGGCGCGCGGTGAGCGTCGGCAGCGCGGCGCGGATCGACGTCATCGCCCGGCCTCCGGCTGCAGCCGCCACACCGGGCCGCCTTGCTCGGCCACGATCAGCCCGGCGGCGCGCGCCGCGGCGCGCACCTGCGCCGCGGGCGGGGCGGCGTCCCAACGCAGCTCGAGCCGATCGCCCTGCACGCGTACCTGCTGCGGCGCCGGCCCGCCCTGTGCGCCCCAGGCGTGCAGCCAGCGCTCCAGCGCCCCGGGCGCGGCGGGCCCGCCCAGCCGGGCCAGCGCCTGCGCGAGCTGACGCGGCGGATCGAGCAGCACCGGCGCCTGCGGCAGCGCCGCGCGCGCGATGCGCTGGGTCTCGGCCTGCAACGCGCGCTCGGCCTGACGCGCCTGCCACGCGGCCAGCGGCACGGCCAGCAGCGGCACCGCCGCCGCCGCCGCAATGCCCCAGCGCGCTGGCGCCCAGGCCGTCTCGGTGCCCACTTCGCGCATGGCGCGCAGCGCACGCTGCCACCACGCGCCGCCGATGCGGCGGCGCCAGGCGAACTGCGCCAGATCCGGCCCGTCGCGCCATGCGTCGGCCCAGCGCCGCGCGGCTGGCAAGGCCTGCCAGGGGGCCTGCGGTCGCGCCGCGCGCGCGTCGTCGAAGGCGGCCGGGTCGGCGGCACAGGTCAGTGCAGTCGGCGATGCGTCGATGCCCGCCGGGGCGTCGTCCTGCGGCGTGCCGGGTGGCAGCAGCGCGTCGAGATCGGATAGCGGCACGGAGGCCACGCCGTCCGGCCCGGCGAGCACGGCCATCGGCGCGCCGTCCAGCGCGTGCACCCACAGCACTGGTGCGGGCAAGGGATGGCTTTCGGCGAGCAGCCGCTCCACCGTCCAGCCGGGGGCCTGCGCGGCGGCCATTGCGGCCTGGAGCCGATCGTCGCGCACGACAGCGACCCAGGTGTGCCCCTGCGGCGCCGCAGGTCCCATCGCCCAATGCAGGCGCTGTGGTTCTTCCAGCAGGGCGTCTTCCAGCAGGCCGCCCAGGGCCGCCGGCGTGCGCCCAGCGCGGCCGGCCGGCAGCGCCACCGCATGCCACGCCAGCCAGCCGGTCGGCACCACGAGCGCGACCCGTTCGCGCTCGCCGAGGGCGGCCAGTCCCTCGGCCGGTGCGCGGCCCTGCGCGAGCACCGTGCCAGTTTCATCCACGCGCGCCCAGTGCCAGGCGGCCGGGGCCGCCTCGGCCGTCGCGCCGGTAGGGGCGGCGACGGTGGTGCAGCGGTCTACGGGGCGCAGGATCAGCATCGGTCGGGCGTGCGCGTCAGAGCGCGGCAAGCATAGCACCGCCTCAAGACGCAGCCGGGTTTTCGGTAGGTACGGCCGCCACGCCGCGCTGGCGCCATAGCACTTCCACGCGCGCTGCGTCGCGGCGCAGCAGCGCGGTCTGCTGCACGGTCAGTTCGCCCAGCCGCAGCTGCCCGGTGACGAGGAAGTGGCGGCTGGCCACGCCCAGCAGCGTCGGCTGCCACGACGACGCCAGGTGCGGCAGCGCCTCCACGAGCGCCTCGGCGCGCTCGAACGGACGCTGGCTGCGCAGGCTCAGCAGGCGCTGCGCCTCGGCGGCGTCCAGCCCGGCGACCGCGGCGCGCAGTACCAGCGGCCCGGCGGTGTTGAGGTTGACCGGAGTCGGCTCCGGCAGCCAGACGGTGTGCGGGGCCAGCCGCGCCCAGCTCGCGGCGCTCAGCCCCAGGGCGTGCAGATCCTCGGCGCGCTCGGGTGGAGGGTGGCGGGCCGGGCTTTGCGCCCCGGCCGGCCAGGCCTGCCGCAGCGCCTCGGCCACCGCACGCAGCTCGTCGGCCGGCAGCTCCAGCAGGCCGTAGAGCCGCTCGAACGCCGCGAGCGCCGTGGGGTTGACGCGCGGCGTGGCGCCGGTGAGGTCGATCAGGTTGCGCCAGTTCAGCCGCGCCTGCGCGTCTTCGATGCGGCCGGCCAGCCAGGCCTCGTCCAGCACGTCGTTGCCGTCGTCGGCGCTGGCGCGTAGGAAGGTGGACAGCCGGGTCGGCTGCAGCGGTACCGCCCACGGTTCGGCCAGATGGTCGGTGCGCGAGGCGCGACCGTCCTCGCGCACGATCAGCCGCGCCCAGTCCAGCGCCCCGGTCAGCAGCCACGCGGCCTGCGCCTGGTCGCGCGCGGCGCGCTCCACGGCCCAGGCGCGCCACTGCAGGCTCCAGGCGGCGGCCGCCAGCGTGGCCACCACCGCCATCAGCATCAGAGCCACCAGCAGCGCCGCGCCGCGTGCCCGCGTCACGACTTGCCCCCAGCGACGCGGGCCGACGCCCAGTCCAGCGTCAGCGCGCCGTCGAAGCCAGCCCCGCTGGCCGGCACCAGCACCAGCCGCACGGCGGCGGGCGACACGCCCTCGGCGCCGGCGGTGCTCCACTGTGTGCCGTCCCACACCCGCACCTCGGCGCCCGCGATGGCCACGGTGCGTACGCCTTCGGCGCGCACGCGCTGCGGCGCCTGCACCCACGCCTGCGCCAGCGCCTCCCGCGTGGCCAGCGGCGGCGACTGCCAGCGTGCCCAGCGCTGGCCATCGTCCACGGCGGCCCAGGCCACCACCTGCCAGCCGGCGCCGTCGGCGGCGTGGCGCAGCAGGCGCACCGTGCCGCCCTGCAGCGACCAGGCCGGCGGCGGGTCGATGGCGCCGTCCACCGGCATCACCATCTGGTCGAGGTCGAGCTGCCACTGCGCCAGCACGTCGGCCCAGCCGAGCTGCGCGGCGCTGCGCGCCTCGGTGGCCTCGCGCACGCGCAGCAGCCCGTCCAGCGCGCGCCAGCCGAGCGTGGCCAGCAGCGCCAGCACCGCCAGCGCGGTCAGCAGCTCGATCAGCGTCAGGCCCCGGGCGCGGCGCATCGTCGGCCCCGTCAGTGCCGGCCGAGCACGGTGGTCAGCCGCGTCAGCACGAGGTCGCTGCCGGCTGGCCGCACCCGCACCTCGACGCGGCGAAAGCTCGGGTTCGGCGTCGGGTCGATGGCGATCTGCACCGTGTGCTCCACGCCGCCCTGCGTGCAGGAGAGCTCGCGCGTGCCGGGGGGCGGGAAGGCCGGCTCCAGCCGCAGCACGACCTGCGCGTTGTGCGCGCACAGCTGCGCCAGCCACTGGGCCGGCTGGCGCTCGGCGGTGCGCAGCAGGGCCTGGCCGGCCTGCTGGGCGGCCAGCGCCGCGGTGGCGACGATGGCCAGCGCCACCAGCACCTCCACCAGCGTGAAGCCGCCGGGGCGCCGGCGGGGCGGAACGCCCGGGCAGGGGGCTGCGGCGGATGCGGGCGCCATGCGGTTCACTCCACGCGCACCGCGCCCCAGCCGTCGAAGGCCAGCGTGCGCGTGCGCTCGCCGTTGCGCAGCGTCAACCGCCACGGCGGGCCCATGGGGTCGGTCCCGAGCGAGAGCGCCGGCTGCGGCGGCTCCAGCGTCAGCGCCACGTCCTCCAGGGGCCACGGGCGCGCGCGCGGCAGCTCGGGCAGGGCCGCCTCCGGCAGGCCGCGCCAGCGCAGGCCCTGGGCGTCCCAGGCCAGCTCAGCGCGGGTGCCGCCGGCGCGCGCCAGTGCCCGCACGGCCTCGATCTGGTCGCGCAGCTCGGTCGCCAGCCGGTCCAGCCGCCGGTCGGCGTCGCCACGCCACGCCTGCACCACGCCGACGCTGGCGATGCCGACGATGGCCAGCACCACCAGCAGCTCCAGCAGCGTCAGCCCGCGCGGGCGCCGCGCGGCCCCGGCGGGCGCGGGGTCACTGCCAGCTGCCGATGTCGGCATCGTTGCCCTCGCCGCCGGGCTGGCCGTCGGCGCCGAGCGAGAACACGTCCACCTCGCCGTAGGCGCCGGGGTTGAGGTACTGATAAGGGCGGCCCCAGGGGTCGTTCGGCAGCTTGTCGAGGTAGGGGCGCCAGTTCGGCGCCGGGGGGCCGGAGGCCGGCCGCTGCACCAGCGCCTGCAGGCCCTGCTCCTGCGAGGGGTAGCGCTGGTTGTCCAGCCGGTAGAGCTTGAGCGCCTGCATCAGATTGGCCACGTCGGCCCGTGCGGCGGTGACGCGCGACTCGTCGGCGCGGCCGATGACGTTGGGCACGATCAGCGCCGCCAGCACCCCGATGATGACGAGGATGACCAGCAGCTCGATCAGCGTGAAGCCCCGCAGGACGCGGCGGGCGGGGGTCGCAGGCGCGCACGCGAATGTCATGCCAACGATGATAATGCAGCCCCATGACGCCGCCCGCCGTTCCACCTGTGCGCACGCCGCCCGGCCGCCGCTGCCGCGCGCGCGGGCGGGCGCGGCTGCCGGCGCTGGCCGCGCTGCTCGCGTGGGGGGTGGCCGGCTGGCTCGCGGCGGCATGGGGATGGCGGCTGTGGGGGCTGGCGCAGGGCGTGGCGCCTGCGGCGCCGCCGCCGTCGTCGGCCCCGGTCGCTCAGGCGGAGACGATGGCGCGGGCGCTGGGCGGTGGGGAGGGTCTTGCCGCCACCCCGCCGCCGGCGCCGGCCGCCGTCGCCGCCACCGGCGCGGCGTGGCGCCTGCTGGGCCTGGTGGCCGATGGCGGAGGACGGGGTGCCGCGCTGCTCGCCACCGATGGCCAGCCGGCCAAGCCGTACCGCGCGGGCGCGGCGCTGCCGGATGGCTGGCGCGTGCAGCGCATCGAGCGCGACGGGGTGTGGCTGAGCCCGCCGCAGGGCGGCGAGGCGGTGCGACTGCCCGCCCCGGTGCGGCCGGCGGCACCGGCTGCGGCGCCGCCGGCCGGCGGTTGAGGCGGTCGTCAGCCCGCGCTTCGCAGCCGCCCGACGGGCGAGGGTGCCGACCCCCTCACCCCCGCAGGAACAGCCGGTAGACCGGGTTGTCGGTTTCTTCGACGTAGGGGTAGCCGAGCTCGCGCAGGAAGCGCTCGAACGCCCGCGCGTCCTTGGGCGGCACCTGCAGGCCGACCAGGATGCGGCCGTAGTCGGCGCCCTGGTTGCGGTAGTGGAACAGGCTGATGTTCCAGCTCGGGCGCATCAGCGTCAGGAACTTCAGCAGCGCGCCGGGCCGCTCCGGGAAGATGAAGCGCAGCAGCCGCTCGTCCTGCGCCAGCGGCGAGTGGCCGCCAACCATGTGGCGGATGTGCTCCTGCACCAGGTCGTCGTGCGTGAGGTCCAGGGTCGCGAAGCCCTGCCGCTCGAAGGCGGCGGCGATCTTGGCGCTTTCACCCTTGCCGTGGGTGGTGAGCCCCACGAACACGTGCGCCACCCTGGCGTCGTGGATGCGGTAGTTGAACTCGGTGACGTTGCGCGGGCCGCCGGGCAGCGAGCCGATGGCCTGCAAGAAGCGCAGGAAGCTGCCGCGCTCCTCGGGGATGGTGACGGCGAACAGCGCCTCGCGCTCCTCGCCGACCTCGGCACGCTCGGCGACGAAGCGCAGCCGGTCGAAGTTCATGTTGGCGCCGCACAGGATGGCGGCGTAGGTCTCCCCGCGCGTCTTGTGCTCGGCGACGTGCTTCTTGATCGCCGCCACCGCCATCGCTCCGGCCGGCTCGACGATGCTGCGCGTGTCGATGAACACATCTTTGATCGCGGCGCAGACTTCGTCGGTGTTGACGGTGACGTAGCCATCGACCAGCTCGCGCGCAAGGCGAAAGGTCTCCTCGCCGACCAGCTTGACCGCGGTGCCATCCGAAAACAGCCCGACGTCGGCCAGCTGCACGCGTTGGCCCGCGCGCACCGAGCGCAGCATGGCGTCGGAGTCGCTCATCTGCACGCCGATGACGCGGATGTCGGGCCGCACGGCCTTGAGGTAGTTGGCCACGCCGGCGATCAGGCCGCCGCCGCCGATGGCGACGAACACCGCGTCGAGCCGGTTGGAGCCCAGGCCCTGCAGCTGGCGCAGCATCTCCATGGCGATGGTGCCTTGCCCGGCGATGACGTCGGGGTCGTCGAACGGGTGCACGAAGGTCAGACCCTCGCGGCGCGCGAGTTCCGCAGCGTGTTGGGCGGCGTCGGAGTAGCTGTCGCCGTGCAGCACCACCTCGCCGCCGAGCGCGCGCACGGCGTCGATCTTGACCTGCGGCGTGGTGGTGGGCATGACGATGACGGCGCGCGCGCCGAGTTTGTGGGCCCCCAGCGCCACACCCTGCGCGTGGTTGCCGGCCGAGGCGCAGATGACGCCGCGCTGCAGCTGCTCGGCCGACAGGTGCGCCAGCTTGTTGTAGGCGCCACGCAGCTTGAAGCTGAACACCGGCTGCTGGTCCTCGCGCTTGAGCAGCACCTTGTTGTGCAGGCGGCGGCTGAGGTTGCGCGCCGGCTCCAGCGGTGTTTCGCGCGCCACGTCGTAGACGCGCGCGGTGAGAATCTTCTTCAGGTAGTCCTGCGGGGTCAGCGGGATGGGATCGGGGCAGGCGGGGGACTGGGCAGGCATGGCGTTTCCGGATGGCTCCGCGCAATCATACGGCGCACGGATGCTGGGCCCAGCCGACGGTAGCTCGTCGCAGCGGGGCTGGGCACGAAAAAAAGGCCCAGGCGCGATGCCTGGGCCTTGAACCACCCATAGAGGGCAGAGGAGACAACTGTTGCCGGGCCACGGGACCCCGCCGACGACACCAGCCATGCGCCGGGCGCGTCGTACAATGGTCAGTATTATATATCACTTATATTGCGGTGCAGCATGTTTGCCTGCGCCGAGTCGCTTTGGAGACAGTTGAATGGAGTGCACCGTCACCTGGACCGGCCCCGTGGGCGCCGGCTCCAACATGGGTTTCGTGGCTGCGACCGGCAGTGGTCATATCGTGGCGATGGATGGGGCCGCAGACCCCACCAAGCCCGAGACCAGTGGCGCCAACCTCGCGCCCCGGCCCATGGAACTGCTGCTGGCCGGAACCGGCGGCTGCACCTCTTTCGACATCGTGATGATCCTCAAGCGCGGCCGGCACGACGTGCGGGGCTGTCAGGTCAAGCTGTCCGCCACCCGGGCCGAGACCGAGCCCAAAGTGTTCACCTCGATCCACATGCACTTCGTGGTGCATGGCAAGGGCATCCCGGCCCCCGCGCTCGAGCGCGCCATCCAGCTCAGCCACGAAAAATACTGCTCCGCCAGCATCATGCTGGGCAAGACGGCGCAGATCACGACCAGCTACGAGCTGATCGAGGTGGACTGACCCGCACAGTCAGATTCGGTGCGCGACCGTCGTCATGACCTTGGCCGCGGCGCGCATCGCCCACTTCACGGGGGGCGGCAACTCCACACCGCCGGCCTGCTGTGCATCGCGCGCGTGGCGGATTTCGTCGGCTTTCATTTGCGCGACGATGGCTCGCGACGGGTGGTCGCGCGCCGGCAGGCGGTCCAGATGGCCATCCAAGTGGGCCTCGACCTGGCGTTCGGTCTCGACGACGAAGCCCAGGCTGATGCCGCGCCCGGCGAGACCGGCCGCTACGCCGATGGTCAGCGCCCCGGCGTACCACAGCGGCGCCAGCAGCGAGCGGCGGTCGCCTAACTCGTCCAGCCGTTGTTGGCACCACGCCAGGTGATCGGTTTCGTCCTGTCCGGCGGCTTCCAGGTGGCGGGCGGTGCGCTCGCGCTCCTCCGGACGGCCGGGGCCCAGCCGGGCAGCCAGCGCCTGTCCGGTGTAGAGCGCCTGCGCGCAGATTTCGCCCACGTGGTTGACGCGCATCAACGCCCCGGAGAGGCGGCGTTCCGACTCGGTCATCTGCGCGGCCTCGGCCTGCCGCTCGGCGGACACGGCGGGCGTCGGTCGCGCAGCGCGGTGGGGGGCGAACAGCGTGCGCAGCGCGTTGTCGGCGGTGATCAGGGTGGCATCGATGAACGAAGTCATGGCGTCCATCCTAGCGCAGCCGTTACGGGGTCGCTTTGATGTCGGTCACGATGTAGGCCCCATCGGCCTTTTGCGCGCGAAACCGCACCCGTGCTCCCGGTTGTAGCCCCTGCAGCAGGGCCGGGTCGCGAACCTGGAACACCATGGTCATCGGCGGCATGTCCAGATCGGGGATGTCGCCGTGGCGCAAGGTGATCTTGTGCGCCGCGGTGTCGATGCGCCGCACCTCGCCTTCGGCCCACCGATCGGCGGTGGCCGTCGGAGCGGCCGATTGCGTCTGGTGGTAGCTGGCATACACCCGGGTGGAGCCGTCTCGCTGCACGAGCAGCACGTCGTAGGGATCGCGGCGGTTGCCGTACTCGGGGCCGTCCATGCCGGGGCTACCCACCGGCATGCGCGGCACGGACAGACCCAGCGCCGCAGGCCGCTCGCGCAGCAGGCGCTGGATGTCCGCCGCGGGCACATGGCCCTCGACCACATAACCACCCACCCGGGCTGTGTGGCAGGAGCCGAGCGCCTGCGGCATGCCCAGCCGTTGGCGCATGCCGACGTTGCCGCTGTCGAAGGCCTGGACACGAAAACCGTTGGCCTCCAGGTGACGAATCCAGTCGTTGCAGCAGCCGCACTGGGGGTCTTTCCACACCTCCACCAGGGGGGCGGTGGGCTGGGCCATGCCCAGCCCCGTGCCCGAGGCGGCCAGCCATGCCGCGCCCCAGCGCATCCAGTCGCGTCGTTTCATGGAGTCTTCTCCTGTGCAGCGGGCTCGACCCGGATGCGACCGACCATACCCGCTTCGAAGTGGCCGGCGATCAGACACGCAAAGGCGAAGTCGCCGGGGCGGTTGAAGTGCCAGACGATATCGCCGCGCTGCCCGGGCGGGACATGGGCCATGTGTGGTTCGTCGTGCTCCATGCCGGGGTGTTTTTTCATGAGTTCGGCGTGGGCGGCGAGTTCCTCGGGCGTGCCGATCACGATTTCGTGCATCACGCGCCCGCGGTTGACGGCGCGCAGACGCAGTGTCTCGCCCTCGCGCACGGTCAGGCGGTTGGGGCGAAAGCGCATGTCGTCGCCCATGCGGATTTCGATGGTACGCCTCACGCGCGCGGGGTCACCCGCGATGCCCCAGGGCTTTTGCTCCGGGGGCAGTGCGGCGGCGCGGGGATGTGTGGTGTGGCCCTGCGGTCCGTGGGCGCTGGCCAGCAGGGGCAAGGCCGACAGGCCGGCCAACAGCGCGCGGCGCAGCGGGTCAGTGGGGGTGGCCATGATTTCCTCCGGTGGGTTTGCGGGCGTCGAAGGGGGCAGGAGCGGCAGGGCGGTCGTGGTGGCCGTGGCCGGCGCCGCTCGGCGCCTTGGGCTGCGGCCCGTGCGCGGCCGGTGCCGTCATCGTCTCCACCGGGCGGGTTTGCGTGCCGGCGGGCTGGCGATACCAGCCCGGGTCGCGGTAGTCGCCCGGGGCCTGGTCGCGGCGCACCTTCAGGGTCGTGAACATGCCGCCCATCTCGATCGGGCCGTAGGGGCCGGTACCGGTCATCATCGGGACGGTGTTGTCGGGCAAGGGCATTTCCATCTCGCCCATGTCGGCCATGCCGCGTTCGCCCATGACCATGTAGTCGGGCACGACGCGCTGGATGCGCTGCACCAGGCCGCGATGGTCCACGCCGATCATTGTGGGCACACCATGCCCCATGGGGCCCATGGTGTGGTGGCTCTTGTGGCAGTGCATCGCCCAGTCGCCTTCCTCGTCGGCGACGAATTCGATCTGCCGCATCTGCCCCACGGCGATGTCGGCGGTCACCTCCATCCACCGCGACTCCGGGCGGGTGGGGCCGCCGTCGGTACCGGTGACTTCGAACTCGATGCCGTGGATGTGGATCGGGTGGTTGGTCATGGTCAGGTTGCCGATGCGCACGCGCACGCGCTCGCCCAGGCGCGACACCAGCGGGTCAATGCCGGGGAAGACGCGGCTGTTCCAGGCCCAGATGTTGAAGTCGAGCATGGTGTTGACGTTGGGGGTGCGCGCGCCCGGCGTGACGTCGAAGGCGTTGAGCAGGAAGCAGTAGTCGCGGTCCACTTCGGCGATCCAGGGGTGTCGGCCCTTGGGGTGTGTGACCCAGAAGCCCATCATGCCCATGGCCATTTGCACCATCTCATCGGCATGCGGGTGGTACATGAAGGTGCCGGGACGGCGGGCGACGAATTCGTAGACGAAGGTCTTGCCGGGCGGGATCTGCGGCTGGTTCAGGCCGCCCACGCCGTCCATGCCGTTGGGCAGGCGTTGGCCGTGCCAGTGGATGGTGGTGTGTTCGGACAGCCGGTTGGTGACATAGATGCGCACCCGGTCACCTTCCACCACCTCGATGGTGGGGCCGGGGCTGGCGCCGTTGTAGCCCCACAGATTGACGGTGAAGCCGGGTGCAAACTCGCGCACCACCGGCTCGGCCACCAGGTGAAACTCCTTGAAGCCGTCGCGCATGCGAAACGGCAGCGTCCAGCCGTTGAGGGTGACGACGGGGCGATAGGGGCGGCCGGCGCCGGTGACGCCGGGCGGGGTCCATGGCCCGGCGGTGTCGGTGCCGGTGCGGATGACGGGCTCGGGCAGGCCGGCCAGGGCGTGGCGGGCCACGGCGGTACTGGCCACGGCAGCGGTGCCGGCGAGTGCCTGCGCAAAAAATCGGCGACGTTCCATGGTCAGTGGCCTTTCGCGGGGGTGGCGGGGGCATCGGCAGAGGCGGACATGGCCCGTTCGCTCAGCGGCAGGCCGGCCAGCACGGCTTGTAGGTCCAGCCACGCCAGCCAGGCGTCGCGTTCGGCCGTGACCGCCGCCTGCTGGGCGGCGATGCGCTCGCGCGCGGCGGCAAGCAGCTCCCAGGTGCTGGCTAGCATACCGTTGTAGTGCAGCAGGGTTTCTTCCTCCAGCGCCTGCAGGGCGGGCAGGACGCGGTGTCGCTGGCGTTCGGCCCGCTCCGCCGCGCGTCGGGCGTTGGCCCATGCAAGGTCGAGGTCGCCGTCCAGCCGGCGCTCTAACTGTGTCAGCGCGGCATGCGCCGCCAGTGCCTGGTCCCAGGCGTGCGGCCAGCGCGGGGCGGTCGGATCCCACCGCGGAGCACCCGGCAGGCCGCGTGCGACGGCCTGCGCCCAGGCGGTCTGCAATTCGTCCCAGGCGCCTGGGGGCAACGCGGCGCGCTGCCGCTGGGCGTCGAGCTGCAGGCGGCGCCAGTCGGGGTGCCGCTCGCGCACCTGGGCGGCCCACGTGGTGCGGGCATCGGCTGCCGGCAGGTTGGGCCGCGCGGGTAGGGTGTCGGGTAGGTGGCGCGCCAGGGCTGCGGGGGATTCGCTGCCGCCGATCTGTTGCCATAGCCGCACCACGGCCTGTCGTTCGGCCGCGAGGGCTTGCTCCTCACGCGCGTCGGCGTCCCACAGCGGCAGCGTTTCGCGCCATTGCCGCTTGGCGCTGAAGTTGCCCGTCTGGCGCATGCGCCGGGCCAACTCGGCCCCCGCGTCGGCGGCGGTGTGGGCGTCCTGCGCCAGCCGGCGCACCTGGCGCGCCGTCACCGCCTCGATCCAGGCGGCTTGCGCATCCCGGACAACGGCCGCCGTGGCCTGGGCCAGCCGCAGCCGCTCGGTCGGCCCCAACCCTGGGGTCATGAGCAGATCGGGGCGCGCCAGCAAGGCGCGACGGACCACCTCGTCGAGGGACCAGACGGCGGTATCGGGCTCGGATGCCGTGGGCGTGCCAAGGCCCTGGGCCTGCTCCCAGCGCAAGATGTCGGCGTGTCCGCGTGGAAAAGCCCCGACGGCGTCGTTGGCCGCGCGCCATGCGGTGGCGGGGTCGGTGAGGGCATCCCCCGCCGGCGGAGGCCCGGATGGCGGGGCCGATGGAGTCGATGGGGCCGCGCGGACTGCGGGGGCGGACGAGCCGGGGGACGAGCCACCCGGGTGAACGTGGG
>NZ_DAISXZ010000058.1:0-15177 GCF_036825565.1 Tepidimonas sp. | reverse complement strand
GGCGGGGCCAGCCACGGGTTGGGGCGCGTGACCGCAAAGCCCGACGGCTGGGCATCCGGTTCCGCGACGCGGGTGATCCAGGTGGCGGTGAAGGTGGAGCCGACACCGGGCTGGCTGTCCACCACCACGTCCCCGCCCATCAGGCGCGCCAGCGTGCGCGAAATGTCCAGCCCCAGCCCGCTGCCCCCATAGCGACGGGTGATGGAGGGGTCCGCCTGCTGGAACCGCTGGAACAGCCGCGCGACGGTGGCCGCATCCATGCCGATGCCCGTGTCGCACACCACGGCCGTCCAACGCACCAGCGTACCGCCGGCGCCGGCGGGCTCCGCCCGCAGCGCCAAGTCCACCCGGCCTTGTTCCGTGAACTTGATGGCGTTGCCCACCAGGTTGAGCAAAATCTGGCGTACCCGCGTTCCGTCCGCCTCAACCCAGGGGGTGCCGCCGTCGTCGATGGTCAGGCCCAGGGCCAGGCCTTTGCGGTTGGCGTGCGGCTGCAGCCAGCGGTGCACCTCTTGCGCCAGTTGTGGCAGGTTCAGCGGTTCGGGCTGGATGCGCATCTGCCCGGCATCCAGTGCGGACAGATCCAAAATGTCGTTGAGCAGGCTCAGCAAGTGCTCGGCCGAGGAGCGAGCGGTTTGCAGCTGGTCGCGCTGGGCCGGGGTCAGCGGGCTGTCTTCCAGCATGGCCAGCATGCCAAGCACTCCGTTGAAGGGGGTGCGCAGCTCGTGGCTCATGTTGGCCAGAAACTGGCTCTTGGCGCGGTTGGCGGCCTCGGCCGCGTCGCGCGCGCCGCGCAGGGCGGTGTTGAGCGCCTCCAGCTCGGCGCGCTCGTGCTGCTGGCGGCGCTGGCGCTGCCACAGGGCTGCCGCAGCGGCAAGCAGCACCAGCACCTGCGCGGTCATGAGCCAGACCACGTAGCGCTGTAGGCGCCGGACTTCCTGCAACTTGGTTTCGATCATGCCGACCATCACCCCGTTGGCCGTCAGCGTCAGGGCTTGCACATCCGGTCCGAGCAGCTCCATCTCGTCCACGATGGCCCGCAGCCGGCCGGCGTCGGCGGTGTGCAGCAGGGCGTCCACCCGGGTCACCAAGCCCTGCAGCCGTCCCAACAGCGCGACGTAGTCGGGGTGCGGCCGTAGCGGCTTCATGGTGGGGTTTTCGCGCAGCAGCGCCACCCGACCGGCAAAGATCTCCTGCCGCAGGGCCAGGGCGTCCCAATCCACCTGGGCTGGTTGGGCGGCAGCGGCGCGCAGCTCTTCGCGCAGGCGCAAAAACTCGCGTTCGTGCTGAAAGACGATCGCCGTCAGCGAGTCGGCCTGCAGTTGCGCGGTTTCCTCCGCCGAGCGCACTTGCCGCAGGAAGACCGCCAGCAGCACCGCCAGCCCCGCGCCCAGCAGGGCCGTCGTGATGGCGACCCAGATCAGGAAGCGCCGGCCCTCGGCCGCGCCCGTGGCGGTGGAGGCCGCGGCCGGCGGGGCTGGCCTCGCGGTCATTCGACGTCGATCGCCTTGAGTTGCCAGATCGAGCGTTCGTAGTAGCGCTTGTCCTTGAGCGCTGGGTCGCTGTCGAAGGGGTAAACGATGAACAGTGGCCCTTTGTCGCGCACGGGCATGATCTCGCCGTTTTTGCGCGTGGCGACGACCACGTCGAAGCGCTGCGCGTCCTCCATGGGGATCACGATGCGGTAGTCGTTGAGCGCGGTGGCCCGCAGCTGCCGCCCCTGTGCCCGCACGGCGGAGAGCACGTCGCGCAAGCGGGGGCCGCGAAAGGTCACTGGCTTGTCGTCCCAAGGCGTCTGGGTCGTGAAGGTGTGCTGCGGCAGCGCATCCAGCATGGCCAGGTCGAAGGCCGCCTGCGCCCCCTGATTGCGTACCCCGATCTGCCCGCCGACCGTGAGGATGATCCTCTCCTTCGGCTGCGTCAGCGTGGCCGGTTGGGCGCCGACGGCGCTACCCAGCCCGCTGCCCAGCCCAGCGATGGCGAACATGAGCGATCTGCGCGAAATGCGATGTTTCATGGCGGTGTTGTGTTCAGAGGTGGCAATTCCGCGCGACCTTACGGCAAACGCCGCCCGTTTGGACTAGCGCTCCCTCGTACGCGTGGGCACGAAGCCGGGGGGCGCTCAACGACGCTCGAGGATGCTCAAAGACGCGAGGGCGCTTGGGCTGCGGCCGCTGCGCGCGCGGCGAACTCCTCGCGCAGCGCGCGCAGGCGCGCGCGCGGGTCATCCTGCGCCGGGGCGGCGTCGAGCTGCATTTCGGCGATGAAGCGGCTGGGCTGCGCGGCCACGCGCTCGCGCCCCTGGCGGCGCGCCTTGAGCCAGCTCACCACCAGAGTGCGCTGCGCGCGCGTGATGCCGACGTACATCAGGCGCCGCTCCTCCTCGATGCGCGCAGCAATCTGCGCCGCTTCGCCATCGGCGTCGGGCTTGAACGGCAGCAGCCCCTCGTTGACGCCGACCAGCATCACGTGCGGCCACTCCAGCCCCTTGGCTGCGTGCAGGGTCGAGAGCGTGACCGCGTCCTGGTCCTGCTCGCGCTCGGCCAGGGTGCTGATCAGCACCACCGTCTGCGCCACCTCCAGCAGCGGGCGCGGCGCGCGCTGCAGCGCCACGCCGCCGGCGTCGTCGAGCTGGCCGCCGCAGCGCTGCACCATCCAGTCCACGAAGTCCAGCACGTTGGCCCAGCGCTGCGTGGCCTGCTGCGGGCTGTCGGCGTGGTCGTGCAGGTGGCGCTCGTAGCCGATGTCGGCCAGCCACGCCGTCAGCACCGCGCGCGCCGCCTCGTGCCCCACCGCGTGGCGAGCGCGGTACTGCAGGTCGTTGACGAAGCGACCGAACTCGTGCAGCGCCGCCAGCGCCTTGGGCGCCAGCGTGGCCTGCAGCGTCGGCGCGAACAGCGTCTCGAACAGGCTGAGCTTGAGCCCCGCGGCCACCTGCCCGAGCTGCGCCAGCGTCTGGTGGCCGATGCCGCGCCGCGGTGTCGTCACCGCGCGCAGGAAGGCCGGGTCGTCGTCCTCGTTGGCCAGCAGCCGCAGCCAGGCGCACAGGTCCTTGATCTCGGCGCGGTCGAAGAAGCTCGTGCCGCCGGAGACGCGGTAGGGGATCTGCGCCTTGCGCAGGGCCACTTCGAAGGCGCGCGACTGGTGGTTGGCGCGGTAGAGGATGGCGCAGTCGCGCCACGGCGCGCCCTGCGCGCGCAGGGCCTGGATGCGCGCCACGGCGCGCTCGGCCTCGTGCTCCTCGTGGTCGCAGGCCAGCACGCGCACCGGCTCGCCTTCGCCCAGCGCGCTCCACAGCGTCTTCGGGAACAGCTTGGGGTTGGGGCCGATGACGGCGTTGGCCGCGCGCAGGATGGCGTTAGTGGAGCGGTAGTTTTGCTCCAGCTTGATGATTTTGAGGGTCGGAAAGTCCTGCGGCAGGCGCTTCAGATTGTCCAACGTCGCACCGCGCCAGCCGTAGATCGACTGGTCGTCGTCGCCAACGCAGGTCAGGTGTGGTTCGGGCCGTTCGCCATTGCCCACCAGCGCCTTGAGCAGCTCGTACTGCACGGCGCTGGTGTCTTGGTATTCGTCCACCAGCACATGGCCCAGGCGCTGCTGCCAGCGCTGGCGCACCTCGGCGTGCTCGCGCAGCAGCTTCAGCGGCAGCAGGATCAGGTCGTCGAAGTCCACCGCCTGGTAGGCCGCCAGCCGCTCGTGGTAGCGCGCCATGACGAGCGCGATGTGCCGTTCGGCCTCATCGCGCGCTTGGGCCAGCGCTTGCTCGGGCGTCAGGCCCGCGCCCTTCCACTGGCTGATGCGCCACTGCCAGTGGCGCGCGGTGGTGGCGTCGGTGGTGCCGCCGCAGTCCTTCAGCAGGCCGACGATGTCGTCGGTGTCCAGGATCGAGAACCGCGGCTTCAAGCCCAGCGTCGCGCCGTCCTCGCGCAGGATGCGCACGCCCAGCGCGTGGAAGGTGCACAGCAGCACGCCCTGCGCGGCCTTGCCGACCAGCGTACGGGCGCGCTCGCGCATCTCGGTGGCGGCCTTGTTGGTGAAGGTGATGGCGGCGATGCGCTCCGGCGCCAGCCCCGCCTGAATCAGCCGCGCGATCTTGTGCGTGATGACGCGCGTCTTGCCCGAGCCGGCGCCGGCCAGCACGAGCGAGGGGCCGCGCAGGTGGTGTACGGCGTCGAGCTGGGCGGGGTTGAGGGTGTCGTGCATCGGTCGCTCAGGCCATCCGGGGGGCGTTCGCACGCGGGCGAGGGCGCGATGATACCGAGCGCAACGGGCGACAGCGGCCCGGCAGCGTGGCCGCTACCATCGGGCCCCATGGGCTCCATCCTGTCGGTCACCTTTCCCTTTTTTGCGCTGGTGGCGGCCGGCTACATGGCGGCACGGCGGCGCTGGCTGCCGCTGGAGGCCATCCCCGGGCTCAACGGTTTCGTGCTGTTTTTTGCGCTGCCGGCCATGCTGTATCGCTTTGGCGCTTCCACGCCCATCGCCCGGCTGCTGGATGGCGCGGTGGCCGGCGTGTGGCTGCTGTGCGCGCTGACGGTGGTGGGGTTTGCGGTCGCGGTCAGCCTGGGCGGGCGTATCCGCTGGAACGATGCGGCCTTTGGCGCGCTGGTGGCGGCGTTTCCGAATTCGGGGTTCATGGGGGTGCCGCTGATTGCCGCGCTGCTGGGGTCGCAGGCGGTGGGCACGGTGATCGTGGTCATCGTGGTGGACATGGTGATCACGAGCTCGCTGTGCATCGCGCTGTCGCGCCTGGATGCCGGGGAGGGCGGCGCACGCGCGGCATTGCGGCAGGCGCTGCTGGGCGTGCTGCGCAATCCCATGCCGTGGGCGATCGGGTTGGGGGCGCTGGCCTCGGCCTGGAGCATTGCGCTGCCGGGCCCGCTGGACAAGACGGTGGGGCTGCTGGCCGACGCGGCGAGTCCGGTGGCGTTGTTCACCATCGGAGCGGTGTTGGCACGCTCCCAAATGCAGGCCGATCACCCGATGCCGCTGCGCGATTACGTGCCGCTGGCGCTGATGAAGTTGCTGCTGCATCCGCTGCTGGTGCTGCTGGTGGGCGCTGGCGCTATCCAGATCGGCGTCGGTCTGCAGCCGGCAGCGCTGACGGTGATGGTGCTCACGGCCGCGCTGCCCAGCGCCAGCAATGTGTCGCTGCTGGCCGAGCGCATGGGGGCCGACAACGGGCGTGTCGCACGCATCATCCTCGTCTCCACGGCGCTGGCGTTTTTCACCTTTTCCGCCGCCGTGGCCTGGCTGCGGTGACGTCTCCGCGCAGCGTCGCTCAGAAGCTGAGCGGATCGACGTCGATCGCCCAGCGCGTGAGGCCCCGCGTGTCCGCGTGGGCGCGCAGGGTGTGCAGCCGCGGCATCCAGGCCCCCAGCAGCGCCTGCAGGGCGGGGCGGTGGGGGCTTTCCAGCAGCAGCTGGGCCCGCTCGATCCCTGCCACGCGTGTCAGCGTCATGGGCACGGGGGCGTAGAGCGTGACGTGGGCGCGACCGGGTAGGTCGTGCGCGGCGTCGGCGGCATGCCGCAGCCAGGCCAGGGCGGCGTCCAGCTGGCGCGCTTCGGCGCGCAGCAGGGCCTGGTGGCTGTAAGGCGGCATGCCAGCGGCGCGCCGCTCCTCCAGTTGCTGGGCGGCGAAGACTGCGTAGTCGTGCCGGGCCAGCGCGGCGAACAGGGGGTGCTCGGGGTAAGCGGTTTGCACCCACAGTTCCACGGCGCTGTCCCGCGCGGCAACGAAGCGGGCATCGCGCCCCGCGCGGCCGGCCGCTTGCATCAGCAAAGTGAACAGCCGCTCGGGAGCGCGCCAGTCGCCGGCAAAGAGCGCCCCGTCGGTGTTGACGCTGGCTACCAGGGTGATGCGCCGGAAGTCGTGCCCCTTGGCGACCATCTGTGTGCCCACCAGCACGTCAATGGCGCCGCTGTGCACGGCGTCCAGGGTGCGCTCCAAGGCCCCAGCCGCGCGCGCGGTGTCGGCGTCTAGGCGGCCGATTCGCACCGGGTTGCCGTCCGGCCGTTGCAATGCCCCCAGGGCCGAGTTAAGCTGTTCCTCGAGCTGCTCGGTGCCGCGGCCCAGGGGGGCCAGATCCAGGTTGCCGCAGTCGGGGCAGGCACGGGGCACGCGGGCCGCGTGGCCACAATGGTGGCAGCGCAGGCTGCGGTCGGCTTTGTGGAACACCAGGTGGGCGCTGCAGTGCGGGCAGCCGCTCTTCCAGCCGCAGTCGCCGCAGGCAATCACCGGCGCGTACCCGCGCCGATTCAGCAGCACCAGCGCCTGCTCGCCGCGTGCCAGCCGCGCCTCGATGGCGGCCAGTAGGGGGGGGGCCAGGGCGGTGCCGCGCGGCTGGTGGCGCAGGTCGACCAGCCGCAGCCTTGGCCAGTCCGCGCCGCCCACGCGGTCGGCCATGTCCACCCGGCGGTAGCGGCCACTGTCGGCGGCGTGCCAGCTCTCCAGCGCGGGGGTGGCCGAGCCCAGCACCACCCGTCGGCCGTCCGCGCTGCCCCGGTGGGCCCGATACACGGCCAAGTCACGCGCGGAGTAGCGCGCGCCCTCCTGGCTTTTGTAGCTGGGGTCGTGCTCTTCGTCCACGACGATCAGCCGCAAGTGCGGCAGACTGGCAAGCACCGCCATGCGCGTGCCCAGCACGATGCGCGCCTGCCCGCGGTGCGCGGCCAGCCAGTGCTGCAGCCGCTGGGCCGGGGTGAGCCGAGAGTGCAGCGTCGTGACCGCATCGCCAAACCGGGCGCGAAAGCGCTGCTCCAGTTGCGGGGTGAGGTTGATTTCCGGCACCAGCACCAGGGCCTGCGCCTGTGGGTCGCGTGCCAGCAGCCGTGCCGTGGCCTGCAGATAGACCTCGGTTTTGCCGCTGCCGGTGGCGCCGAACAGCAACACGGGCCGATCACTCGCTTCGATGGCCGCCAGGGCATCGGCCTGAGCCGGCGTTAACGCGGGGACGGGTGTGGGGTGGTCGGCGCATGGGGTGGGCGCCGGTGCCGCGCGCTTCAGACGGCGCTGCAATTGCGGCGAGGTCAGTTCCCGCAACGCGGGGGGCAGCGCCGCCAGGGCCACCTCGCCCAACGACCGCTGGTAGTAGCGGGCGGCAAACGCCACCAGATCGCGCCAATCCGCGTCCAGCGGCGGTAGCGCATCCCAGACCTCGGTGACCGGGCGCACCTGCTCGGGGGCGCAAGTGGGATCGACGGGCGTCGGGCCCCAGGCAATGCCCAGCACCTCGCGTCGCCCCAGCGGCACGCGCACCAGGGTGCCTGCCGTAAGCGGGCGGTCGCATCGGTAGGTCAGTCGGTCGCCCAGCCCGCTGTAGGCAGGGGCGGCCACCACCACCTCGACCCAGGTCGATGCCGGAGTTGCCTGAGTAGGGGGGCAGGGCGTTTCCGTCACGGCCGTGCGAGGGACGTCACGCGTGGGCAGGTTTGCGGGTTTTCCCGCTTGCCCCGAGAAACTGTGGATAACTTTGTCGACAAGCTGCGGAACTCTGCCGCAAAGCATTGTCCATCAAGGCTTCGACTGGATTGCCAAAAAACTGGCAAAACGATGAAACCATAGGAGTTTCAATGACTTGCGGAAATTGCTTTGGCAATTGTCAGCGCCCGGGCCAACCGACGGACAGAGCGTCCCGCCCCTGCGGAAGTGTGCATAAAGCCCGTGTCGTACATGACCGGGGAGCGGGGTTAGGCCGTGCCGCGCATGCGGCGCGAGTGCGCGTGCACCGTTTCGACCAGCACCTGCACATGCTCCGGCGGCGTGTGCTGGCTGATGCCGTGGCCGAGGTTGAAGATGTGCGTCGGCCCGCGCCGCGTCGGGTCGGTGTGCGGGGCGCCGAACGCCTCCAACACCGCCACTGCCTGTTCGGCCACCGCCTCGGGGCTCGAAAGCAGCACGGCCGGGTCCAGGTTGCCCTGCAGCGCCTTGCCCGGCCCGCCCGGCAGCCCGCCCACCAGCGCGCGCGCGCGACCCAAGTGCACCGTCCAGTCCACGCCCAACACGTCGCAGTCCAGCGCCGCCATCTCCGCCAGCCACGGCGCGCCGCCCTTGGTGAAGACGATGCGCGGGATGGTGGCGCCATCGTGCGTGCGCGGCAGCTGCGCAAGAACGCGCTGCGTGTGGGCCAGGCTGAAGCGCTGGAACATCCCGTCGGCCAGCACCCCGCCCCAGCTGTCGAACAGCATCACCGCCTGCGCACCGGCGCGGATCTGCTCGGTCAGGTACGCCGCCACCGCATCGGCGTTGACCGCCAGCAGCCGATGCATCAGGTCTGGGCGGCGGTACATCAGGCTCTTGACGTGGCGGTAGTCGTCGGAGCCGCCGCCTTCCACCATGTAGCAGGCCAGCGTCCACGGGCTGCCGGAAAAGCCGATCAACGGCACGCGCCCCCCGAGCGCCCGGCGGATCGACGTCACCGCGTCGAACACATAGCTCAGCCGCTCCAGGTCCGGCACCGCCAGCGCCGCCACGTCGGCCTCGCTGCGCACGGTGCGCTCGAACTTCGGTCCCTCGCCGGCCTCGAAACGCAGCCCCAGGCCCATCGCGTCCGGTACGGTCAGGATGTCGGAGAACAGGATCGCCGCATCCAGCGCGTAGCGCTCTAGCGGCTGCAGCGTCACTTCGGTGGCGAAGTCGACGTTGGTGGCCAGCCCCATGAAACTGCCGGCGCGCGCGCGCGTGGCGCAGTACTCAGGCAGGTAGCGGCCGGCCTGCCGCATCAGCCACACCGGGGTGTGGTCGGTGGCTTGGCCGAGGCAGGCGCGCAGGAAGGTGTCGTTGGTCAGCGGGGCAAAGGACATAGGGGTTCGCGCGGGTGGTGCGGATCGCGGCGCATTATCGCCGCGCCGCCTGCAACGCCGTGCGCACCTGCGCCACGCTGAGCACCTCGGTCAGCACCTGGGGCGCGCGCCCCGGTACATGCAGCACGTACACCGGCACGCCGCTGCGCCCGAGCCGGGCCAGCTCCTGCGTGATGGCCGGATCGCGCCGCGTCCAGTCGGCGCGCAGCAGCGCAACGCCGGCCTCCTCGGCGTTACGCAGCACCGCCGCATCGCTCAGCACCGCGGCCTTGTTGACCTGGCAGGTGACACACCAGGCGGCGGTGAAATCGACGAACACCGGCCGCCCGGCGGCCAGCAGCTCGGCCTGCCGCGTTGCCGACCACGGCTCCCATGCGCCGTCGGCGGGGTTGGCCTGCGCGGCGGGGGCGGCGCCGTGCGCGTCGCGCACCACCGCCGGCCCCACGCTCCAGCCCAGCGCCAGCAGCCCCAGTACCCCCAGCGCCGCCAGCGTGCGCGCGCGCCGCCCCAGCGCCCACAGCACCCAGGCCAGCGCCAGCAGCAACAGCAGCAGCGCCGCCGCGCCGTGGATGCCGCTCTGCTGGCCCAGCACCCACAGCAGCCAGATCGCCGCGGCCAGCATCGGAAACGCCATCGCCTGGCGGAACGTCTCCATCCACGGCCCGGGGCGCGGCAGCCGCCGCGCCAGCCCCGGCCACCAGCTCGCCGCCAGGTACGGCAGCGCCATGCCCAGCCCCAGTGCGCCGAACACCGCCAGCGCCGCCGGCGCCGGCAGCGTCACCGCCAGCCCCAGAGACGCGCCCATGAACGGCGCCGTGCACGGCGAAGCCACCGCGGTGGCCAGCACCCCGGTCAAAAAGGCATCGGCCAGCGGATGGCGCAGCTGCAGCTCCGCCAGGCCCGACGGCGCGAGTTGCCGCAGTTCGAACAGCCCCGCCAGGTTCAGCGCGATGAAGGTGAACAGCACCGTCAGCCCCGCCACCACCCACGGGTTCTGAAGCTGAAAGCCCCAGCCCACCGCCTCGCCGGCGCTGCGCAGCACCAGCAGCAGCCCGCCCAGCGCCAGGAACGACAGCACCACCCCGGCCGCGTAGGCCAGCCCCCCCAGCCGGTGCGCGCGCGCATCCGCCCCGTGCGTCTGGAACGCCATCACCTTGATCGCCAGCACCGGGAACACGCACGGCATCAGGTTCAAGATCATGCCGCCCAGCAGCGCCCCGAGCAGCGCCAGCGCCAGGCCCAGCGTCGTCGGCCCCGTGCCGCCCGCCGGCACCGCCGGGATCGTAGCCGGGGGCGCCTCAGGTTGCGCCACCGCCGGCCAGGTGCCCTGCACGTCGGCCTGCAGCCGCACGCCAGCGGCGGCCGGGCCGTGACCAGCCTCAGCACGCGCCAGCACGAAGGCCAGCTGCATCACTGTCTCGCTACGGTAGGGATTGAACGGCAGCGTCGCGCGCCAAGTATCGCCGTCCCAGCCCTGCGTCCACGGCGCGCCGGGGGCGATCAGGTTGGCCGTCTCCGGGAAGAACTCCAACGCGCGCCCGCGCCAATCCGCCGGCAGGCCGCTGGCGCGCACGTGCAGCCCGGCCTCGTCCACGCGCAGCTCGGCGCGCGCCTGCGGCAACGCGCGCGGCGCGGCGGCCCAGGCGGCCTCGAACTCAGCCGCGTGCTGCGCGATCGGCGCGCCTGCGGACAGCTCCAGCCGCAGCGTGGCTTCCTCCGGCACGCATTCGCGGCGACAGATCAGCCATGTGGCATGCAGCTGCACCGGCAGGCTGGCACCCTGCCAGGCCGACGGCAGCGTCACCGGCACCGGCAGCAGCACGGTGCCGTCGTAGCCGTAGTTGGCCAGATCCCCGAGCGGGAACTTGCGTGGCGTCGGCCACTGGATCGCGCCGGCTTGCACGCCGTCGGGCAGCGTCCAGTTCAGCTCGATCGGCAGGCCCGAGTCGCCCGGGTTGTGCCAGTAGGTGTGCCACTCGGGCGCGTGCTCGATGCGCAGCCCTAACCACAGCGGCCGCCCGGCCGCCACGCCCTGCGGCGCGTGCGCCAGCAGTTGAACCTGGGCGTACTCGGTGCGGGCGCGATCGCCCGGCGCGCCGGCCGTGCCGCCCGACCCGGGCAGCCCCGCCAGCCCCCCCTGAGCCGCCACCCACAGCGGCAGCAGGGCGCCCAGCAGCCCCGCCGCCAGCGCGCGCGCCGCGCGCCGCATCGTCTCTCGCATCGTTCTCATCGTGCATCCATGGAACCATCGCATCCCCCGGGGGTTCCCCGGCGGGAGGGTCGATTGTCCGCCAACGCGCCCGATTGCCAAAATCAATCCCGGCCATCGTCGCGCCCCAGCTTCACAAGCCGCGCGCGCTGGCCAACAATCCCGCACAGTCGGTGTGGACGTGGAGGGATACGCATGCCTTCGATCGACAAGGCCATCGACGGTTGGGTGCAGCGTTGGCGCGAGCGCGTCGACCTGCCGCTGCGCGTCTGCTGGGGTGTGGGCGGCGGCGAGCCGACGCAGTGCTGGGACCTGGGCGCGTTCGACACGCCGCGCGTCGTCATCACGGTGCGCGATGCCGTCGCGCTGACCGCGCTGCTCGATCCGTCGCTCGACAGCCTCGGCGAGGCCTATGTCGAAGGCCGCATCGATGTGGACGGCGACATCGACGACGTACTGGCGATGGCGCACACCCTGGTGCGCCGCGCCGCCGAGGGGCGCGCACCCCTCCTCGCTGCTGCAGCGCATGGTCAAGGGCTTCACGCACAGCCGCAAGCTCGACCGCGAGGCCATCCAATATCACTACGACGTCTCCAACGCCTTCTACGCCGAATGGCTCGATCCGGCGATGGTCTATTCCTGCGCCTACTTCGAGCACGGCGACGAGGACCTGGCCACCGCGCAGACCAAAAAGATCGACCACATTCTCACCAAAATCCGCCTGCAGCCCGGCCAGACGCTGCTGGACATCGGCTGTGGTTGGGGGGCGCTGGTGTTGCGCGCGGCGCAGCGCTTCGGCGCGCGCTGCGTCGGCATCACGCTGTCGCAGGCGCAGTACGAGCTGGCGCGCGAGCGCGTCGCCGCCGCAGGCCTGGCGGACCGCATCGAGATTCGCCTGCAGGACTACCGCGACGTCGACGGCACCTTCGACCGCATCACCAGCGTCGGCATGTTCGAGCACGTGGGGCTAAAGCACCTGGCCGACTATTTCCGCATCATCCGCGCGCGGCTGGCACCGGACGGCTGGGCGATGAACCACGGCATCACCACCACCGACCCCGGCGACGGGGAAACGCCTTACGGTGGCGGTCGCTTCATCGACAAATACGTCTTTCCGCACGGCGAGCTGCCGCACATCGCCACCGTGCTGCGCTCCATGCAGGGGGGGGGACTGGAGCCGTTCGACGTCGAGAACCTGCGCCGCCACTACGCGCGCACGCTGCAGTGCTGGGGCGCCACTTTCGAGGCCAAGCACGAGCGCCTGCGTGCCATGGTGCCCGAGCGCACCTGGCGTATCTGGCGGGTCTATCTGGCCGGCTGCGCCTGGGCGTTCGAGCACGACCAGATCGCGCTGTTCCAAGTGTTGTGCCGGCCGGCCGCAGCGCGCAGGAGCTGCCCTCGTCGCGGCGCTGGATCTACGGCGACGAGGCACCCGCACCGGCCTGATAGTCGTCTCGATCGATCCATGGCCGAGCAGCAGGTCGAGCCATGGCCCGATAAGATGCAGGGCATGAGCCTCCCGCCCGCTGCCGACTCCGCGCCCCGCCTCAAGCGCTGGGCCGACTTGCGCTGGCCCGAGTTCGCTTTGTTGGATCCCGCGCACACCGTGGCGGTGCTGCCGGTCGGGGCCACCGAGCAGCACGGACCGCACCTGCCGCTGGATGTGGACACCGCCATCGTCGAGGCGGTCCTTGCCGCGGCCGCGGGCCATTTGCCGACCGAGGCGCCGGTGTATGTCCTGCCCACCCTGCCGGTGGGGCTGAGCCCGGAGCACGAACGCTTCCCCGGCACCCTTACCCTGTCGGCCGAAACGGCGCTGGTGCTGTGGCGCGACCTTGGCGCCTCGGTCGCGCGCGCCGGGGTGCGCAAACTGGTCATCTTCAATGGCCACGGCGGGCACATCGGTTTGATGGATCTGGTCGGCCGGGAACTGCGCGCTCGGCACGATTTGCTCGTCTGGGGGGTCAACTGGTTCCACCTGCCGCTCATCGAGCACGACGGCCACGATCTGGAAGCCGATTTGGATGCGCGCGAGCGCCGCTTCGGCGTGCACGCCGGCCAGATCGAAACCGCGGTGATGCTGGCCATCGCCCCTGAGCGCGTCGCGCAGGATGCGCTGTGCGACTTCCCTTCCACCTCCGAGGAGCGCGCCCGCCGCTACGCCCTGCTGGGCAATGGGCGCAGCGCCAAGTTCGCCTGGCAGATGCAGGATGTTCACCCCGCAGGCGCAGCCGGCCACGCCGCCGCTGCGGATGCCGACTGGGGCCGGCGGGCGGTGGCCGCGGCCGGCCGGTCGCTGGCGCAGTTGCTGCAGGATGTGGTGGCCGTCCCCTTGTCCACTGCGGTGCCAGGCCCGTCGCTCGCCTGAGGGCCGTGGGGCCGTCGGCAACCCCGCGCGCTTTCCGCGCCCTGTCGCGCTCAGGCGTGGGTGATCCAGTCGCGGTGCTCGGGGCCGGTCAGATGCGGCAGGGCGTTGAAGCTCACCAGCGTGCAGCGTTTGGGGTTGTGCGCCACTTCCGTCACCGAGGTGTTGCGCATGCGCAGGTTCAGCTCGATCGTCGTCTCGGGGCTGGTTCCCAGCAGGTGCCCGACCAGTGTCGCAATCGGCCCGCCACTGCTCACCACCAGCACGTCGCCGCGATGCCGGGTGCGCACATGGTCCAGCACCGCAACGGCATCCCGCACGAATTGCCGGTATGGCGGCATGCCGCGCGGTGTGATCACGCCCGCCATCCACTGGCGCAGCGCGTCGCGCAGCAGCCGAAAGTGCTCGCGGTAGCCCTCGGGCGTGCGCGGATCCGCCGACAGCGGCGTGTTCAACGCCTCGATCAGCGCTGCGCTGTCGTATTCGTCCAGCCCAGGCCAGATCTGGGCATCCCCGTCCTCCCCCCAGCCGGTCCGGATCGCCTGCCAGGTGTCGTGGTGGCGGCGCAAGGTGCCGGTGAAGACGGCCTCGACGCGCATCCCGTGCGCGCGAAAGTGCTCGCCCAGCCGCTGGCCCTGCCGCCAGCCCAGCGGGCTCAGGCGGTCGTAGTCGTCGCTGCCGAAAGAGGCCTGGCTGTGCCGCACGAGGTGGATGGTTCCCATGCCCGACATTCTGGGTCTGTCGGTCGTTGCGGGCAGTCGCGGCTGTGACGGGGGACTATCCCCCGCGGCAACCCCGGGGGGCACTTCGTCTCACGCCCGTCCCGCGCCGCCCAACCCCGCCGACAGCATCCAGACGGCCGTCAGCACCAGGGCCGCCGCCATCAGGCGGTTGAATACCCGCAGCCGCCGTCCGCTCGGTCGCCCCTCGACCAGGGGGCCGGCCAGCCAGCCACGCAACACCGAACCCACCAGCGCATAGGTCAGGTTGCTCGAAAAGGCGTAGAACACCATCACCGGCAGCACCAGCCAGAAGCGGGACCACCCCTGCGGATGCCCGGCAATCCATCCCGCGACGATGGACAGCGCGAGCATCCACGCCTTGATGTTGAAAAACTGCAAGGCCACGCCGCGCGCGAAAGACATCTGCAAGCGCTGCGCCCCCACCTGGGCCAGCGTCGAGGTGCCGGCCAAGCGCCACGCCAACACCAGCAGGTAAGCGACACCCCCCCACAGAATCCCCTGCCGCAGGACGGGCATCGCCAGCACGGCCGCGCCCACCCCGGCGGCGCACAGCGCCAGCAGCAGCGACCAACCCGCCGGGGCCGCGCACACAAAGGGCAGCGCACGACGCAGACCGCCGTTGGCGGCCAGCGCGGTGGACAGCGTGGTGTTGGGCCCGGGCGTGAAACTGGTGGCCGTGGCCAGCGTCAGCAGGGCGAGGAACTCACTCCAGGGCATGAAACGCGCAAATGTCGTCGGAGGGGGCACTATACCCAGGGAATGGCGATCAGCGGCTGCCGCGCGATTCTTCCCGCGCCCAGCCATCCAGCGCCTCCCAGCGCTCCAACGCCTCCATCAGCGCCACCTCGATCGCCGCATGGCGCTCGGCGAGCGCTTGCGCCCGCTGCGGGTCGCGTCCGTACAGCGTGCCGTTGCCCAGTTCGGCTTCGATGGTGCGCTGTTCGGCCTCCAGCGCCTCGATCCGCCCGGGCAGTGCCTCCAACTCGCGCCGCTCCTTGTAGCCCAGCCGTCGCTGCGGGGTCGGCAGCGCGGCGCTCGCATCGGTGGCGGGGTGGGAC
>NZ_DAISXZ010000057.1:0-15306 GCF_036825565.1 Tepidimonas sp. | reverse complement strand
CGGCCGCCCCCCCCCGACTCCAGCGCACCCGCACCCACTTGCCCGCCTGACGGCGCAGGCGCTGCATGGCCTCGGGCTCCTGCTGCAGCACGTGGTTAAGGAGCAGCACGATGCGGTTGCGGGCCGCGTCGAGCAGCCAGGCCGGCGGCGTCGGCAGTCGCCACGGGCCCGTGCCGGGCCGGGGCCGAAAAAAAATCGGGGGCTCAGTCATGCCCCCGATTCTGCCGGATCGGCGCAGGGTAACGCCGCCGCGTCACTGCAAGGCCTGCACGCCCGCGACCAGCCAGCCGCCGCGCCCTTCCTTAGGCCGGGTGATGTTCCACACCTCGCGGAACGGCGTTGGGCCCTCGGCCGGGTTCTCGCGGATCAGACCGGAGAACTCGACGCTGGCCATGTACTCCCGGCCTAGGTCCTCGATACCGAGCAACTGCGCGTCCAGCGACACGACCTCGGTGACGTTGGGCACGCCGGACCGGGCCGCTTCGCGCTCGGCGAGCTGTGCCTCGATCTGCGCCAGCATCTCATCGGTCATGAGCGCGCGCAGGGCGGGAATGTCGCCGCGGTCCCAGGCGGCCTGCAGACGCACGAAGTTGTCTTTGGACGCCCGCAAAAATCCCTCGGTGTCAAAGTCGGCCGGAACGCCCCAGGACTGCGAGCCCGACAGGGCGGCGTGGCTGCCGAGGGCGCTGCCGATCAGACTGACCGCGGCGCCGGCGGTGGCGGAGGCCCCCGCACCGACGCCGCCGAACTGAGTGCGTTCCCACGGCCGGGCCGAGGCGTCGTTGCCCACATTGCCCGGCTGGTAGCTGCGCGGCGTCACCGGCGAGGTGGCGGTACCCACCCCTTGAAGCGCCAGGGGCGAGCGAGCGGCCGAGCCCGCGCGGCCGCGCCGCATCCAGGCGATGACCGCCAGCACCGCGACGGCGAGCAGCAGGATCAGCAGAAACTGCGCAAACGCCTCACCAAAGCCCAGCGCCGACGCCAGCCACGCCAGACCCAGCCCGGCCGCCAGCCCCCCCAACATCGCGCCCCAGGGGCGCTGCGGCTTGGCCGCCGCCCCGGCCGCGGCCCCGGCGGGCGCAGCAGGTGCGGGCTGAGCCTGCGACGGCGACGGCGCCGGGGCTTGCTGCGGCGGTGCGCTGTTGCGCTGCACCACGTTGCTGGATTGCTTGCCCATCGAGCCGCCGCCTCCCAGCCGCTTTGCCCACACCTCGGCCGACGACAGCGTCATCACCACTACGAGCAGCCAGGTCCCGATTTTCGTGTTCACGTCGATGTCTCCGTATAGCCCCGACATCGGGGCAAGTTTCAGGTCTTCAGCCCCACATGCAAGGCGACGACGCCACCGGTCAGGTTGTGCACATCGACGTGGCCGAAGCCAGCTTCGCGTACCATGGCCCGCAGCGTCTCCTGGTCGGGGTGCATGCGGATCGACTCGGCCAGATAGCGGTAGCTGGCCTCGTCGTTCGCTACCCAGCGCCCCAGGCGCGGCAGCACGTGGAAACTATACCAGTCGTAGGCTTTGCGCAGCGGGGGCGAGACCTTGGAGAACTCGAGCACCAGCAGCTTGCCGCCGACCTTGAGCACTCGATTCATTTCACGCAGCGCAAGTTCCTTGTGCGTCATGTTGCGCAAGCCGAACGCCACGGTCACGAGGTCGAAATGCCAGTCCGGAAACGGCAGTTGCTCGGCGTCGCACACCACCGTGGGCAAGACGATGCCCTGGTCGAGCAGCCGATCGCGGCCCTCGCGCAGCATGGCGGCATTGATGTCAGTGTGCACGACCGTACCACCGGGTCGCACCCGCGGGGCGATCGCCAGCCCCAGATCGCCCGTGCCGCCCGCGATGTCCAGCACGCGCTGGCCGGGCTGCGGATTGGCCACCATGACCGCATAGGCCTTCCACCAGCGGTGCAGGCCGGCGGACATGAGGTCGTTCATCAGGTCGTAGCGCGGCGCCACCGAATCGAACACGGCGCGCACGCGCCGCGCCTTCTCGCGCTCGTCGACAGTCTCGAAGCCAAAGTGCGTCTGCGTCATGGCGCCATGGTACGTCAAAGGCGCTGGAGCGGCCGTGCCGTTCAGTGGCGGCCACACCCGGCCGCGGCCGGGCCGGGCATCGGCGCGTCGCGGTCCACGCAGGCTTCGGCCAGACGGCGCTCGTAATCCGCCCACAGCTCGTCCTGCCGGCTGCCTAGGAAGTACAGATACTCCCATGTGTAGATGCCGCTGTCGTGCCCGTCGGAGAAGGTCGGCTGCACGGCGTAGTGGCCCACCGGCTCCAGCGCGAGGATCTCGACGTGGCGCTTGCCGGTCTGCAGCACCGCCTGACCGGGTCCATGCCCTTGCACCTCGGCCGAGGGCGAGTAGACGCGCATCAGCTCGAACGGGATGCGGAAGCGCGCACCGTCGTCGAAGGCGATCTCCAGCACGCGCGAGGCACCGTGCACGGTCAGCTCGGTGGGATGGGGATGGGACGCGGAGGTCATCGCGGATACTCCTGAACGGGGGTGATCGACAGCGCATCCAGCGCCTGCACGACGGCGGCGTCGCAGGTCGGCAGCCGCTCGCGCAGCGCCACGAGCCGCAGCGCGTCATCACCGCGCTGCGCCGGCGCCCACACTGGGGCCGGAAAGCGGCTGTCCCAATCGAAGCGCGCGATCACATGCCAGTGCAGGTGCGGCACCACGTTGCCGAGGCTCGCCAGATTGACCTTGGTTGGCGCCAGCGTGGCGCGCAGCGCGCGCTCTACTGCCGTCACGAGGGCCATCGCGCGAGCCTGCTCGGTCAGGGACAGGTCGCTCCACTCGGCCACGTGCGCGACGGCGATCACGCGGTACCACGCCGGCGCGGCGGCCACCTCGGCCCCGAGCGGGCGCACCACGCGCCAGCCAGCGTCGCGCCACAACAGCAGGCCGCCGTCGTCGCGGCACAGCGCGCAATCGGTCACACCAGCACCCGCTCGATGCCGCCGGCGTTGGCGCGCGCCACGTAATCGGGCAGCCAGTTTTCGCCCAGCATCTGGCGCGCGATCTCGACGACGATGTAGTCGGCCTCCAGCAGGCCACTGCTCAGATCTTCGCCGTAGCGGCTCAGGCCCTGCAGGCAGCTCGGGCAGGAGGTCAGAATCTTGGTACGGCCCGGCGTGGCCTGTGCCCCGGTGCGCTGCGCCAATTCGGCCAGCTGGCGCTCGTTCTTGCGCAGCTCCTGCTCCTTGCGGAAGCGCACCTGGGTCGAGACATCGGGCCGCGTCACCGCCAGGGTGCCGGACTCGCCGCAGCAGCGATCGCTGGCCACCACCGTCTCGCCCACCAGCGCCTTGACGGTCTTGAGCGGCTCCTGCAGCTTCATCGGGCTGTGGCACGGGTCGTGGTAGAGGTACGCCTCCTTGCCCTGCAGCTTGACGCCCTTTTCCAGCAGGTACTCGTGGATATCGATGATGCGGCAGCCCGGGAAGATCTTGTCGAACTCGTAGCCCTGCAACTGGTCGTAGCAGGTGCCGCAACTGACCACCACGGTCTTGATGTCCAGGTAATTCAGCGTGTTGGCCACGCGGTGGAACAGCACGCGGTTGTCGGTGATGATCTGCTCGGCCTTGTCGAACTGGCCGCTGCCGCGCTGCGGGTAGCCGCAGCAGAGGTAGCCCGGCGGCAGCACGGTCTGCACGCCGACGTGCCACAGCATGGCCTGCGTGGCCAGGCCCACCTGGCTGAACAGCCGCTCCGAGCCGCAGCCCGGGAAGTAGAACACCGCCTCGGCGTCGGCGCTGGTGCGCTGCGGGTCGCGGATGATCGGAACGTAGGCCTTGTCCTCGATGTCCAGCAGCGCGCGCGCGGTCTTCTTGGGCAGGTTGCCGGGCATCTTCTTATTGATGAAGTGGATGACCTGCTCCTTGACCGGGGCCGCGCCGACGGTGGCCGGAGGCGCGCCGGTCTGGCGGCGTGCCAGCCCCTTGAGGGCATCGTGGGCCAGCCGCTGCGCCTTGTAGCCCACGTCCACCATGGCCGAGCGCATCAGCTTGATGGTCTCGGGGCGCGTGGCATTGAGGAAGGCCATCGCCAGCGCATTGCCCGGGCGGAAGGATTTCTGCCTCATCTTGCGCAGCAGGTTGCGCATGGCCATCGACACGTCGCCGAAGTCGATCTTGACCGGGCAGGGACTTTCGCATTTGTGGCAGACCGTGCAGTGGTCGGCCACGTCCTCGAACTCCTCCCAGTGCTGGATGGACACGCCGCGGCGCGTCTGCTCCTCGTACAGAAAGGCCTCGATCAGCAGACTGGTGGCCAGGATTTTGTTGCGCGGGCTGTACAGCAGATTGGCGCGCGGCACATGGGTGGAGCACACCGGCTTGCACTTGCCGCAGCGCAGGCAGTCCTTGATGCTGTCGGCGATGGCGCCGATGTCGCTCTGCTGCATGATGAGCGACTCATAGCCCATGAGGCCGAAGCTGGGGGTGTAGGCCTGACTGAGGTCGGCAGCATGCACGTCGGGGCCGAGCGCCGCGGCGTCGCGCAACAGCTTGCCGCGGTTGAAGCGCCCCTGCGGATCCACTCGGCGCTTATAGTCGGCAAAGGGGGCGATTTCGTCGTCGCTGAGGTATTCCAGCTTGGTGATGCCGATACCGTGTTCGCCCGAGATCACCCCGTCCAGGCTGCGCGCCAGGGCCATGATGCGACCCACCGCCTCGTGCGCGGTCTGCAGCATCGCATAGTCGTCGCTGTTGACCGGAATGTTGGTGTGCACATTGCCGTCGCCGGCGTGCATGTGCAGCGCCACCCAGACCCGGCCTTTGAGCACGCGGCGATGGATGGCCTCGCACTCGGCCAGTAGCGGCGCGAATACGGCCCCGGTGAACAGGTCGCGCAGCGGCTGGCGGATTTGCGTCTTCCAGCTCGCGCGCCAAGTGTGGTCCTGCAACTGCTCGAACACCGTGCGCCCGCCATCGGCCGGCACCGTGTCCAGGCCGTCGCACCACGCCTGCCACTGGCTGCGCACATCCCGGATCAGGGTGAGCGCCTGCTCGGTGCGATCGGCCAGCCACTCGGGGCTCGGCACATCGTTGGGGTCTTCGGCCTTGCCCAGCGGCAGCGCCCCACGGGCGAAAAAAGCCTCCAGCTCGTCGCACAGGCTGATCTTGTTGCGCAGGCTCAGCTCGATGTTGATGCGCTCGATGCCCAGCGTGTACTCGCCCATGCGCTCGAGTGGGATCACGACGTCTTCGTTGATCTTGAAGGCGTTGGTATGGCGGCTGATCGCCGCGGTGCGCTTGCGGTCGGCCCAGAATTTTTTGCGCGCCTCGGGGCTGACGGCGGTAAAACCCTCGCCCGCGCGGGCGTTGGCCAGCCGCACCACTTCGCTGGCGGCGCGGGCCACGGCGTCCGGGTCGTCGCCCACGATGTCGCCGATCAGCACCATCTTGGGCAGCGTGCCGCGCTTGCTCTTGGTGGTGTAGCCCACCGCCTTCAGGTAGCGATCGTCTAGATGCTCCAGCCCCGCGAGCAGCGTGCCCGTGCGCTTGTGCTCGGCGAACATGAAATTTTTGATCTCGACGATCGAGGGCACGGCGTCCTTCGGGTTGCCGAAGAACTCCAGGCACACCGTGCGCGTGTGCGCCGGCATGCGGTGCACCACCCAGCGCGCGCTGGTGATGATGCCGTCGCAGCCCTCCTTCTGCACGCCGGGCAGGCCGCTCAAAAATTTGTCGGTGACGTCCTTGCCCAGACCGGCTTTGCGGAAGCGCGCGCCGGGAATGTCCAGCCGCTCGGTGCGCAGCGGCGTCTTGCCGTCGGCGGCAAAGTAGCGCAGCTCGAAGCTGGCCACCTCGGCGTCGTGGATCTTGCCCAGGTTGTGGCCGATGCGGTGCACCTCCAGCCACTCGGCATCGGGGGTGACCATGCGCCAGCTCGCCAGGTTGTCCAGCGCCGTGCCCCACAGCACCGCCTTCTTGCCGCCGGCGTTCATCGCAATGTTGCCGCCGATGCACGAGGCCTCGGCCGACGTCGGATCCACCGCGAAAACGAAGCCGGCGCGCTCGGCGGCATCGGCCACGCGCTGGGTGACGACGCCAGCCTCGGTCCAGATGGTCGGCACGGGCTGGTCCAGGCCGGGCAGGCGCACATGCTCGACCTCGGTCATGGACTCCAGCTTTTCGGTGTTGATGACCGCACTCTTCCACGTCAATGGCACCGCACCGCCGGTGTAACCCGTGCCGCCGCCGCGCGGGACGATGGTCAGGCCCAGTTCGATGCAGCCCTGCACCAGTCCGGCCATCTCGGCCTCGGTGTCGGGGGTCAGGACGACGAAGGGGTATTCCACGCGCCAGTCCGTCGCGTCGGTGACATGGCTGACGCGGCTCAGGCCGTCGAACTTGATGTTGTCTTTGTGGGTGTAGCGGCGCAGCACCTTAACGACGCGCTGGCGCAGGGCCGCCATGTCGTCGAATGCCTGGGCAAAGGCCTGCACCGCGTGCCGCGCATGGTCCAGCAGTTCGCCTACCAGCGCATCGCGCTGCGCGTCCTCCTTCGGGCGGCGGCGCTTCTCGATCTCGCCCAGCCGATGGTGGAGGGCCTCGATCAGCGCGGCGCGGCGCTTGGGGTTGGCCAGCAGATCGTCCTGCAGGTAGGGGTTGCGCTGTACCACCCAGATGTCGCCCAGCACCTCGTACAGCATGCGGGCAGAGCGGCCGGTGGCGCGCTCACGTCGCAGTTGCTCCAGCAGCGCCCAGGCGCGGGCGCCCAGCAGCCGCAGGACGATCTCCCGGTCCGAAAACGAGGTGTAGTTGTACGGAATCTCGCGCAGGCGCGGGGCGTCGGGCTCGGCGTCGAGCAGGGCGTGAAGGGGCGTCGGAGCGTTCATGGGCGGTAGCGGCTGGCGGACCGCGCGCCGGCGGGGCCCGCTGGGGAGGCGCGGCGGCCGACACGGGGACCGGATGTTACCGCAGCGCACCACAGCACCACTGGCATCAGGGTCCGCGCCCCGATACCCGTGGGGGTCATCGGCGTCCGACCCCGTCGCGCCAGGCCGCGACCGCGCCCATCACCCCCACCAGCGCGGCGTAGGTGGCCATGCGGCCGTCCCGGCCGGACAGCACCAGGCCCGCGATTAGCACGGCCGAGCCCCACACCCCCAGCCATGCCCCATGCGCCAGCCCGGCGCGCCAGCGCGGGCGCGCACGGCCCCGCCAGGCCAGTGCCGACGCCAGCAGCGCCGCCAGACCCCAGGCCGGCGCCACGAGGTTGAGCAGATGGAGAAGCAGGGCCAGGGCATCCACGGAGCCCGAAATTTTATAATCCGCAACCATGGCAGTCTGGGCGCTCGGCATCAACCACCAAACGGCCCCGCTCGATGTGCGGGGGCGGTTTGCCTTCGCCCTCGACCAGGTGCCCGAGGCGCTGCGGCAGTTTCGCGCGTCGGTGGCGCGCCAGCCCGAAGCCGCCCTGCTGTCCACCTGTAACCGAACCGAGCTGTACTGCGCCGCCGACGAGCCGCTGATCGAGCCGGCCGCAAACTGGCTGGCGGAGACCGCGGGCGTGCCCGCCGAGACACTGATGCAGCACGCCTATGTGCTGCGCGAGGACGCGGCGGCACGCCACGCCTTTCGCGTCGCCAGCGGGCTGGACAGCATGGTGCTGGGCGAGGCCCAGATCCTTGGTCAACTGAAGGACGCGGTGCGCGTCGCAGACGAAGCCGGCGCACTCGGCACTACGCTGCACCAGCTGTTCCAGCGCTCGTTCGCGGTCGCCAAACAGGTGCGCAGCAGCACCGAAATCGGCGCCCACTCCATCAGCATGGCGGCAGCGGCGGTGCGGCTGGCCGGTCAGTTGTTCGAGGACCTGCGCGACATCGGCATCCTGTTCGTCGGCGCGGGCGAGATGATCGAGCTGGCCGCCACCCACTTCGCGGCGCGCCAGCCGCGCGCGATGGTCATTGCCAACCGCACGCTGGAGCGCGGCGAAAAGCTGGCCGCCCGGTTCGGGGCCGAGGTCATGCGCCTGTCCGACCTGCCGGCCCGGCTGCACGAGTTCGACGCTGTGGTGAGCTGCACCGCCAGCACGCTGCCACTGATCGGGCTGGGCATGGTGGAAAGCGCGCTCAAGCGCCGCCGCCACCGCCCCATGTTCATGGTCGATCTGGCCGTCCCGCGCGACATCGAGGCCGAAGTCAAGGCTCTCGACGACGTCTACCTCTACACCGTGGACGATCTGGCCGCGGTCGTGCAGACCGGCAAAGATCAGCGCCAGGCCGCCGTCGCGCAGGCCGAGGCCATCATCGACGCTGGCGTGCAGAGCTTCATGCACTGGCTGCGCCAGCGCGATCCAAACGCGGGCGTGGTCGCGCTGATCCGCGATTTGCAGGCGCAGACCGACGCCTGGCGCACGGCCGAAATCGCCCGCGCGCGGCGCCTGCTGGCCCGTGGCGAGGATGTGGACACTGTGCTGGAGGCGCTCTCGCGCGGACTGACGCAAAAAATGCTGCACGGCGCGTTGGCCGAGCTGCACAGCGGGGACGAGGCGAGCCGCCGCCACACGGCCGAGGTGGTGTCGCGCCTGTTCCTGCGCGGACGGCTGGATGCACCGGCCGCGCGCTCCGGCACCGCGCACGGGCCCGCCCCACGCCCATGAAGCCTTTCGTTCGCGAGACGCTCGAGCGCCTGCGCCTGCGCCTGCACGAGCTGGACGCCCAACTGGCGGCGCCGGATGCGACCACCGACCTGGAACGCTTTCGCGCACTGACGCGCGAGCACGCCGAGACCGACGCCATCGTCCAACCCTATCGGCGCTACCTGCAGCGCGAGGCCGATCGGGACGGCGCCCGGCAGCTGGCCGCCGAGGCCCAGCTTAGCGGCGACGCGGCCCTGGCCGTGCTGGCCGCGGACGAGGAAGCCGCGGCGCAGGCCGAGCTCGACGCCCTGGCCGCGCAACTGCACACCCTGCTGCTGCCGCGCGACCCCGACGACGAGCGCAATGCCTTCGTCGAAATCCGCGCCGGCACCGGCGGCGAGGAGGCGGCGCTGTTCGCCGCCGAACTGGCGCGCATGTACGTCCGCGACGCCGAGCGGCAGGGCTGGCGCGCCGAGGTCATCAGCGAATCCCCGAGTGAGCTCGGCGGCAGCAAGGAGGTTGTGCTGCGCATCGTCGGCCGGGGCGCCTATGGGCGGCTGCGCTTCGAGTCCGGCGGACACCGCGTGCAGCGGGTGCCGGTCACGGAGTCGCAAGGGCGCATCCACACCAGCGCCTGCACCGTAGCCGTGCTGCCCGAACCGGACGAAGCGCAGACGGTCCAGATCAACCCCGCCGAACTGCGCATCGACACCTTCCGCGCCAGTGGTGCTGGCGGCCAGCACGTCAACAAGACCGATTCGGCTGTGCGTATCACGCACCTACCCACGGGCCTGGTAGCCGAATGCCAGGACGACCGCAGCCAGCACCGCAACAAGGCCCGCGCGCTGCAAGTGCTGTTGGCGCGCCTGCAGGAGCGCGAGCGCCGCGAGCGCGAGGCCCGCGAGGCCGCCACGCGCAAGGGCCTGATCGGCAGCGGCGACCGCAGCGACCGCATCCGCACCTACAACTTTCCCCAGGGCCGGGTCACGGATCACCGCATCAACCTGACCCTGTACAAGCTGCCAGCCGTGCTCGAGGGGGATTTGGACGATCTGATCCACGGGCTGCAGCTGGTGCACGGCGCGGAGCTGATGGCCGAGCTGGAAGCGCGGGCCACCGGCGCCGCCTGATTCGCCCCGACCGGACATGGATGCGCCCCCCAACGCCCCACCGGCCCGCGGTGCGGGCGCGCCGTCCACCCTGCGCGACGCGCTGCGGGCAGCCCAGGCGCGGGGCATGGACCGGCTGGACGCCCAGTGGCTGCTCCTGCATGCGCTGCAGCGACCGCTGGCGGACCGGGCCTGGCTGCTGGCCCACGACGACGCCCCGTTGACGCCAGAGGCCGCCGCGCGCTACGCGGCCCTGTGTCAGCGCAGAATCGACGGGGAGCCGCTGGCGTACCTGACCGGTGAGCGCGGCTTCTATGGCCTGACCTTGCAGGTGGACGCGCGCGTGCTGGACCCCCGCCCCGACACCGAAACCCTGGTGGACTGGGCACTGGCGGTGCTGCCTGCGCGCGCGGGCGTGCGGGTGTTAGACCTGGGCACCGGCAGCGGTGCCATCGCCCTGGCCCTCCAGCACGCCCGGCCGGGTGCGACCGTCTGGGGCCTAGACCAGAGCACCAACGCCCTGACCGTGGCCGCGGCCAACGGGCGGCGGCTGGGGCTGCCGGTGCGCTGGGTACAGGGACACTGGTGGTCCGGCTGGCGACCCTGGCCGTTGGCAACCGATGACACCGGCACGGTCGATACCCCCTCGTGGCCGGCACGCTTCGACCTGATCGTCGCGAATCCGCCCTATCTGCGCGCCGACGACCCGCACCTGGGCGCCTTGCGGCACGAGCCCATCGACGCCCTGGTCGGGGGGGTGGATGGGCTGGACGACCTGCGTGCCATCGTCGCCGGCGCCCCTGCGCGGCTGGAGCCCGGCGGCTGGCTGCTGCTGGAACACGGCTGGGACCAGGCCGACGCGGTGGCCGCCTTGCTGCAACACTGGGGTTGGCGTGACATCGGCCATCGGCGCGACCTGGGCGGCCACCGCCGCTGCACCGGCGGCCGCTGGCCGGGGTGATACCGCCCCCGGCGGGGGCATGGGCGCCCGCGCATCCCACGGGTCGGGGGACTGGCGATAATCCAGGGTTTTCATCACCTCATTCGCAGGGACCCATGAGCGACGTACAGCAGCGCATCGACCAACTGGTCAAATCCCACGACCTCGTGCTGTTCATGAAGGGCACGGCGAGCTTTCCGATGTGCGGCTTTTCCGGCCGCGCGGTGCAAATCCTCAAGGCCTGCGGGGTCGATCCCAAGAGCCTCGTCACGGTCAATGTGCTGGAGGACCCCGAAATCCGCCAGGGCATCAAGGAATACAGCAACTGGCCGACCATTCCGCAACTCTATGTGCGCGGGGAGTTTGTCGGCGGCTCGGACATCATGATGGAGATGTACGAGTCCGGCGAGCTGCAACAGCTCCTCGGGGCATCAACCTCATAAGGTCGCGCCAGCGGCGCAGATGCGCCATCCGGGATTGCCCGGGTTGGGCCGCTGGCACGGTCCATGCTTCAATGGCCGCAGGATTGGTCGTCGAAGGAGAGTGCCATGGAAGCCAACCCCGTTCCCGCCATCCCCACCACCCGCGGCTTGCCGATCGCGCGGGTGCGCGACGTCTTTAGCCCCGAGGAGGTCGAGCAGCGCCTGCGGCGCCTGAAGGCCCAGGGCAACGATCGCGAACAGGCGACGTTGTGCCAAACCTACGAGCGCATGCTGGAGCGCGGCCCGCAGCGCTTCGCGGTCAAGCCCTCCGGCGTGCCCGATCTGGAGCCGCTGTACGAGCAGTTGCCCAATTTCCGCGCCGTGCTCGATGACGTGCGGCGCCACGTCGCGCTGGCGCAGGAAAGCAGCGACAGCCTGGAGATCACCCCCCTGCTGCTGCTGGGGCCGCCGGGCGTTGGCAAAACCCACTTCGCCCAGCAGCTCGCCGATCTGCTGGCCACCACCATGACCCTGGTGCCCATGAGTTCGATGACCGCCGGCTGGCTGTTGTCGGGCTCATCGTCGCAATGGAAAGGCGCCAAGCCCGGCAAGGTGTTCGAGGCCCTGGTGGAAGGCAATTACGCCAACCCGGTGCTGGTGGTGGACGAAATCGACAAAGCCAGCGATGCGCAGTACGACCCCCTGGGCGCCCTCTACGGCCTGCTGGAGCCGCAGACGGCGCAGCGCTTCGTGGACGAGTTCGCCGAGGTGCCCATCGATGCCAGCCAGGTCATCTGGATCACCACCGCGAATGACGAGCGGACCATTCCGGACCCCATCCTCAACCGCATGAATGTGTTCGAAATCGCCCCGCCCACACGCGACGAGGCCCGTGGCATTGCGCGCCAGCTCTACCAGCGGCTGCGCGCCGCGCACGACTGGGGCCGACTGTTCGACGAAGAACCCGGCGACGATGTGCTGGACCAGCTCGCAGGGCTGGCCCCGCGCGAGATGCGACGCGCCCTCATGACCGGCTTCGGCAACGCCCGGCTGGATCGACGCGACCGCATCGAGGTGCGGGACCTGCCCGCTGCGTCGGGCGCGCGCCCGCGCATCGGGTTTTTGCAGTGAGGGCGTGGCTCACGCCAGACGCCAGCGGCGCTCGGCGGCAAACACGGCGTTCGGATAGGCCGAGCGGCCACGGCTGCCGTTGTAGCGCCCCAGGGCCAAAAACAGGTCCCCGCGCTCGCGCTGCAGGTAGTGGCGCAGGATCACGCAACCGTAGCGCAGGTTGGTCTGCAGGTGGAACAGCTTGTCCGGATCCCCGTCGCCGATGACCCGGGTCCAGAACGGCATCACCTGCATGTAGCCCCGCGCCCCAACGCGGGAGATGGCGTACTTGCGAAAGGCACTTTCGACTTCGATCAGCCCCAGCACCAGCGCCGTGTCCAGGCCGGCGCGTTTGCTCTCGTACCACGCGGTCTGCAAAAAATCGATGCGCGCCTGCGGCTCCGGCTTGCGGCGCCGCAACTGCCAACTCGCCCGGCCCAACCATCGCAGGTAGGCCAGCCGCTCCTCGGCCGTCAAAAACTCCGGCTCCGGCGGGTCGAGCTGCTCGACGGCCGCCCGCAGCGCATGGCGCACGGCGTCCGACAGCGGCTCCTCGATCTGCGCCCCGGCCCAGGCCGGCCCGGCGACCGCGCAGGCGAGCGCCGGCGCGACCCACCCTGCCAGGCGCCCCAGGCAGCGGCGCCGGTCTAGCGCAGGCCCGCGGGCCAGGTCCATGATCACCCCGTGATGCGCTCGCGCAACCACCCCACGATGTCGGCCAGCGGCACGGGCGTGGCCGCGGTGTCGCGCCGGTGCTGGTATTCGACCAGACCGTCCTTGAGCCCGCGCTCGCCAAGGGTGACGCGGTGCGGCACGCCGATCAGCTCCCAGTCGGCAAACATGGCCCCGGGCCGCTCGCCGCGGTCGTCCAGCATCACGTCCACGCCGAGCGCGGCCAGCTCGTCGTGCAGGCGCTCGGCGGCCTCGCGCACGGTGGGGCTGCGGTCCATGCCGATCGGGCAGATCACCACTGTGAACGGCGCGATCGCGTCCGGCCAGATGATGCCGCGCTCGTCGTGGTTCTGCTCGATGGCCGCCGCCGGCAGGCGCGTGATGCCGATGCCGTAGCAGCCCATCTCGAACGGCTTGGGCTTGCCATCCTCATCGAGGAAGGTGGCGTTCATCGCCCGGCTGTACTTGGTGCCGAGGTAGAACACATGCCCGACTTCGATGCCGCGCTCGATCGCCAGCACCCCGCGGCCGTCCGGCGACGGGTCGCCGGCCACGACGTTGCGAAGGTCGGCCACCAAGTCCGGCTCCGGCAGGTCGCGCCCCCAGTTGACGCCGCTCAGGTGAAAATCCACCTCGTTGGCACCGCAGATCCAGTCGGCCATGACGGCCACCTCGCGGTCGGCGACGATGGTGACAGGCTGCTTCAACCCCACCGGCCCCAGATAACCCGGCTTGCAGCCGAAGTGGGCCACGATTTCGGCCTCGGTGGCGAAACGAAACCCCAGGTCCAGCCCCGGTACCTTGCCCACCTTGACCTCGTTCATCTCGTGGTCGCCGCGCAGCAGCAGCAGCCAGATCCGGGTGGCCACGATTTCGTCGCGCTCGTTGACTTCGTCGGTGGCCAGCACGATGGATTTGACGGTGCGCGCAAGCGGCACGCCCAGCAACTCGGCCACCTGCACACAGGTGCTGCGGCCCGGCGTGGCAACCTTGCTCAGCGGCTGCGCCGCCGCCGGGCGCGGGCCTGCAGGCGGCAGCGCCTCGGCCTTTTCCAGGTTGGCGGCGTAGTCGCTGGTCGGGCAGTAGACAATGGCGTCCTCGCCGGTGGCGGCCATTACCTGGAACTCCTCGCTCAGGTCGCCGCCGATGGCACCGCTGTCGGCCGCCACCGCGCGGTAGCGCAGCCCGAAGCGATCGAAGATGCGCCGGTACGCCTGCGCCATGATCTGGTAGCTGCGCTGCGCGCTCTCGGCGTCGCGGTCGAAGCTGTAGGCGTCCTTCATGATGAACTCGCGCCCGCGCATCAGGCCAAAGCGCGGGCGGCGCTCGTCGCGGAACTTGGTCTGGATCTGGTAGAAGTTCTTCGGCAGCTGCTTGTAGCTCTTCAGCTCCTGGCGCGCGATGTCGGTGACGACCTCCTCGCTGGTGGGCTGCACGACGAAGTCGCGCTCGTGCCGGTCTTTGATGCGCAGCAGCTCCGGGCCCATTTTCGCGAAGCGGCCGGTCTCCTGCCACAGCTCGGCGGGCTGCACTATCGGCATGACCAGCTCGATGGCTCCGGCGCGGTTCATCTCCTCGCGCACGATGCGCTCCACCTTCTGGATGACGCGCAGCCCCATGGGCATGTAGGTGTAGATGCCGGCACCGAGCTTCCTGATCATGCCGGCGCGCAGCATGAGCCGGTGGCTGACGACCTCGGCGTCGGCCGGGGCTTCCTTGAGGGTAGAGATGAAGAACTGGGAGGCTTTCATGGCGACACAAATCCCGACCTGCGATGCATAATCGAGACAGTTTTTGAAAATTGGGGTCGATTATGCTTGACAGAGATGGCTTCAGGCCCAATGTCGGCATCATCCTGCTCAACCAGAAGAACCAGGTGTTTTGGGGCAAGCGCATCCGCACCCACTCCTGGCAGTTCCCGCAAGGCGGTATCGACCGCGGCGAGACCCCGGAACAGGCGATGTACCGGGAGCTGCACGAGGAGATCGGCCTGCGCCCGGAGCACGTGGCGGTCATCGCCCGCACACGGGGCTGGTTGCGCTACGAGGTGCCGGATCGCTACATCCGCCGCGACGCGCGTGGCCACTACAAAGGCCAAAAGCAGATCTGGTTTTTGCTGCGCCTGGTCAGCGGCGACTGGAACCTGAACCTGCGCGCCACGGATCACCCCGAATTCGACGCCTGGCGCTGGAACGACTACTGGGTGCCGCTCGATCTGGTGATCGAATTCAAGCGCGACGTGTACCAGCGTGCGCTGGAAGAGCTGTCGCAATACCTGCCGCCTCTGGGCCACACCGGCAGCGGCCGCGACAGCCGTAACCGCTATCTGCGCGGCAACAACCGGAGCCGCTCGCCCGCCCCCCCGAAAGCGCCCGAGGCGGGCCGACGCCCGCGAGCGCTACCGGCACACCTGGCCATGCCCGCCCACCTGGAGCTGCCCCCCGGGGGCAGCT